>JANWVR010000094.1 GCA_025056735.1 Saprospiraceae bacterium
TTGCATGTATTAGGCCTGCCGCTAGCGTTCATCCTGAGCCAGGATCAAACTCTCCATAGTAACCTCTTCAGCAGCTATCGCTGCCACTCTCTTTAAAGCGTATCCAAATCCAAGCCCCTCATCAGCGAAGAACCTGGCGCCATGTTCAGGCTACTCGTCCAAACTTGTCAATGAACTTGCTCTTTTTAGGCCCCTCTTCCGGGGCACTTTAGTGTAGTTTTCTTGAAATGGGCTGCAAAGGTAATAGCACCGCTTTCACTCATGCAAGAGATTTTTCCTAAAAAATTAAAAAAAATTTTCGCAGTGTTTCTTAGCGTGTTTTGGGCCTCTTTCATGCGCAGGAAAGGCATATGTGCCAATCGTATCAAACGCTTCGTTTGTTACGGATTGACGAGCACCGATACAGCCGGCGTGTAAGGGAGAAGGAGAGAATCAGGCCTTAGGAACCACTTTTTTAAAGTATTCGTAGGTGAGTTTTAGCCCGGTTGCACGGTCAATCTTAGGTTCCCAGCCCAGTATTTGGCGGGCTTTGGTGATGTCAGGGCGACGCTGTTTGGGATCGTCCACCGGTAACGGTCGGTAGTCAATATAGGCCTTAGGGTTTTGCACTAAGTCGAGGATTTCCTGAGCGAACTGGAGGACAGTGATTTCCGAAGGGTTTCCGAGATTGATTGGGAGGTGGTAGTCGCTCATCAACAAGCGATAGATGCCTTCTACGAGGTCGTCCACATAGCAGAAGGAGCGCGTCTGGGAGCCATCGCCGAATACGGTAAGGCCTTCGCCACGGATAGCCTGGCTGAAGAAGGCGGGCAGCACGCGCCCGTCATTGACGCGCATGCGCGGGCCATAAGTATTAAAGATGCGCACAATGCGCGTTTGAAGGCCGTGTACATTGTGGTAGGCCATGGTGATGGCTTCCAAAAAACGCTTGGCCTCGTCGTACACGCCGCGCGGGCCAACAGGGTTCACGTTGCCCCAGTACTCTTCGGTTTGCGGGTGCACCAATGGGTCGCCATATACTTCGGAGGTGGAGGCGACCAGAATCCGCGCGCCTTTTTCGCGGGCCAACCCTAAGCAATTGTGAGTACCCAGTGCACCTACTTTCAGCGTTTGGATGGGCATCTGCAAATAATCAATCGGGCTGGCCGGCGAGGCAAAGTGCAAAATGTAGTCCAGCGGGCCTGGTACATGAATAAACTTAGTTACATCATGATGGTAATATTCAAAGTCCTTTTCTTTAAAAAGGTGCGCTATGTTGTCTAAGCTACCGGTCAGGAGGTTATCCATTCCAATCACCTGATAGCCCTCGGCCAGGAAACGGTCGCACAGGTGCGAGCCAATGAAGCCTGCAGCGCCTGTAATCAGTATGCGTTTTTTCGCCATTATCATTAAATAAAATAGGTGTACCAGCGACGGGCAAAGATAGGGGGTGCGTTACCCTCTCTTGTGTTATAAAAATGAAAAAGGGTTAAGGGAAAAAAGTGTGTTCAATTATCCACAAAAAAGGGCTTTTTAGCGCTTTCAGCCTCAGGCTTTCCAACATCTTTGCAATCTTTTAGGAAGATGCCAGCTGAAGCGTTGAACGTTGGGGATTAAAAATGGTTACTTTACGAAAATACACGCAAGTGCTATGAAAACCCTGTTTTCCATTTTGCTTTTGAGTATTGTGGTCTGGTGGGCCTGCGAAAGTGACAACGCTTCGGGCGTTCGCGAAATACGCGGGGGAGGTCCCAACAGCGAGTTGATCCGAAATCCGGCCACAGCGGATTTGCCTTTGGACACCAACGCGCTGGCTCGCATTACTTTTGATGCACCGGAGTACGATTTCGGTGAGGTACGCGAGGGTGAGGTTGTCGAGCATGAGTTTGTATTCCGAAATACGGGCAAGGTACCGCTCTCTATCTTGAACGCGCGCTCTTCCTGCGGCTGCACCGTGCCGGATTGGCCCAAAGACCCGATCCCGCCCGGAGGCACGGGTAAGATCAAAGCACGCTTCAACACAGAGGGGAAGACAAAAGAACAGAAAAAGGCGATTCTCATAACGGCCAACACTTACCCTAACGAGACAAGTGTCATCTTGAAGGGGTATGTGAAGCCGCAATAGAAGAAGCCTATTGGCGAAGGCACATTTTTTAGGAGTCAGGAACGCATATTGGAATGGCTGTTGAGAAAGCGGAGACCCTTCGCGAGCAGTATGCTGTGATGGGCATGACATGCGCCTCGTGTGCGCGCAGTGTGGAGACGGGTCTGAGTCGCGTACCAGGTGTGCGCTCAGCAACGGTCAATCTGGCAACCAACACAGCGCAGGTGGAATATGTCCCTGAGGAAGTCTCGCCGGAGGACTTGAGAAAGGCTTTGCAATCTCTTGGCTACGACCTCATCATTGAAGAGAGAGGGCGTGAGACGTCTGCGCAAGAGTGCGATCGCCGCTACAACTCGCTACGCCGGCGAGCATTGGGCGCGCTGTTGTTGGCTGCGCCACTGGCCATTCTGGGCATGTTTTTCATGGATGTGCCGGGTGTTCATTATATGATGTGGCTCTTGGCGACGCCGCTGGTGTTCTGGTTTGGCCGCTCATTTTTCACCCAGGCCTGGAGACAGTTGCGCCACGGCGTCGCTACTATGGACACGTTAGTGGCGCTAAGCACGAGCACGGCTTATGTTTTTAGCGTATTTAACACCCTGAACCCTGCCTTTTGGCAAATCCGAGGGCTGGAAGCACACGTGTATTTTGAGGCCGCAGGAGTTGTCATCGCCTTCGTTTTATTAGGAAAATGGTTGGAAGAGCGGGCAAAGGCGCGGGCCTCATCCTCTCTTCAAAAACTTATGGGTCTGCAGCCGCAGACCGTCATGCGATTGCTGCCCGATGGGCGCATGGAGGAAATCCCAACCGCCCGGGTAGCTGTAGGCGACCTGCTGTTGGTGCGGCCAGGAGAGAAAGTCCCTGTAGATGGCCGAGTACATAGCGGATGCTCGCATGTAGACGAAAGTATGCTCAGCGGCGAGCCCATGCCCGTGGCCAAAAGCCCCGGCGATCGCCTCTGGGCGGGTACGGTGGTACAACATTCGCCGTTGCAGTTGCGTGCCGAACAGGTGGGTGCTGATACGTTGCTGGCGCAAATCATCCGCACTGTAGAGGAGGCACAAGGCAGCAAGGCGCCTGTTCAGCGCTTAGTGGATCGGGTGGCGTCCGTGTTTGTACCGGTAGTGGTTTTCATCGCCGTTGTCTCGTTGTTGGCATGGTGGCTTTGGGGCGGGAGTAACGGCTTTGAGCAGGGATTATTGGCCTTTGTGACGGTGCTGGTGATTGCCTGCCCGTGCGCTTTGGGGCTGGCTACACCTACAGCCATCATGGTCGGCATTGGCAAGGGAGCGGAAAAGGGCATTCTCATCAAAAATGCCGAGAGTTTAGAGCTGGCGCATCGCATTCAGGTACTGGCGTTAGATAAAACCGGTACGCTTACTGTTGGAAAACCTGTGGTGGAAGGACTCTTGTGGGCCGACGATCTTCCGACAGGGCCCTGGGCCGATGTGTTTTATTCTTTAGAGCGTCAGACGCAGCATCCCTTAGCACAGGCTATTGCAGCGTATTTGGAGAGTCAGGTAATGCCTGTACCATTGACGGACACGGAACAGCTGCCGGGTTTAGGTGTCCGAGCGCGGTTTCGCGGCGAGTGGGTGCTGGCGGGCAATCGCGCTCTGTTTGCTGCAGAAGGTTTGAGATTGCCCGAAGCCCTGGAACAAGCTGCTAAGCGCTGGGAGGGCGAGTCCAAAACGGTGGTTTTTTTCGCCTGCGCCGACCGCGTGCTGGCCGTAGCGGCTGTTGCCGATCCAATTCAAACCTCGGCAGCGGCGGCTATACGGCAGCTGCGCGATTTGGGCATTGAGGTATGGCTACTGACGGGCGATCAGGCACAGAGCGCTCAGACCGTTGCTCAGGTGCTGGGTATCGAGCGCGTCCGCGCCAGCCTGATGCCCGCTGACAAGGAAGCTTTTGTTCGCGAACGACAATCTGAGGGAAAAGTAGTGGCCATGGTGGGCGACGGCATCAATGATAGTCAAGCATTGGCTCGCGCCGATGTCAGCATTGCTATGGGACACGGCACAGACATCGCTATGGATGTGGCACACATGGTGCTGATAAACAATGACTTACAAAAGATGCCTGAAGCCATACGCCTTTCGCGTCAGACGGTGCGAACCATTCGGCAAAACCTCTTTTGGGCATTCCTTTACAATATAATCGGCATTCCTGTTGCTGCAGGGGTGCTGTATCCAGTTTATGGTTTTACGCTCAACCCTATGTTTGCTGGAGCGGCAATGGCGCTGAGTTCGGTAAGCGTTGTTGCCAACAGCCTGCGGCTCCGATGGGCGCGCTAAGGGTTGCGCTCCAGCAGCTGGGTTTGGCGCACTTCTTCCACGTTTTTGCATCCGGCTAAAGCCATGGTGAGCTCGAAGTCGGCCATCCAATTGTTCAATAATTCTTCCACACCGGCCTGGCCAGCGATTGCCAAAGCATAACAATAAGGCCGTCCGATGCCCACGGCAGTAGCGCCCAGCGCCAGCGCCTTAAAAACGTCTGCACCGCCGCGGAAGCCGCTATCTATCAGAATAGGCACTTTCCCCTGGACGACGGAGGCGATGGCGGGCAGGGCTTCTATTGTGGAAATGGCACCGTCCACCTGGCGGCCGCCGTGGTTGGAGATGTAAATGCCGTCCACGCCGTAGTCCAAGGCCTTACGCGCGTCGTCAGGGTGCAGAATGCCTTTCAGTAGAATGGGCAGATCCGTATGCTGGCGCAAGAAAGGCAGGTCTTGCCAAGTGATATTGGGTCGTGAGTAAATGCGGACAAACGTCCGCACGGCCTTTAGCCCAGCGCCCGTGCGGAGGTTTTGCCAAAAAGAGCCTGGGAAGCGGCGATTAGCGGCGATGAGGGTGCGAATAGCCTCCAGCGTCAAGCGTGGGCGGGCTGCAGGTGCCGGGTCCGGTTCATCCATAATTTTTTGAAAGACAGGATCGGAGGTATATTGGGCAATTCCCATGCCGCGCAAGAAGGGCAAGAACGCCAGGTCAAGGTCGCGCGTGCGCCACCCCAGAAGCGTTGTATCGAGGGTGACCACGATCCCTGTACACCCTGAGGCTTTGGCGCGGTGCAGAAAATGGGCTACCAGCTCATCCGAACGGCTCCAATACAGCTGAAAAAAACGCGGTGTCTCCCCCATGGCTGCAGCACACGTCTCCATAGGTACCGAAGCCTGGTTGGAAAAAATGAATGGCACCCCCATCGCGCCTGCAGCACGCGCTACGGCTAAGTCTGCTTCCGGGTGCGCCATTTCCAAAACGCCGATGGGAGCCAGAAAAAAAGGCGCTGGAATCGGCCGACCCAGTAAAGTTGTGGAAATGTCTCGCTCCTCTACGTTGCGCAACATGCGGGGCACAATCGCCCAGCGAGCGAATGCGTCAACATTGGAAGCCACCGTGCGCTCTCGACCTGCCCCTCCAGCAATGTAGGCCCAGGCTTCAGCACTTACGCGCTCGCGGGCAATTGCCTCTAAGCGCGCCAGGTCAACAGGGATCTTAGGGCGCTGTCCAGCCGCCCCTCCAATATACACGAATCGCTGACGGTCAAGGGCGTACGTTTTTGGCATAAGCTATTGAAATAAAAATGTTTATGAAGAAGACGAATATGTAAGATTTTGCACTGCAACTAAACTTTGCTGGCCTTCTATTTTACCTCCTCCACGCGCTCAATGTTGTAACCCACAACCACCCAAAGGTACGCCACAAAATCGCCCTGCGCCACCACCTCCGGACTCGACAGGTAGCGCCGCAACTGCGCACGACCTTCCTCTACCACCTCGCTCAACCGACTCGCATCGCCCTTTTTGAGGTATTTTAATTCAAACACATACTGCCGCTTCGGCTCCAAAATCGGCGGACGGCGCAGCAATAATATGTCCGGATAACCCTGACCCAACGCCTGCTCGCTGCGCACCATGTACACGCCCGTGGGCGACATCAGCGCTATCAGCGCCGTCTTCAAATGCTTCTCGTCCAACTGACGCGCGTCGCGGTTGTCCAAATGACTCAGTACCTTTTGAAACGCCTCGCGCAACGGTTCAACATCCCCGTCGCGCGCCAGCGCAATCATCCGCTCCGGAATACGTAAATCCAGACGCTGCAAATTGCTGCGACGCAACAGCATCTGCTGGAAAAACTTGTAGTACAACTCTCCAATCACATGGTTGGGCATCTGAAACTTCCATTGATCGAAAATCGCCTCTTGCACCGTCAGCATGCCCAAATAAAACAGCAAACTCACAAAATCCTGCCGCGTCCAGTCTCGCTCAAAACTAAACTGCGTCGTAACGCCCGACACCACCGAACCATCTTCGATGACCTCCTCCAATACTGCCGCATTCATGGCTTCATCGCCCACTCGAAGTGTGCGCTCGAGCTTGCCATAGTCGCTCACCACGTTGGTATCCACTAAGGTTTCCGGATACTGACCTAAAACGCGATAGTTCGAGGCAAAATATAGCACCATGTCAGGATTGTACAATCGCTCACGCGCTTTGGGATGGAAGCGATAGCCGTTGTACCACGCGCGCACATCGGCCAGCACCCGCTCCAACTCGCCCTCCGATACCTCGGCCAACCGCAGGATTTCAGCCACCTCCGCCTCTGTAAATCCCATGAAATCGTGCATGTCGGGCCGCAGCGACAGGTTTGTGCCGATGTTAAAGCCGCTCGTCAGGCTGTCCAACGTCACTGGCGAAACGCCCGTAGCGAAAATGCGGTCAATTACGCCGCTCTGCGTGCCCTCCTTGACCACCTCGAAAAACTTCCGAACAATGCCGTTGCGGCTGACAATCGTCCTGAAGTCATTGAAAGAGAAGGCAATGATCTCGTTGGTGAAATGGTCGTATTCGTCTATCAGAAGAAAAACTTTTTCACCTGGATTGTTTTCAGTTATAATGGTTAATGCTTTGTCTAACAATTCATTGGCCTGATTTTGCGATTGGATGACTTCAAAATCTTCCTCTGAAAAAAGGGCGCGATAATGCAACAAAGAACGCAATAGCTGCTCCCGGACTCGAACGGCAAAGCTTTCTTCTATAGCCTTCAAATCATTTGTCCGAATGCCACTAAAGTCAAACTTCAACACTAAGTAAGCATTTGCCCCCGCTGTCGGATGCTGACCGATGTAGTAGCGCCCAAACAACTCCTCAAACTTCGCCCGGTGCTGCTTGCCATAGTAGTACTCCATCACCGACACCGCCAGGCTCTTGCCAAAACGACGTGGACGCAGGAAAAAATGGTACCGCGTGTCCATTTCCTCCATCTTGGCCAAGTACATCGTCCTGTCCACGTAGTGCTTGCCCGTCTTGACCAACGTCTCGAAGTTGCTGATGCCGTACGGGAAACCAATGCGTTTCATGCGCAGCACAAAAATTTTGCTCAAAAATAGCGCGGCTTTATCGAAGGGGGCGAAAATCGGGAAAATCAGCTTTTTTCTTTCATCAGCATTCCTTATTTTTGAGCGTCGAAGCAGCGGTGAGAACCCCCTATGTACTCTTCACACTAAAAATGCACTGTTTATGCTCAGAAATGTACTCCTCATGCTGTGCGCCCTGGGGTGGCAGGGTGCTTTGTGGGCCCAGCAAGCCTCGCCTTGCCCTGGGCCGGTCATAGGTGGCGCTGCAGAATGTTCGCAGGCATGCCTTGTTTGCTCCCTGAACGGTCTGGCGGGCCAGACGGGGGTGCCGACGTCCGGCACTGCGCCGGGGTTTTGCGGCGAGTTAAACAACGGTCGTTGGTACGGTTTTGTGGCGCGCGTACCTTCGATGACGCTGCGCGTCAAGCCCTCTAAGTGTGCCAAAGGCAATGGCCTCGAAGTAGCGCTGTACGAAAGCTGCCAGCAAGGGCCTCTGGCTTGCGTCGTTGGCGAAGCTGGCAGCGGCGACGTAGAGCGCATATTGACGCTTTCTTCGCTGACTCCAGGACGGACATATCGTCTTTTAGTGGACGGTTATGCGACCGACCAATGCCATTTCACAATAACCACCACGCCTCCAGATGCTGTGGCGACGCCGGTTCCGGGTACAATATCTTCCATTACTGGTCCGACGGTCGTTTTGCCTGGCTCAACGATTTATTATTCCATCACTCCAGTGCCGGGTGCTACGGGTTATCGCTGGAGCGGCACGGGCGACGTGCGCATCAACGGCCAGTTATCTTCGGTGGTGCTGCCTGCCGATCAGGGCGCCCGGGTGGCCGTAACCTTCGCCAACCAAAGCAGCCGACTGTGCGTAACGCCGATCAATGCCTGTGCTGAAGGGAATCCCACGTGCATAGACGTCCGCGTTGTTCCAGCAGACAACTCCTTAACACCACCTTGCCCAAGCGGTCTTTTTCCTGCTCCGGACTTGTGTGGGGATGCTTGCATTTATTGCGATCTGACCACCTATACGGGTTCCAGCGCAGGGTACACGGCTTCGATAGACGCTGGCCTCTTTTGCGGTACGATAGAAAACGACCAGTGGCTGGGCTTTATCGCCGGAGATACGGCCATCCAGATCACGCTGCAACCTTCCAATTGCCAGAGGGGCGACGGCATGCAGATGGCCCTGTACCCTGCAGTCTGCAATGCTCAGATGCTGCCGCTGGCTTGCGAGGGCGGCGGAAAAGGCAAGGGCGATACCCCCATCAGTATCAGTGCGAGTATTACGCCCGGCAAACCATACTACTTGCGAGTTGACGGCTACGCTGGCGATGTATGTAATTTTACGCTATCGGTGTCTCCGCCGGGTGCTGCAACGGCGAAGCCGATGTCGGAAACAGGCGTTTTGCAAGGGCCTGCCCTCGTATGCCCGGGTAGTATGCTCAACTACTTCGTTCCGCCAGTAACCAACGCCAGCGCCTACGTGTGGTCGGCGCCGCCTGGCTGGCGTATACAAGGGCAGACAAAGGAAGTCGTTCAGCTGGATGCGCCCGGAGGCAATTTTGTACAGGTCATCGTTGGTAATACGCCCGGGCTCTTTCAGATATGCGTGCAACCCATCAACAGCTGCGAAGCTGGAATACTTTCCTGCCGCATGTTGCGGGCAGAGCCAATACCGCCCACTGTGTTGCCTCCGGTAACGGTATGCCATGAGTCAACGCCATACACGTTGCCCTGGGGGCAGCAGGTAACCAGCTCTGGCGTCTATCAGCATGTTTACAAGTCGTCGTTGGGTTGCGATAGCATCGTGCGTCAACAGGTTATCGTCAAGGCACCCATTATCCGTAATCTCGGATTAGTTACCCTTTGCGCTGGCGAGTGCTTCACTGTGTGTGGAAAGTCGTTTTGCGGCGAGGGCACTTATTCTACCACCTGTCAATCTTATCAAGGTTGTGACTCTATCATTAACTTCAGCATAATTGTTGTTGAGCCACGAGCCGAGATTTTCCCGAAAGCCGACCCGTTGTGCGCCACTTTTCCGCTGACGCTCCGGGCTTCGCCGAGCGCAGGGAGCTTTACCTGGACGAACGCCGCGGGCGTTGTGTTGGGCACGGGTACTCTCTTGACCGTCAACGCTCCAGGCACTTATATTCTTACCGTCCGGGCGCAAGCAGGTGGTCAAACGTGCATTGACCGGGACACTGCAGTGGTAGTGGAAGGCGTTCCGCCGGCGACGCCTTTGGCCCTGGGCGGGGTCATCACCTGCGCCCAGCCGCAAGTACAGCTGGTCGGTCATTCCGCCCAGCCGGGTTTGCTAACGGAATGGTTTGGGCCAGGCGGGTTTTATTCCACCAACCCCACGCCATTGACGGATGTGCCGGGTACCTACACCTTCGTCGTTACCGATCCCAGCACAGGCTGCAAGGCATCGGCTACAGCGCCGGTAACTGTAGATACACTGGCGCCATCGGTTAGCTTGCCGGCCCAGGCGGAAATCAACTGCAAGACACCTTCCCTAACGCTGCTGTGCCCGGCGCCGGTGGGCGCCCAATGCCGCTGGGAAAAAGACGGCGTGCCTCTGCCCGGCCCCAACCCGCTTGCAACGGCAGGCGGCGCCTATGTGCTCACAGTTACTTATGCCAATGGCTGTACGACAACGGCTTCCACGACCATTACGGAAGACTTTCGCATCCCACAAATCACGCTGCCGCCAGTGGTCATCAACTGCTACAACCCTACGGCACAAATCGCGTGCGAAGTGGACATTCCGCTTTCTACGTGCGAGTGTGATTTGATAATTGCGGGGCTATGTCGCCGGGTGCTTGCTACGGCGCCAAATGGCTGTAAAAGCGTTAAAGAAGTCGTCTATCACATAGACGTTGACCCTCCGACCATCGCTGTCCGAGACGACACGCTCACGTGCGCTAAACCCGCGCTAAAGTTGACCATGGGCACGTCGGCTACCCATTTTGCGGCCAAGTGGACTGGCCCTGCGGGCTTTACCAGCACGGAGCCAAATCCGGTGGTTACGGTGCCTGGCGTGTACGAAGTTACGGTGATCAACTTAGACAACGGCTGCTCAGCCAGCGCTTCGCTGATGATCCGCGCTGCGCTGGATTTTATCCTGCCGCCCGTTCCGCCTCCTGGGCCGCTGACGTGCAAGGACACCGTTGTACGACTGCGAGTTGTTCCAGACCCAACGGGACTGCTTTTCTCCTGGACAGGCCCCAACAATTTTGTCTCCACCGAACCGGCGCCGCTTGTCTCGATACCGGGTGTTTATCGGGTCATTGTTGTCCAGTCAACCACAGGGTGTTCTGCCACGGCAATACTCGTCTTGAGCATAGATACCTTTGCCGTTCAGCTCACGCAACAGACGGACACCCTGACATGCTTGCGGCCTGCTGCAACGGTGAATTTGCCACAGGTGCCGGGCTGGACGCCTCGAACGATCACTGCGGGCGGTGTGTATCGCTACGATGTGGTCAACCCCCAAAACGGCTGCATTAGTAAGGTAACCTTAGTGGCGCCTGAAGACAAAGCACAGCCTCAAATCACCGTCGTCAGCATCGTGCCGGATACCTTGGGCCGCTCCGTGGGCAGCATTACCATCCAGGTGACGCACCCGGGCGCCTACGAGGTGAAGTGGTTCAGGCTGGGGCAACAGGTAGGCCAGGGTCTGTCGCTAAGCGGGATACCCGGAGGCAACTATGAGGTGGTCGTTACCGGCTCAAACGGCTGCACGAACACCCTTTCTATCTTCCTCCCGGATACAGGCGTCTCGACGCGCGAGCCCGGCGAAGCAAGCCTCTGGCGCCTGTATCCCAACCCCACAGGCGACTGGGCGCAGTTGCGTTATCTGGGCGCCTCGGCCCCGGAAGGCCGCTTATTGCTCATAAATGCTACCGGACGCTTAGCCGCAGAGGAACGCCTTTCGGATGCAGGTCAGACGACGTTCTCATGCGCCCATTTGCCTTCCGGAACGTACACCGCGCTCGTGCTCACTTCGCAGGGCGCCGTCCGGCTCCGCCTGATGGTGCAGCGTTAGTCGAGACAACAAACAGGCGTTGCTGCCAACCCGACTCGTGGGTTGGCAGCAACGCTAAACACATCCTCCGAAGGAGGGAAAGGGCCGCTATATCGCAGAAGACCTCGCCTCTCAGGCGCCTTGCCCCTAAAGAGTAGGCGCTTACTTAAAATATTCCTGAAAAAACCGATTCGTCTCTTGGATATCCTCCTCGCCAAAATACTCTGGGTCGTATTCACCGCCTAGCCACTCGACGTATTCTTGGTAAGCCTCTGAGCTCGGTTGTTCCATGGCTTCCACAATGTCATAATATCCTAGGACACCACCGCAATCTTCGGGCGGACAGGCGCGCTTGCCCTCCACCAACCAGGGGTACGTCTTGCCCGGCTCTGGGTCAAGCACTTTTTTGACTGTAACCTGGTGCATCCAGCTGTCGCCCATATCGTATTCGTAAATCACTGAGACTTTTGGCTCGCACAGAATTTGACTGATCTCAATCTGGCTGCCGTCTTCCCAACCGTCATCGTCATATGCGAGGTCGTACTCTAAAGGCGGCGGCCCTATGTATATGCTTCCACGCCCGACGATGAACTGATACAGATGGGCATTGTCCCAGCCCATCGAAGCCTGTATGACATCGTGCAAATCGGAAAACGTCAGGTTGTCGGGCACCAAGACGCGCCGATAAATTTTGGGGGAGATGTCCTTCAAGACGATTTCAAGATCAAGAATTTTCTTGGAAGCCATGGCAACAGCGATAAAGGTTTGTTGTGAGCGGCTACAATAAAAAGCCTCTCAAAGAACGGAAACGTTTTTCAAAATGGCCGTCTGTTTTTTTGGGAAAGAAAATGCAAACAGCGTCGGATGTTTATGGCTCGTTTTTTGGAAAAAACTGATTTTCAGAAGAAAAGGGTGCGAGCCGCCCGCTGAACATTTATATTTATATGAAAAAAGCGTGCAATATTGGCCCGACAACCGGCGGGCGTCTTTTTCAGTGCCTGTTCTACGGCAGCCCCTTGGTCATATGGGTGTGTCTGGCGCTATCGGTTGCAGCAAGTCTTGGGGGGGCTTGTGGAACGAAGTCATCGAAGCCCGAGCAGGAAGCCGTGGTCGTTGCAGCATTGCCGCCAACGCCTGAACCGCCCAAGCCGTTGTACACCTATGTCTTTCATCAGGAAGTCACCTTGAAGGACTATTTCAAGACCCTCGACCGTCTGGTACCCTGGTTGGATAGCCTTACGCCTTACCCGCTGACGGAGCACCTGTTGGTGCATGCCAATCCGTGGCTCATAGATACGTTAGCCGAAACGGACTACTACCGCCGCATGGAACGAGGCGAGTTTGTCTTCGATCAGAAGAGCCTTGTTGTCTTGCGCCCAGGCGATACCCTTCAGATACCCGACACGGCCACGGCCCGCCGGCTGCAGGCGCGTATAGATAGCCTTTGGTTAGATCTGAACATACCTGAATACCGCTTGCGCGTCGTCTGTGGCAGCGACACACTCTTTAGCGTGCGAGTGCGTGTGGGGCAGAACAAAAAGCGCTTCCAGCAAATACCCGGTCGTGTAGAAGACTTGCGCACCCGCACGGGCCGGGGCCAAATTGTGCGCATCAATCGAACACCCACTTTTTTTGTGGACCCACACTCGGGCCGACGCCTGTACACCACGCGCCGCGACGATGGCCGCCGCACCCGAATGCCGCAAATCCCGTGGATAGAAACCGAAATCAATGGCGTACGCCACGGCCAGATGCTGCACCCAACGACCAACCCGGCCTCTCTGGGCAAAGCCAGCTCTAACGGCTGCATTGGATATAGCGAGGCTGACGCCTGGCGCGTGTACTATCACGCCCCAATAGGCACCCCGATCGTCATTCGATACGATTTAGATATCCCACAGCCCAACGGCGATACCCTGCATTTGCCCGATATTTACGGCGTGCGAAAACACAAGCGCCGATCTTTGGATCGTTAAGCACCGCAAAAAGGCATTCCATAGAGGCTGAATGCCTCCTCAAAAAGACTCTTTTACTGCGTTATCTACACATCTATTCACTATGATCCGCTTCCTCATTACCATTGGTTTCTTCCTCGTCGTGGGCATTCTGGTGTACAATCGCTTTTTCGGCACGGATGCCGAGAAGGAGCAGGCCAAAGAGATTTTCCGCAAAACAGGCGACCTTTTAAAGGATACGTGGAACCTGTTGCGTTCGGAGAAGGAAAAACTCGACGCTGGCAAGTACGATCACGCGCTAGAGCAATTAGGCCAGGCTTACCAATCGCTGCGTCAGGGCGCTAAGTACTTGGATGAAAATATGCTACGCCGCTTGGGCGAATTGGAACGACGAAAAGCCGCTTTAGAGCAGGAATTAAGCAACTTAGAGGGCGCTGAACAGGCCCTGCGCGACAGCCCGCCGCTAGCGCCTAAAAAAGGGCGAAGAGGCAGCCTTTCCGATGATGTCAACGCTCGCAAGGCAGAGCTGGAGCGCCAGCGCCAGGCGATAGAGAAGGAGCTAGAACAACTGATGCGCGACTCGGAAGCGCTGGTGCGGCAGGTGCAGCAGCAATAAGTCAGGGCATGGCATCGGAGCCGTCGTATTGTAGTTCGCACAAAGCCAGCCAGGCCATCAGAGCCATGCCAGTTTCGAGGGCGGCCTCGTCAATGTCAAATCGGTTAGTGTGTACGGGGGCGGTAATGCCGCGTTCGATGTTGCCTGTGCCTAAGCGATAAAAGCAGGCAGGCAGAATTTGGGAGTAATACGCAAAGTCTTCGGCTGTCATGCGAATGGGCAGGTCTACGACGCGGTCTTTGCCGAGCAATTCGACAGCCCAGGCACGAGCGCGGCGCGTGAGCTGGACGTGATTATGCAGGACTGGGTATCCTTTCACGATGGTGAACTCACAGGCGCCACCCATGCTTTTAGCGATGGCTTCGGCCATTTTTTTCATTCTACGGTGCGCCTCTGCTCGCCAGGTTTCGTTCATCGTGCGAAACGTGCCCTCCAGGTGGACGCAGTTTGGGATGACGTTAGTAGCACCGCCGTCAGAGGCGATTTTGCCAAAGGTCAGCACGGTGGGTACGGCCGGGTCGGCGTAGCGGCTGGCAATTTGCTGGAGGGCCAGCACGATTTGGGCGCTGATGACGATGGGGTCAATGCACTCATGAGGCATAGCGGCGTGTCCGCCGCGGCCTTTGACGGTTACGTAAATTTCGTCGGCGGAGGCCATGTAGTCGCCTACGCGGAAACCGACGACGCCAGCGGGCAGGGCAGTATAGACATGTTCGCCAAAGATGGCTGCCGGGCGTGGATTTTCTAAAGCGCCGGCTTCAATAAGTAAGCTGGCACCGCCGGGTAGTTTTTCTTCGCCGGGTTGGAACAAGCATTTGACTGTGCCTGAAAACTGATTGCGCAGGGTGTGCAGGATGCGCACGGCGCCCAGTAGGGTGGCAGTGTGCACATCGTGCCCGCAGGCGTGCATGACGCCGTCGTTTTGGGAGCGGTAAGGCGCTGTATTGGCCTCCTGGATGGGCAGCGCGTCCATATCGGCGCGTAGCGCAACGGTGCGCTTTCGCGGATTTTTGCCGCGCACTAAGGCAACGATGCCGGTGCCGGCTATGCCCGTATGGTGCTCTACTCCCCATTCGCGGAGGAGGGAGGCGATGTACTGGGCAGTTTTTTCCTCCTGGAACGAGAGCTCGGGGTATTGGTGCAGATGCCGGCGGTAGGCAACGACGTCGGCGTGGAGGCGCTGGGCGAGTTCCCGGATGGTCTCTTTCATAGGAGCGCTACCCAACGGCGATTTGTTCGCTGATTTTGCCAAAGCGGCGCTCGCGCTGTTGGTAGCTGGCAATGGCTTCCATGAGGTCTTCGCGGCCAAAGTCGGGCCAGAAAACGGGCGTAAAATAGAGTTCGCTATAGGCCGCCTGCCACAGCAGGAAGTTGGACAGGCGGGTTTCGCCGCCGGTTCGGATGAGCAGGTCGGGGTCTGGTATACCGGCGGTGCACAGGGCGCCTTCGAAGATCGCGCTATCAATGGCATCGGGTTGCAGTTGACCAAAGGCCGCTTTTTCAGCCAGCTGACGGGCAGCTCGCAGGATTTCCCAGCGGGCTGAGTAGTTGAGAGCCAATATAAGGGTAAGCCGGCTATTGTGCTGAGTTTGCTCGATACCTTCTAGCAGGGCTTTCCGGCTGGCAGCGGGCAGGGCGCTCAAGTCGCCTATAGTGGCTAAGCGTATGCCGTTGCGATGCAGGTCCTGGATTTCGGCGCGCACAGTTTCGACCAGTAGATTCATCAAGGCAGACACCTCGGCGGGCGGGCGGTTCCAGTTTTCAGTGCTGAAAGTATACAGGGTCAGGTATTGAACGCCGATTTCGACGGCGGCCTCGGTGATTTCGCGAACGCTCTTAACGCCGCTGCGGTGGCCCAGCACTCGGGGGAGTCCTCTGCGCTTGGCCCAACGACCATTTCCATCCATAATAATAGCAATATGCGCAGGTATTGGGCCAGCAGAAATGCGCGCTTTCAGGTCAGACATAGCGTGGGTGCGAATTAAGTCGGATGTAAAAATTAGCCGGCAAAGATACGGCCTCACGACACGGCAACGGCAGCGTCAGGAAGCTATTTGCGCCGGTGCAACGGCCTTTTTTCGCGGCCTTTTTTTGTCTACCCCATTGGCGCTGCTCTGGCGGGCAGGGTTGGGTATGCCCAGCGCGATTTCGAGTACCTCAGCCATAGTGTCTACGTAATGGAATTCCAGACCTTTGATGTATTCCGGCTCTATCTCAGCGACGTGTTTCTGGTTGTCCTTGCACAGCAGCACTTCGCGCAGGCCGGCGCGCTTGGCAGCAAGGATTTTTTCTTTGATGCCGCCCACGGGCAACACTTTACCGCGCAGGGTGATTTCACCAGTCATGGCTAAGAAGGGTTTCACCGGCCGCTTCATGAAGGCTGACGTGAGAGCAGTGAGCATAGTTACGCCCGCCGAAGGACCGTCTTTGGGTATGGCGCCTTCGGGCACGTGGATGTGGATGTCGGTTTTGTCGAAGACTTCGGGATTGATAGAAAGTTCTTCGGCGTGCGCTTTGATGAAGCTGAGCGCGGTAGTAGCGCTTTCCTTCATAACGTCACCGAGGCTGCCGGTCATCTGGAGGCGGCCGTTACCTCTGTTGAGACTGGCTTCGATGAAGAGGATATCGCCGCCGAAGCTCGTCCAGGCCAGGCCGATGGCGACGCCTGGGCTCTGCGGTTCTTGATAGACCTCAGCGTCGAACTTGGTGGGCCCCAGGATGTCGTGAATGTGTTCGGGCCGGACGACGATCTCGTAGGGTTCGTCCATGGCGACCTTTTTGGCGATGTAGCGCATTACAGAGCCAATTTCGCGGTTGAGATTGCGCACCCCGCTTTCGGCAGTGTAATGCCGGATGATGTGTGCAAGCGCCCGCTCGGTAATTTTGACCTGTTCTGGCTTCAGCCCATGCTCTTTGCGCTGCTGAGGAATGAGATGGCGCTTGGCGATTTCCATCTTTTCCTCCTGGGAGTAGCCGGCAATTTGAATGACCTCCATGCGATCAAGTAGGGCCGGCTGAATGGTAGAGAGCGTGTTGGCCGTAGCGATGAACAGCACCTTCGACAGGTCGTACTCCAGTTCTAAGTAATTGTCGTAGAAAGTGGTGTTTTGTTCAGGGTCGAGCACCTCGAGCAGAGCAGAGGAGGGGTCGCCGCGGAAGTCTTTGCCCACCTTATCTATTTCATCAAGGATGAAGACAGGATTGCTGCTTTTGCACTTTTTGAGCGATTGGATGATGCGGCCTGGCATGGCGCCGATGTAAGTGCGCCGGTGGCCGCGGATTTCGGCTTCGTCGTGCAGGCCGCCGAGGCTCATGCGCACGTACTTGCGGCGTAGGGCCTTGCTGATGCTTTGGCCTAAGGAGGTTTTACCTACGCCGGGTGGGCCGACCAGACACAGGATGGGTGCCTTCATGTCGCCCTTGAGTTTGAGTACGGCCAGATGCTCCAAAATGCGCTCCTTGACTTTAGACAGGCCGTAGTGGTCTTTGTCTAAAACGGCCTTGACGCGCTTAAGGTCGAAGTTATCCTTGGTGTACTCCTGCCACGGAAGGTCCAGCAGCGTCTCTAAATAGGTCAGTCCGATGGAGTATTCAGCAATTTGCGGATTGACGCGGCGCAGCTTATTAATCTCGCGATGGAAGGCCTCTTCGACGTTTTTGGGCCATTTTTTCTTTTTGGCGCGCTCCAGCAGGGCGTTGATTTCCTCTTCCTGTGGGTTTTGCCCGAGTTCTTCCTGAATGGTTTTGAGCTGCTGGCTCAGGAAGTAATCGCGTTGTTGCTTTTCGATATCGTTGCGCACTTTAGCCTCGATCTGGTCTTTTAGCTCGAGCAGCTGCAGCTCGGCATCCATGTGCTGCAGGATGCGGTTAGCTTTTTCCTTGAGGCTGTTGATCTCTAAGATAGCCTGCTTCTCCTCCAATTTTATGTTGAGGTTGGAGGCAATGAAGTTGAGCAGGAAATTGTCGCTGGTGATGTTTTTGAGCATCACCACCGCTTCGGAGGGGATATGCGGCGACAACTCGATGATCTGGCGGGCGGTGTCGCGAATACTGCTGATGAGCGCACGGAACTCCAGTTTGTTCTTCGGCTGGGTGTATTCCAGCAGCTGGATAGTCGCCGTCAGGTAGGGCTCTTCGCTCAAGGCTTCACGCACTTCAAACCGGGCGCGCCCTTGCAAGATGGCCGTAGTAGAGCCGTCGGGCATGCGCAACATCTTGAGGATGCGGGCCACCGTGCCCACAGCATATAAGTCGCGGAAGGTGGGGTTTTCTATCTTCATGTCGCGCTGCGACAGCACGCCAATGTAGCGATGCTCGTCGTAGGCGCGCTGAACAGCTCGAATGCTCTTGTCGCGCCCGATAGTGATAGGCGTAACAATCCCTGGGAAAAGCACCGTATTCTTCAGTGGTAGGATGGGCAGCACTTCTGGGTAGCGCTCATCTTGCCCTAAATCTTCGTCTTCTTCTAAAGAAAAAATCGGAGATATCTCAGGCTCGTCTTCCGACTGAACAGCCAACAACCAATTCTCAAACATATGTAAAGCCTAAAAGCGTTTTGTTGGAAATAAAATTCCGGAAGAATTTATGACGACATTTTCCGGCTTTGGACGTATAAATCGCTTCGCTGCGGGATAGCTCCGGGTGTATACGTTTTTATCGTAGACAAATAACGCGCAAACGTTGCAAGTTTTTTAGAAATAAAATGAGGAAATACGCTTTTTGTCTGGCACTGGCTTTAATGGCAGCATTTTAGTCAACAGGTGAGTGTGTCAAAAGGCTTGCCAGCAGCAAAAATCGGTTTATCTGACAGGATTTGCGCCTCTCGTCCGCCAAAACGGCAGCCGCTAAGTGTGGGTTTTGCCTTTTATGGCGCTTAGGTGTGTTAAGTTTGCCTCGCACATGGAGGATTTGCGCGATTTTCTGGAACGGGCGACCCGGCATTACAACACGGTGGCGTTCATCGAGAGCGACCCCATCCGTGTGCCGCACTGCTTCGAGGGCTTGCAAGACCGCGAGATCGCAGGCTTTTGGGCAGCTACGCTGGCTTGGGGGCAGCGCAAGACCATCATCCAGAGTGCTCTGCGCGCGATGGAGTTGATGGATTGGTCGCCGCACGAATTTGTTTTGGGCCACAATGAAGCAGAGCGCGAGCGCTTTGCACGCTTTTATCACCGTACGTTTCAGCCCACCGATGCGCTGTACTTTTTAGAGTTTTTCCAAAACTATTACCGCCGGCACGCTTCATTGGAAACGGCTTTTGCGCGGCATATGCTGCCGGGAGATGCTACCGTAGAGCGCGCGCTGGTGGGTTTCCATCGCGATTTTTTCGACCATCCGTGGGCGCCGGAGCGCACGCGCAAGCATATTCCTACGCCTGAGCGCGGTGCCACGTGCAAGCGTTTAAATATGTTTTTGCGCTGGATGGTGCGCCGCGATACGGCAGGGGTGGATTTTGGCATATGGCGCCAGATACAGCCATCGCAGCTACTCTTGCCTCTGGATGTACATGTGGATCGCGTGGCCCGTCAGCTGGGTTTGTTACATCGCCGCCAGACAGACTGGCGAGCGGTGCTGGAGCTAACCGACGCGCTAAGAGCTTTTGATCCTGACGATCCTACCAAATACGATTTTGCGCTTTTTGGCCTGAGCGCTAGACTGGAGATGAAGTGAGCAGCCTGCCCGTACCTTTGAGGCGCAAAACCCATTTGCGTATGTCTGCTTTTTCCTTGCGCCACTGGAGGCGCTTTACGCCTGCGCACCTGACCGTTTTTTCGGCGTGCGTAGTGGTTGTCAGCATGCCCGTCTCGCCCTTTTTGCTGTCGGTGGGCATGTGGGGATTGGTGTTCAGCGCGCTATGGCATCGGGTACAGGAAGTCCGGTCTTCAGGAGGGCCTTCTGCTGGAGCGGCGTTAGTGTGGCGATCTTTGGCGAATTCTTTCCGAGCGTTTCTGGCCCACTGGCCGCTGGCGCTGTTGGGTTTGCTGCTGCTTATTCCGTTTGTAAGCGGCTTGTGGTCAGAGGATTTGGTGTCCTGGCTAAGTCGCGTGCGGGTGCGGGTGCCGTTCGTAGTATTGCCTTGGGCGTTTGCAAATTTGCCAGCGCTGAATGCGCGCCAATACGACGGTGTGCTGTATGCCTTAGTCTGGACAATGGTGCTACTGGGCATAGGCGTATGTGTTAACTACGCGCTACACCAGGAGCAGATTCTGGAGGCCATGGAGCACGGCAAGCCAATACCCGTGCCGCGGCATCATATTCGATTTAGTTTGATGGTGGCCACGGCTATTCTGGCCGGCAGTTGGCTGTGGGTGCGTGGATTTGTGCTGCGCTATGCGTGGGAACGCCCGTTGCTGGTGGGGGCAATGCTCTTTTTGGTGGGTTTCCTCCATTTTCTTTCGGTGCGCAGTGGTCTGGCGGTGCTGTATGCAGGCGCCTTGTTTGGGTTGGTGCAATGGGTGTGGCGCTCGCGCCAATGGAAGGTAGCTTTAGGCAGTGTGGCAGCTGCGGGGGCTTTGCTCTGGTTTTCCTTCAAGATTTTTCCCAGTATGCAGGAAAAATGGGACTACACGGTGCACGATTGGCAGCAGTACCATCGCAGAGACGGCGCCGACTACTCCGACTCAGAGCGCTGGGTATCGCTTCAAGTGGGCTGGATGCTCTGGCAAGCGCACCCGTGGCTCGGTGTGGGCACAGGAGACTTATCCTCCGAGATGAAGCGCGTGGTGGAGGCACACTTTCCAGAACATGTAAAGACCTTCAAATTGCCGCATAACCAATTTCTTTATTTGATGGCCAGCACGGGTCTTGTAGGGCTACTGCTCAGCTTGCTCGCTTGGAGCGGGCTTTTGCTCAGCTGCCAGCAGCGCTGTTGGCTGTTCGGAATTTTTCAGGTGATGTTGCTGACCTCCTGCATGGTAGAGTACACCTTAGAGACCTCGGCAGGCGTAGCCTGGGGCCTGTTTTATTCGCTCTGGTTTTGGTCAGAGGCACAGGCCAACGGCGGCCATTGAGATATTTTTTTAAGCCCATGTAGATATTTGCATTTGAAAGATGCTTTTACATTTGCTCAAATAACTAAATTAAACACCTTATCAATTTAGGGCAAAACCAAAAGAATGCCATTTTTATCGCGCTTTTTCAAAAATTTTTTTAAAATCAAAAGAAAATAAACGCCTATTCCAAATTTTAGACTGAAACAATGGCGAAGGCCTCTGAAAAGCTTGGAAACAGTTTCCGCTAATCTTTTTTTGTGCTAAGGTTGCCCTTCTTTTTGCCTTATCCGTTTTCCGAGTTAACGCATGGGTACGCGCTATTTGTCGGTAGATTTTTATCGAGGCCTGACGATTGCTTTCATGCTGGTGGTCAACACGCCGGGTACATGGGCGCACGTGTATAGCCCGCTGTTGCACGCCGATTGGCACGGGTGTACGCCGACAGATTTGGTCTTTCCATCGTTCCTATTTATCGTCGGAGTTTCGATGCACTTTTCGTTTTCCAAATACGGCCAGGCGGATCGGGCGTTTTTGTTGCGCAAAGCGTTGCGACGGGCGGCGCTGCTGTTTGGGTTGGGTTTGTTGCTGGCGTGGTATCCGTTTTGGGGCAAAAGTCTGTCGGAGTTGCGGGTGTTGGGTGTGCTGCAGCGCATAGGGCTATGCTATGGGCTGGCGTCGCTGCTCGTGCTTTATTTGTCGCCGCGCGGGGTGTTTTGGATATCTGTCGCGATACTGCTGGGCTACTGGGGAGTGCTTTCGTGGAGCGTTGCTCCAGGCGCCGACCCCTTTTCGTTAGAAGACAACTTAGCACGACGCATTGATTTAGCGGTACTGGGCGCGGCGCATTTGTGGAAAGGCAAAGGGCTACCCTTTGACCCAGAGGGTTTGTTAAGCACGTTACCTGCGGTAGTAACCGTACTGATGGGCTGGCAATCGGGCCGCGTGATGCTGCGATCGGGCGGAGAGAAAGTAAAGACGATAAAAACGCTGAGTCTGACGGGAGCAGCGCTAGTGGCGCTGGGTTGGGTGTGGCATTCGTTTTTTCCCATCAATAAAAGTCTGTGGACGAGTTCGTTCG
The DNA here is from genome assembly GCA_025056735.1 of Saprospiraceae bacterium. Taxonomy (GTDB): domain Bacteria; phylum Bacteroidota; class Bacteroidia; order Chitinophagales; family Saprospiraceae; genus M3007. The sequence goes on from JANWVR010000094.1 coordinate 22,113, forward strand.
TGCTCTACACTGGGGGGCTTTCGATGGTGTTGCTGGCCTTGAGTGTGTGGGTAGTTGACGTGCTTCGTTGGCAGCGAGGCCTGCGTTTTTTCCTGGTTTTCGGAGCCAATCCGCTGTTTGCCTACCTTCTTTCAGGGCTTTTAGTCAAGACCATGCTGAGTATTCGCTGGATGGAGGGGGAGGAGAAAATGAATGCCTATCGCTGGCTATACCAGAGGGTTTTTGTGCCGATAGAACCCTACAAAGCAGGTTCACTGCTTTTTGCGCTATTTTTTCTGATGGTCTGTTGGTCGGTTTGTTGGGTGCTGTATCGGCGAGGGATTTACATCAAAATTTGAATCATCACTCAAACTCATCATCGTTATGAAGCACTACATTTACCTCTGTGTGCGGGCAATGCTATTGTGGCTCATGCCCGCGGCGCTGGCAGCCCAGTCTGTCAGTTTCAGTATCAAAGGCACGGTTACCGACGAGCGAGGTGAGCCGTTAGTAGGGGCCGTGGTCAGTCTGGCCGAACGCCGGATAGGAACATCTACGGACGTCCGTGGCTTTTACGCGCTGGAGGGCGCTGCGCCCGAAGGCGCATACACCCTGACGGTCTCGTATGTAGGCTACACGACGTACCGCACATCCGTAGAAATCCGGCAAGGTCAGCCTGTAACCCAAGACATCACTTTGAACAGCGACATTTTGAACTTAGACGAGGTAATCGTCACGGGCAACTCGCCCACGGCTACGCGCAAGCAACTGGGCAATGCCATCGGCGTGGTGGACGGGCGCAGCTTGGAGAAAGCCGGCTCAAACAACACCCTGGGCGCCTTAGCAGGCAAAGTAGCCGGCGCGCAAATTAGCCAAAACTCAGGTGACCCTGGCGGTGGTTTTACCATTCGCCTGCGCGGCGTGAGCTCCATCAAGGGTAGTTCCGACCCGCTGTACATTGTGGATGGCGTTATCGTGGACAACTCCTCGCAGAACGTCATCAACCGCAGCGCCGACGCTATGACGGTGGGCTTAGCCGCCGGCCAAAACCGTCTCATTGACATCAACCCCAACGACATCGAGCGCATCGAAGTGCTCAACGGCGCCTCGGCTGCCGCTCTCTACGGCTCGCGGGCCTCGAATGGCGTCGTGCAAATCTTTACCAAGCGCGGGCGCTCAGGCAAACCGGTCATCGAATTCAGCACTTCGGCCAGCCTCAGCCAGCTGCGCAAGCGCGTGTTCGTTACCGACTATCCGAAACGCTTCGGCGTTAAAGGCAACGACCGCTTAGAGACCAACCAGGACCGCCTGACCATCCTGCTGACCCTAGGCTTTACGGAGCAGCAACTCATCAACCAGAACATCCCTTATGTAAAAGTAGGCTCGGCCAACCGCATCCTCATCACTAACCAGTACGATGTGAAGCGCTACGATTACCAGGACCACATCTTCCGCAACGCCTTCGGGACGGACAACCACCTGTCGGTACGCGGCGGCACGGATCGCAGCAACTACTTTGTATCGTTTGGTTACTCAAACAACGACGGCATCATTCCGAACACCAACTTCACGCGCTACTCTGCACGCCTGCGCCTCAACCAGGAACTGACCTCCTGGGCCACCCTCAGCGCCGGCCTCAGCTATGCGCGCAGCGGCAGCCGCGACATGCCCAACGGCAACAACTTTTTCAACCCCATTAGTTGTATGTTCATCATTGACAACGTGTGGGACATCACCGAGCGTAATGCCGACGGCACACTCAAACAGGTGGAATTGGTGCGCGTCAACCCACTGTCCGTCATCGAAACTTTCGACATAACCCAGCGCACCAACCGCGTCATCAGCGACGTCAACCTTAAGCTGTTCCCCTTCAAGGGCCTCCGGGTGGACTACACGCTGGGCTTAGACAACTACGGCCTCCAGGGCAACGAACTCTATCCGCGCCTGCCCTACGCCGGCGTGGCCGCCACGTTCTTCCCCGACGGCTACGTGGCCTTCGCCAACAGCAACGTCTTCCAGCTCAACAGCGACCTGCTGCTCTCCTATGAAACGCAGTTCGGCGAACACATCACTTCAACAACCACAGCAGGACACCAGTACCAATACGGCAAAAACCAGTTCACCAGCGTCGAAGGCCGCGACTTGGCGCCGCTTATTAAGAATATTGCCGGCGCATCCAACCTCTTCAGCCTGCCGGCGCAATCCATCGGCGAATTTGCCCTTAACGGCTACTTCTTGCAGCAGACATTCGGCATCAAAGACCAGCTGTTCCTGACATTGGCCGGGCGCATTGACGGCTCGTCGTATTTCTCGGAAGACAACCAGAACAATTTCTACCCTAAAGCCAGCCTTAGCTGGGTGGCCTCAGAGTTGTTCCGCAACAGCGGCCTTTCCAACAGCATCAGCACGCTCAAACTGCGCAGCTCCTATGGCAAGGCCGGTAACCTGACGGGCATTGGCTTCTACGACCGCTTCAACAACTTCCCGGGCAGCAACCTAACGGGGCTTCCGGCCCTGCTGCCGCCCTCGCTGTTGAACAATCCGGATGTAGCCCCCGAGGTGATGACGGAAATCGAGGGCGGTTTCGACTTAGCCGTCTGGAAAAACCGCGTGGGCGTGAGCCTGACGCTCTACCAGCAGCAAATTGACAACCTGGCCCTCAACCGCCCGCTGCCGCCATCAGTGGGAGGTAGTAGCGTAGTAACCAACGTGGGCAGCATGACCAACCGCGGCATCGAGCTGTTGCTCAACGCGCAGCCGGTGCGCACGAATAACTTCACCTGGAACGTCGGCATCAACTTTTCGCGCAACGTCAACGAAGTCTCCGGTGTAACGGGCATCCTCAGCCTACGCGGCTCTGACGGTACGCAATCTGTCCTCAGTGGGCAACCTTTCGGCGTGTTCTTCGGCCGCTACTATGCGCGCAACAACGACGGTTCCCTGCTGCTAACACCTCAAGGTCTGGCCCAGCCCGAACGCGGTTTGGTTATTCCAGAGGCGCAATTCAACGAGGCTAGCCTGCCCACTGGCGCGCTCAAAGACCGCATCTACCGCTATGGCGGCAGTGTGTTTGTGCCCATGCGCGACGCCAATGGGCAACCACTCACCGCCGGCACTCAAGAGCTGCGCAAGGTGCTGGGCAATCCCTTCCCTGACTGGGTAGGCACGTTCATCACCTCCATTGGCTTTAAAAAACTGACCTTCAACGTACAGTTAGACGTCTCATACGGCAACGACGTCTATAACTGGAACCGCATTACCAGCAACAACGTGGGCTTTGGCCCGCTGGCTGAAAAAGAGCTCAAAGGCGAAGTACCGCGCGGGTATGTGGCCTCTATCGCCGGAGGCGTTACAGGTCAACGCATCCAGGAGGAACATGTCGAGGATGGCTCCTACGTGAAAGTGCGTGAAATCGGCCTCACCTACGACCTAGGGCGCATTAAGCGCAGCATAGACAACCTCTCCATCAGCCTGTGGGGCCGCAACCTCCACTCCTGGGACAATTACCAGGGCTTCGACCCGGAAACAAACTCGGCAGGCCAAAACGACCGCGTGCGCGGCGACGACTTCGGCAACGTGCCCATCCCGCGCATGTTCGGCATCCGGCTGTCGGGAAGATTTTAATGAAAAGTGAAAAGTGAAAAGTGAAAAGTGAAAAGTGAAAAGTGAAAAGTGAAAAGTGAAAAGTGAAAAGTGAAAAATGGCGGCATTTGCTCAATAGAATGCCGGGCCATTTGGGCTAAGGTCCTTAACCATTAAACATGTTCAACATCATGAAAAAATACATCCTTTTGCTTCTGCTGCCGGCGCTGTGGGTTGTGCCGGCTTGCCAAAAAGAGTTCCTCAACCCCAATGCTGCCGACGGCAGCCAGGTGGTCAAGACGGCTGAAGGCCTCACCGCCCTCATCGTGGGCATCAAGCGCGACTTCAGCGTAGGCGCTACCAGCGCCCTGTACAACGCCATTTCGAGCAATGGCCTGACTACGAAGGAACTCTACGTGATCAATACCGGCAACGGCGAGCTGACCGCCTTGGAGTCCGGCGGTGGTACCGTGGGCGGCAACAACGCTTTCATCAACAACATCTGGGCAAACTGCCACCGCGTCAAGGCCAACGCCCAGTTGCTCATTGACAACGCCGGCAACGTGCGCGAAACGGGCACCACCGAGATGATCCGCGTGTATGGGCACGTTTTCAAAGCGTTAGCCATCGGCACGCTGGCCAATTTCTGGGAACAAATTCCGACGGAAGTCGTGCCGGTCAATGAGTACTTAGCCGGCCGTCGCCCGACTTTCAAAAACCGCATTGACGCTCTGCGCGAAGCTATTGCACTGCTCGAAGCCGCCCAGCCGCTCGTCGAGAGTGTGGCGCCCTCGACCTTTTTCAACACGAAAGTGGGCACTGACATTGATATCAAAAACTTAGTATACGCCCTTCAGGCGCGCTACAACCTCATGGTGGGCGACTACAACAAGGCGCTGGCCGCCGCTAACAAGGTGGACCTGACCAAACGCTCGGTCTTCCGCTACGACGCTGTAAGCCAGAACCCGGTCTTCCGCGTTTCGTTGGTCAACAACAACACCTACAACGGCGTAGTCAACTTTGGCCTGACGGGTGCTCTGGCACCCGAAGCCGCCGACGGGCGCATTCCCTTCTACTTGGGCAATAACACCGCGCCAGTCCGGGTGCAGGGATTTTTCAAAAACGACGCCGACCCCATACCGCTCTATTTACCGGGCGAAATCACGCTCATTAAGGCCGAATGCCATGCGCGCTTAAACCAGCTGCCCGAAGCCATTGCAGAGCTGAACAAGGTACGCACTAAAACAACCGACCCCTTTGGCGTAACGGCCAGACTGGGCGCATATGCGGGTAGCCCTACCGATAAAGACGCCATTCTGCTTAATATTTACCAGCAGCGCTGTATTGAGCTGTACATGAGCGGTCTTAAACTGGAAGACTCGCGCCGTTTCGGACGTCCTGGCCCTGGCCAGCCGGGCGCCGAGCGCAGCCGAAACTTCTATCCGTATCCTACGGTCGAGCGCGACAACAACCCGAATACGCCGCCTGATCCGCCGGTGTAAGGCCGACTAAGTGACCTGATTATTAGGGCGTCCAGCATCTGGGCGCCCTTTTTTATAGTCAGCGCTCTTCAGGCGCTTGATTTTGCAGGGCGGTTGGCGCATTGATGAGGCACTCCTGCTGGCGGATGCTCTCCTGGTGAATAGCTTCCAGCAGCAGAGTGATGAATTCGTGGCTAAGTTCGTTTTTCTGACCGCGCGCCAGCAGCGCTTCGCGCAAAGCGCGGAAGCGCTCGGGCTGTAGGACGGCCACATTTTTTTCTTTTTTGATGAGGCCAATATCGCGCACTAATTCCATGCGACGTGCGATGAGGGCAATAATCTCCTCATCAATTTCGTCAATAGCGCAGCGGTAGTTTTCGATGGAAGCCAGAAAGTCTGGGTCGTCAGCAGTCAGGGAGCGGCGCACTAAGGCGCGGGTCATTTGCTGAAATTGCGCTGGGGTAATCTGCTGAGCAGCGTCGCTCCAGGCCTCATCAGGGGAAGGGTGCACTTCCACCATGAGGCCGTCGTAGTTGAGGTCGTAGGCCATTTGCGCCGTTTCGGCCAAGGTATCGCGGCGGCCACAGATATGGCTGATGTCGCAAAGGATTTCCAAGTTGGGGAAGGTCTGCATCAGGTCAATGGCGATTTGCCAACGCGGGGCATTGCGATAGGCGGAGTCGCCGTAGCTGGAAAATCCGCGATGCACAGCGGCCATTCGGCGTATGCCGGCACTATGCAGGCGTTCAAAGGCGCCGAGCCAGAGTTTCAAGTCGGGGTTGATGGGGTTTTTGACCAGTACGGGTATATCCACGCCGCGCAGGGCGTCGGCAATTTCCTGCACTGAAAAAGGGTTGGCTGTTGTGCGTGCTCCTATCCACAGCACGTCAATGCCGTGGGCTAAGCACTCCTCCACGTGTTGGGCGTTGGCGGCTTCGGTGGTTACGGCTAAGCCTGTTTCCTGCCGGACACGTTGCAACCACTTCAGGCTGGGCGTTCCAATGCCCTCGAAGGCGCCGGGGCGGGTACGGGGTTTCCAGATGCCGGCGCGGAACAGGTTTACACCGCTTTGTTGCAGCGCGCGAGCGGTAGCCAGTACTTGCGCCTCCGTTTCGGCGGAGCAAGGGCCGGCAACGAGGATAGGGCGAGCGGACGAAAAGACGGGCTCAAAAGTCATGCAGCCAGGATGTGTTTGGGTTAGGCGCTCCTAACACTTTGGCCATCAAAAGGTTCGCCACAGGTTTTAGCAGTTACTCAGCTGTTGCTTGCGGCTTGTCGTCTTCCTCCGCGGCGGTTGGCTCGTTTTCCCTGCGCTCTTTTTGCTGGCGCAGGCGCTCGCGTCGGGTACGCTCTTCTGCCTCTATTTTATCGTAGGCCCGTATGATTTCCTTGACCAATCGGTGGCGCACCACATCTTCGGCTGTGAGGTTGAGCACAGCGATGCCGCTCACGCCCTCGAGGATGTCCATGGCCTGACGCAGGCCAGATTTCTGGTGCCCGGGCAGGTCTACCTGGCTGAGGTCGCCAGTGATGATGCATTTAGCGCTGGGGCCGAGGCGTGTGAGGAACATTTTCAGCTGCAAAGGGGTAGCGTTTTGCGCTTCGTCTAAAATGATGTAGGCGTTGTCTAAGGTGCGTCCGCGCATGAAGGCTAACGGCGCAATCTCGATAATGCGATTGTCCATGAAAAACTGGAGTTTGTCCATGGGCAGCATATCGTCTAAAGCGTCGTACAGTGGGCGCAGGTAGGGGTCTACCTTTTCTTTAAGATCGCCGGGCAAAAAGCCTAAGCTTTCCCCCGCTTCAACGGCGGGGCGAGTGAGGACGATTTTTTTAACTAAACGGTTCTTAAGGGCGCGTACAGCAATGGCAACAGCAGTGTAGGTTTTGCCTGTGCCGGCAGGGCCGATGGCAAAAACGATGTCGTTGTTTTCGCACACCTCGACCAGACGCTTTTGGTTGCGGGTTTTGGCCTTGATGGGGCGTCCATCGCGTCCAAACAGGATAACGTTTTCCGAGTCGCCACTATCGGGCAAGCGCACCTCGAAAGGATTTTCTCCGCCCAGCAGGTCCTCTACGGTCTGGACGGGGAGTTCGCGGTGCTCGCGCAAATAGCGCACCATGAGCTCAAATTTGGCTTTAGCTGACTGGGTATGCCGTTTCTCACCGACAAGCTTGAGGCTACTACCTCGCGAAGTAATGGTCAGCTCCGGAAAGGCTTTACGCAGCAGGTTGAGTTTGACGTTATTCTCGCCGTACAGTTCTAAAGGGTCAACGCCCTCGATGGTCAGGATGATTTCGCTCAAGTTTTTCCTCATTAAAGTTTTGTAGCAGCGGGAGGGCTTCCATTCGTTATTTGCCTGCTTGTCCGGTCAGTACGGGATGCCTCCATGCTTTGTACATACTTTTGCTCTGTCGTTTTTCGCCCACAAATGTAAGGCGTCAGAACGGGTTATTGAACTGGTTTTTCTCTCGAAAAGTTTCATGCGCAATCGCCCTATCATTTCACTTACCACAGACTTTGGTCTTCGAGACTATTACGTTGGAGCGCTGAAAGGCGCTCTACTTCGCGCCTGTCCGGAAGCATGCTTAGTGGATGTTTCGCATGCCGTCCGGCCGTTTGATATTGTGGAAGCGGCCTTTTTGGTTGAGAATGCGCGTATCTTCTTTCCGGAAGGCTCTATGCATTTAATAGGTGTGCATTGCGCGTATGCGCCGGACTTTCGTTTTGTCGTGGTCCAGAGGGATGGGCACTATTTCGCTGCGCCCGACAACGGCGTGCTGTCGCTTATTTTCGAGGGGGAATTGGATGCGCGCTCGCTTCCGGTATCGGATCACGGCGCCTTCCCTGTGATGGAGGCCTTTGCTCTGGCGGTAGGGCACTTGGGGGCCGGCCAAACCTTGGATACGCTGGGGGTTCCAGCAGGTCCGTTAATGGAGCGCGTTGGCCTGCGCCCTGTTACGACGCGCTCGCGCATTCGAGGTATGGTGATGCGCGTGGACAACTTCGATAACGTGCAGGTCAATATCCAGCGCGAAACCTTCGAGCGCATTGGGCGAGGCCGCCCGTTCTCGCTTTTTTTCAAGCGCCACGATCCTATCACCGTGCTGTCGCACCACTACGCCGATGTGCCAGAAGGCGAGCCCCTATGCTGGTTCAATTCGGCGGGCTACTTAGAAATTGCGGTCAATATGGGCCGCGCCGCCACGCTTTTTGGCCTGAAAGAAGAGGATGTTGTGGAGGTAGTGTTTGAAGAGTTACCCGAGGGGAGTGTGACGCGGATTTAGCCTGCATGATTTTCACAAAAATTTTTTGTTAAGAAATGTCAAAGGAATTTGGCATTTTTGCCCTGCCCTTTGGAGGCTGCGTGATAGCTACCCAGGCGTTTAATCATCAATTTCACTAACCAAACTTTCTGAGTATGAACAGGATTTTACTTGGGCTGGTCTTGCTCCTATGCAGCGCCAGCGTGGCCTTGGGCCAACGCACGGTCAGCGGTAAAGTGACCGACGAAAACGGCGAAGGGTTGGTGGGCGTCACGGTAACGGCGCCCGGTACCCGCGCAGGTACGCAAACCGACGCGAACGGCATGTTCTCTCTGGAGGTGCCGGCGAGTGCGACGGTACTCAAATTTTCGTACACCGGCTACGAGACGCAGGAGGTGCCGCTCACAGCCACTAACGTGTACAATGTAACACTGTCGAGCAGTGCTAGCGCCATCACTGAAGTTGTGGTGGTGGGCTACGGTACGCAGCAAAAGCGCGCCATTACGGGCAATGTATCTACAATACGTGGCCAGGACATTGCTGCTTTGCCCGCACAAAGCTTTGACCAGTTGTTGCAGGGCCGTGCAGTGGGCGTCAACGTGAATCTGCCCAACGGTGTAGTAAACAATCCGCCCGTCATCCGGGTGCGCGGGATCAACTCCATCAACCTCAGCTCTTTCCCGTTGGTGGTCATTGACGGTATCCCGACGTTTACGGGCGACCTTAGCGGTACCGCTGCGGCAAACAACGCCCTATCGAGCCTGAACCCGAACGACATCGAGAGCATTGATATCTTAAAAGATGCCTCCGCGTCGGCTATCTATGGCTCGCGCGCCTCGGCGGGCGTGGTGCTCATTACGACCAAGCGCGGTAAGAAGGGCAAAACGCGCGTGCAATACGACGCCTGGGCCGGCTGGACGCAGGTAACCCGCGAGCCGGAAATGATGAACGCTCTTCAGTATGTAGAAGTGAAAAACGAGGCTGCCGCAAATGCTGGCTTAGCCACACCGCGCTTCTTCTTAGACACGATCCCGGGCCGCAACACGTACATTGATACGCGCTGGGCTGACTACGTTTATCGCATAGGCTTCTCGCACAACCATGCGTTGAGCTTCTCCGGAGGTAATGACCAGACGAACTTCTACTTGGCATTGGGCTACACCAACCAGGAAGGTATGATCATCGGCAACGATTTCAGCCGCTTGAACGGTCGCCTAAACTTGGACCACAACCTGAGCAAGAAAATCAAGATCGGCGGCACGCTGGGCTATACCAAATCCAATAATTTTGGTCCTCAGTCAGGTTCGCTGCCGGGTTCTGCCTTTGCTACAGCAGGTGCAGGCCGTTTGGCTTTCGTGGGGGCGCCCATTGTAGATCCATATCGTTATGACGCCAATGGAAACCGCCTGCCCGGCATTTCCGGCTACAACATTGCCTCCAACAACCAGCTGGGCCGCGGCAAAAACCTGGAGCAGACAGGCTTCTATAACCCGACCATCATCCTCGACCTGAATAAACACAGCTCAGAATCTAATCAGGTTCAGGGCGCTGTTTATGGACAGTGGGATATCCTGAAAGGGCTGGCCATCAAAACCCAATACGGTGTTGATAATATCAACGTAGAAGACATCACCTTCTGGAACCCGTATCATGGCGATGGTTTCGGCACCAATGGCTATGCTGCTAATACCAATCGCCGCCTACGCCGCTGGAACTGGCAAAACATCCTGACCTATGACCTGACGCTGGCCGAAAAGCACAAAATCGGCTTGCTGGCGGGTCATGAAGAACAGCATACGGTGGACGAGCGCTGGGGCGCCTCGCGTACGCAAATCGCCGACCCATTCTTTACCAGCTTCCAGGGGAACTTCACGACCATCAACCCGCTGGGCAACTTCCAGGGCGAAAACTACCTGCTGTCGTACTTCGGGCGGGCCAACTACGAATTCAACCGCACCGTTTACCTGACCGCCAACTGGCGCCAGGACGAATACTCAGCCTTTGCCCCTGGCCGCAAACGCGGTACGTTCTGGGGGGCTTCAGCAGGCTTCACCATTTCGGAGCTGGCCTTTTGGCAAGACGCATTGGGTAATGCTATCAATTTCTTCAAAATCCGCGGTAGCTACGGTACAGTGGGCAATAACCTCGGCATCGGCGACTTTGCGTCGCAAAGCTTGTACGCCTCCGGTCTCTATGGCGCTGCTCCGACGTTTGTGTATAACCAGGCGGGCAACCCATTGCTGTCGTGGGAGACGAGCGAAAAAACAGACGTCGGCATCGTATTCGGCCTGTTCAACGACCGTATTCAGGGCGAGTACACCTACTTCGTCAACAATATTGATGGCCTGATCCAGAACGCTCCCCAGGCACCCTCGAAGGGTATTCCGGGCAACGTCATCGCCATCAACATTGGCTCGATGGTCAATAAAGGGCATGAATTTGGCTTGAGCGGCACTATTGTGCGCAAGGGTAAGTTCTCGTGGTCGTCGAATGCTAACATCACGTTCATGACCAACGAAGTTACCTCGCTATACGAGAACAGCGACGTGCTGGCCCAAACTTCTGGCTTAGAGACGACGAACATTACGCGTGTAGGTCAGTCTGTAGGTAGTATTTACGCTGTTGAGACGCGCGGCGTCAACCCGGAAAATGGCCGTCGGATCTTTGTGTTGGGCGACGGCACGCTCGTGCAATATAACCACGCTGCCCCGGCCGGTCAACGCTGGACGCGCGTGGACAACGGCCAACCCTCACGTGCTCCGTCGCTGGCCACCGACGGTAAAGTGTATGGCCCGGCCATTCCAAAGTGGTTTGGCGGCTGGGACAACACCTTCACTTTTGGTAATCTGGACCTGAACATCCAGATGAACTACGCCGGAGGCTACTTTGTGTACAACGGCAGTAAGGCCGGTCAGCGTGACCAGCGCTTTTGGAACAACTCTGTAGAAGTTTATAAAAATCGCTGGACAGAAAACAACAAAAACGGCACTATCCCGCGCGTTGTATTTGGCGACAACGTCTCCAACGGCTCCTTCTTGGCGATCTCGGAAAACGTCGAGAAAGGCGACTTCCTGCGCATTCGCAACATCACGCTGGGCTATCGCCTGCCGAGCCGGATACTCGACCGCGCTCGTATCAGCAGCCTTCGTGTGTATGCCAACGTGAACAACGCCTTCCTGTTCACTGGATATACGGGTACCGACCCGGAAGTTTCGTCAAACGGAAACAGCAATACCACTCCAGGCGTAGACCGCAACACGGTTCCTATGTCCCAAAGCTTTACTATTGGTGTCAACCTTGGCCTCTAATTTTTAAAAAAAGCAAATACAACTATGAACCATATTGCGCAAATACCGAAAAAAGCCGCAGTGCTGGCCGTAGCTGCACTCCTGCTTTTCCTTCCTCACTCCTGCCGGCGCGAACTGCTCGACCCGGTACCTATCAACACGCTGGCTGACGCTACGGCCTTTGCCACACCCGACCGCTTTCTGAGCAACCTTAATGGCATCTACGCCCAGCTCAAGAGCGGACAATTCTATGGCGGTCGCTTCTTAGTCTACAACGACGTGCGCGGCGAGGAATTCCTCAACGAAACGGGCAACGGCGTAACGGCGCTGCAAACGTGGAACCACACCGTGTTTGAGTCTTCCAACGAAGTCAACAACCTGTGGAACGCAGCCTACCAGACCATCAACAGCTGCAACATCTACATTGACCGCGCTGACAAGAATAGAAGCGTAGTGGGCAACGACGCCTTAGTGGATCAGTACATCGCTGAGGCGCGTTTCATTCGTGCGCTTTGCTATCATAGCTTAGCCCGCATGTACTGCCCGCCCTATGCTGATGTGGTGGCCAATCCGAGCCGCAACCAATATGGCCTGCCCCTGCGTCTGCGTCCAGAGATCGGCCCGGAGAACAACGACCTGGCACGCAGCCCGGTAACCGAGGTATACAGGCAGATTTTGGAAGACCTGAACAACGCAGAGCCAAAACTGATTGCTACCTTCGGCACAGGCGCCGCCAATGCCCTGCTCAACACTACGCGCGCCCACCGCAATACCGCCATCGCCCTCAAAGCACGCGTGTACATGGGCATGCAGCGCTACAGCGACGCTCTGACTGAGCTAAACAAAATTGTACCTGCTACACCGCCCTTCAGGGCCGCCAGCGGCGTACCCCACGAATTACAGGCGAATATTAGAAATGTGTTCAGCTCGCCGTTCACCACCACGGAGAGCATTTTCTCCATGCCGTTTACGCCGAACAACCTGCCAGGCACACAAAACGGATTGGGCAGCTACTACAACCCGGGCCCACGCGGCATCGGCGACTTCTCGCTCAACCCACAGGGCATCATCGGCAATACGAATGCTTTCCCGAGCAACGATGCTCGCCGTCAGTTTGTCCTGGTACACACCAACAACAAGCCGTACCTGAACAAATTCCCGCTCGGCCCTGAACACTTAGACTATGCCCCCGTGCTGCGCTATGCCGAAATGCTGCTCCACGTGGCTGAAGCCGAAGCGCGCGTCAACGGTGTGAATGCTCGTGCTCTGGCGGCCCTCAACGCTGTGCGCAGCCGCTCCAACCCGGCTCCGGCCTACACGGCTGCCGATTTTGCTACCGTCAACGATTTCATCAATGCTGTGCTCACGGAGCGCCGTATTGAGTTCCTCGGCGAAGGTCACCGCGCCTTCGACATCCAGCGCCTGCTGCAGCCCTTCCCGGCAAAAGGCCCGGTAAGCGCAGTGCCGCCTACGGTGTCGGAGTACATATGGCCCATCCCGTCGGGCGAACGCGCAACCAACAAGGCTATCATCCCAAATCCGTAATAGGATTGAGTGGACAAAGGAGACAGGGCGGCGTCAGAAGGACGCTGCCCTATTTTTTTTATCACACGGCACGGCGACTAATCCGCCGCCAGAACTAAAAGCGAGGTAGTACTCAGAAAAATAAATTTTCACCTTGCCGTCCGATGCAAAAATTCCCTTAAAAAAGCGGGCGCCCGGTCAGCCAAAACGATAAGCATGAACTGAGGCTGGCCAGTACCTGTTGCTATCCAACCAGACTCATCATGCTACAGCCATCAGGCATGAAACGCCTATACTTGCACCAGTCACTAAGACAAAAGAGAGCAAAGTCGTCAAAATGTTGTTTCCTCGCCTCTCCCTCTACTTTGCTATCGCTGCCCTTGTCGCCGGGCTAAACGCCTCGACACTACGTGCTCAACAAACCTCGCCCAGCATCCAATTAGAGGAGACGGGCGTTTGGAACGGCCTGTACCTGAAAGCCAAAGTGTCCAGGAAAGTAGGTTACTACGGCGAACATCATTACCGCGTGCGAAACCGCTTGGACAACCTCACCAGCTTCGTTGGACGCCCCCGACAGATTTACAACCGGGCAGGCATCAACCTGTTTTTCAACGAGTACTTCGAAGCGGTTATCGGCCCAACTTTAGTCTTCAACTATACTCCTCAGCCCGGCAACGAAGATTTTGAGCACGTAACCCTCGAGCCGCGCATCTGGCATCAGTGGCTATTCATTATGCCCATGATGGGGCGCTTCCGAGTATTTCATCAATTCCGCTTCGAACATCGTTGGCGCAGGAGCAACCGAAAAGGCGCCGAATACGAATACACCGACCGCTATCGTTACAAAATTTTCGCCTTTATACCCCTGAATAAAAAGAAAATTGAAGACGGCGCCCTGTATTTCTCGCCCAGCGCCGAAATCTTCTTGCACTCTGGCAAACCTATCGTGTACAACCCTTTTGAAGATTTCCGTACCTATAACGGTTTCGGCTATGTCCTTAATTCCAATATCACCTTCTTCGCCGGCCATATGTGGACGCTGGGCCAAAAATCGTTAGGGTTTGAGTATCGCACCAGCCACATCCTGCGCTTCAACATCCTGTTGGGGCTAGACCTGCGAAAGACAGATAAAAAAATACCGCCGATTAACCTGGGCTATTAAATACGTCTTACATGCAGAAGAACTACCGAAACATGATGCTTGCCCTACTGCTATGCGTATCTATAGCTGGCTATCAGTACGTAGAACGGGATAAACAAGCCCGCAGAGCCCAGGCAGCGCAAGCGCAATGGGAAATTGCCGAACAAAAAGCAAGCCTTTTCCTAGAGCAATTGCTCGAGGCCAACCAGCAGATAGAACGCTACCAGGCCTTACAGGCGTCCCTGCGCGACTTCCTCCGAGCAAACGGGCAAGCCCTAAATAAGGACTTGAAAGACAGCAATCTACTAGCGCGTCTTAATCAGCTATTCCAGAAAAAGAACCAAGAAATTGGCGCTCTCGCCTATAATCATACGCAAACAGAAGACAAACTGGAGCACTTGGAGCACACTTTGGAGCAGCTCAACCGGCAGCGATCGCAGGAGCAGCAACATCAGGACTCGCTGCGTTGCTTGCTACAGGCGTTGGGCGAACGCCACGATAGCCTGCAAAACGAGCTCGCACAGGCCATGCAGCATTGGCAAAATACCCAGATAGACACCTTGTCCTTTCTGTCGCCCAAAGGCGTAGAGGTATCCTTCCTGGGCAGGCTGGTCTATGGTGAGCCGTCCGGTTTCGGTATCGGTTTTTACAAGGAGCGAGGATATTACATCGGACATTGGAAAGGCGTCAAACGCCACGGCAAGGGCAAGCACTTTCACCTCAATGGCGATACGTACGAAGGCGAGTTTGTCGAAGATGTTCGGCAAGGATACGGCAGGTATGTTTTTGCCTCTGGCGAAGTGTACGAAGGTGAATGGCAAAACGACCTGATGCACGGTAAAGGGCGCATCACCTTCAAAAACGGCAGCGCTAAGAGCGGCATCTGGGTAGAAGGGAAGATGAAAGAGAACAACTAAGCCTTCCGACTGCCCTCATACAGTTCAAACTTCTGAAACACGCACTCCAAGGCGCCATTGTAGAGGACGGTCTTTTGCGCCGGATGGAGGCCTAAGTGCTTGAGCGCCTCGCGGTTGGAGGAGATGATCCAGGCTGTCCAGCCCGTCCAGTGTTTTTTGAGGCGGTCGCCAATGGCTTTGTAAAACTGCGCGACGTCGTCGGTGCGCAGCCGCTCGTCGTAGGGCGGGTTGGTGATGAGTATGCCGGGCGGCTCAGGGGGCGTCAGTTTTTCAAACGGCATTTTCTGCACCTGCACGAGCTGTTCCAACCCGGCCGAGAGCAGGTTGATGGCGGTGGCATTTCGGGCGCGCGTATCCTTGTCGGAGGCATAAATGGTAAACACTGGCGTCTTCGCGCGGGCGTCGGCTTGGGCTTTGAGGCGCTCCCATAGCTTGCGGTCGAAGTTTTTCCAGCGAAAAAAACCAAAGGAAGGCCGCCCGTGCTGCGGTGGGATGTTGGCTGCCAGCAGGGCCGCCTCGATGGCAATCGTGCCGCTGCCGCACATGGGATCCACGAATGGGCCGGTATCGTTCCAGCCCGAGAGCAGGACGAGGCCAGCGGCCAGCACCTCGTTGAGTGGGGCCTCTACGGTATCGCGTCGGTAGCCGCGTTTGTGCAGGCTATCGCCGCTGGCGTCGAGCAAAAGGGTGCACTTCGAGCCGTGGATACGCGCATGTACGCGCAAGTGAGGCGCCTCCGGGTTCACGTCGGGCCGACGCGCATAGCGGTCGCGGTAGTAGTCCACAATCGCATCCTTCGTCAGCAGGGCCATATACTGCGAATGGCGAAAGATGCCGCCCGACAGCACGGCATCCACGGCCAGCGTGCCCGCCACGTCAAGGTATTGGTTCCACTCTACCTCCCGGACAGCGCGGTAGTAAGCCTTTTCGTTCGAGACCTCAAAAGTGTGTATCGGAACAAGCACGCGCAGGGCCGTGCGCAACTCATAATTAGCGCGATAGATAAACCCGAGGTCGCCCGTGCAGGATACCGCTCGTTTGAGCGGGCGCACGTCTGAAGCGCCCAAGGCTCGGAGCTCCTCCGCCAGAACCGTTTCTAAGCCGTGGAAAGTCTTGACAATGATCGGCGTACTACTGTCCATAGTTGGTGCAAAGACGCGCGGGATTAGAGCCGGCCCGAGCTGATTTTCTGCTCTAAGCGCGGCGATGGCGCTATTTGAGCCGCTTTGCGCCAGTACTCTAAGGCCTGTGCCTGTCGGCCCAGCCAGTAAAGAGCATCGCCATAATGTTCTAAGAGGCCCGGATGCCGGTCGCCGCCTTTTGACAGGAATTGCTCGTAGTGTTTTTGAGCAGCGGCGTAGTCTTTTTTCAACAACAGCGCCCGGCCCATCTGGTCGGCAATATCTAAGGTCAAGGCGGGGTTGTTGACGGTCATCAGGTTGGCCTGCTCGAACACCGGCAGCGCGTCGTCGGGGCGGCCTTTTTCCAAGGCGGCCACGCCGTGGTAGTAGTAGGCCAGCGGTTGGTTCGGAAAGTCGTCCATGGCTCGTTCCGACAGACGCAGCAGCTCGTCGTAGTCGCCTTTGCTGTGGAGGATTTCTAAGGTGTTGGCCCACACGGAAAAGACGCGCGGGTTGAGGCGAATGCAGGTGCGATAGCGCACCAGAGCCTCGTCAGGGCGGTTGGCGTGGTAATAAAGGTCGCCCGAAAGGCTCCAGGCTTTCGCATCATCGGGGTGCGTTTTCTGAGCGATGTCGCCCAACTCGAGCAGGAGAGCCACAGCGTCGGCAGGCAGGCCCTTCGCCATCTGACTGAAATAAGGCATCACCTGCTTGACTTTGCTGTCCATCGAAATTTTTGGGTCCTGGAAAACAGGCCTGAGCGCCTGCAGGTCGGCCACTACTGAGCCGCCGCTTTTGCGTTCGGCCAACAGGGCCATTTTGGCCGTTTCGTCGTCGGGCGCAATGCGCAGAATTTCCTCATACACC
>JANWVR010000105.1 GCA_025056735.1 Saprospiraceae bacterium
GTTTATTGCCGAGATTTCAGGGTTGTCGGTAGAAGAGGTGCGTGCCATCCTGCTTGAAGCAGGGCATTCTTTTTCTGATTAGTATCCTGCTTCTGCTGGAGATGCTTCCACCTTATCCTGCGCAGGTTTTAGCATAAAAAAAAACGCCTTAAAAGAGCGTCCAGCAAGGCCTAAGGCGCCCGGGGGCTATCGGTCTGACGCCTTTTCGGGAGTGCATTCGCGTTTTGTAGCCCGCTCATTCCACCCGTGCGCGGAAGGCGCCATCGGCCATTTGGGTTTCAATCACGTCGCCGGGTTGGGCGTCTTGGGTGGAGGTTATGACGCGGCCATTTTTGCGCGTGAGGCTGAAGCCGCGGCGCAGGGCGGCGTCGGGGTGCAGGGCGTTGCAGAGCGTTTCAGCGCGCTGCAGGTGGTCGTAGGCGCGGCGCAGCGTTTGGCGCGCAAGAGCAGGTAGGGTTTGTTCCGCATAAGCGAGTTGCTGGCGGGCGCTGCGCAGATGGGTTTGGGCCGCCCATTGAGCAGCGGTTTCCCAGTGCGCCAGCTGGAGATGTTGCTGGCGCAGATGTTGTTGGGCCAGTTCGTTTACCTGTTCGGCCCATTGGAGCAGGGCGCCTTCAAAAAAGAGATTGTGCTGAATGAGATAGTCCGCCACAGCGGTGGGCGTTTTCAGGGAGGCGTAAGCTACGCGATCGAGCACGGTTTCATCGGTTTCGTGGCCAATACCTGTCAGGAGCGGAATGGGCAACAGAGCGGCAGCCCGACAGACGCTCAGAGCATCGAAGCCGCTCAGGTCGAGCCGCGCACCGCCCCCGCGCAGCACGACAGCGCAGTCAAAAGCCTGGGCCTGCAGGGCAACTTGCTGAAGAGCCTGCAGAAACTCCGCCTCCAAATTTTCGCCCTGTACGGCAGTGGAGAACAGCTGCAAGTGAAAGGCAAAGCCAAACGCATTTTGCCGAAGGTGTTCCTGGAAATCCTGCAGCCCGGCCGCCCCTTCGGAGGAAATCACCGCGATGTGCTGCAACACACACGGCATTGGCAGCGAGCGGTTGCGTTCCAGCAAACCGGCTTCTTCCAGCTGTTTGAGCGTCTGGCGGCGCTGCAGCTCCATGCGTCCGATGGTGTAGGCCGGGTCGGCATCGAGCACGATGAGTTTGAGGCCATAGCGCTCGTGAAAGTCCACGCGCACCTGCAGGCGCACCTCGCGGCCTTCGCAGAGGGCTTCGTCCAGCGCGTGGCCCCGCTGCAAGCGCAACTGCCGATACTGGCGTTGCCATAAAATAGCCGCCGCCTGCGCCACGATAGCGCCCTCTTCGCCCTCGCCCTTTTGCACTAAGTCCATAAATATGTGCCCGCGCGCCTCATTCACCTGGGCAATCTCTGCCGTTACCCAGATGGCCTCCGGAAAATTAAGCGCCACCGCATACCGAATGTGCGCGTTCAAATCCAGCAAACTATATGTCATCATAATCCCCGTAACCGCCAAACTTGTTTGGCCCAGCAACCGCCAAACTTGTTTGGCCCTGTAACCGCCAAACTTGTTTGGCCCTGTAACCGCCAAACTTGTTTGGCCCTGTAACCGCCAAACTTGTTTGGCCCTGTAACGACCAAACTTGTTTGGTCACCATATCGCCACCCAACCAACCGCTTCAGCCGCCCCCCTACTGCCTCCCCCGCGCATGTTGCAACACTGGCGCCGCCAGCAGCGGCTTGCGCTGGCCGGTAGCATACAGGACAAATGGCTCGCCGTTTTCAATGATCAACGTGTGCAGATCGCCGTTACGCAGGTGTTCTTCGTGCAACACGTCCACGCACAGCAGTCGGCCGCCGTAGAGTGCCGACACTTCGGGCATCAGCGTGTGTCCGACGACCATGCGTTCGGCGCCGGCGAAGGCAAGAGCGGCGTCGAGTTCCATAGGCGTCATTTTACCGCGGGCGGCAGCCCGGTACCACAGCAGGCCGTTTTCCCGGTGAAAGACGTGCAACGCCTCTGGGTCAGTGATGCGGTCGAACGGCACGCCCAAGTAGCGGCGGCCCAGGTCGTTGAGCGCTTCAAACGACAGGCCGGAGGCTGTGGTGGTAGGGCTGATGCCGCCATGGCAGAAGACGTAGGAGCCTATGCGCAGAATAACGTTTTTGGTGCGCAGCCAGCGGCCCAGTTCGCTGTTTTCGTCGTACCAGCGCGCATAGTTTTCGCTGTAGAGACGCGCGTTTTCCGGGTACTTATTGCGCACATAGCGGTGGTCGCCGCACAGGTTCATGGCCTCGTGGTTGCCCAGCAGGTAGTGCACACCGCCGCCGGCGCGCTCGGCCTCATCTTCTAATTTGTAGATGAGCCAGAGCACTTCCGTAACGTTCAGCCCGCGGTCGAAGAAGTCGCCCAGCAGCACCACGTGCCCTTGTCCAAACGTCCAGCGGAATTGAGCGTCTATGGCGCCCGCAGCGCGCAGTAGGCGTTTGAGCGCCTCGAAATTTCCTTCAATATCGGAAATAACGAGAATGCGCTCCGCCTCCGGATAGTAACACGACGTCAGCCGCAGTTGCTTTTTGAGCCGAAATTGAAAGACATCGCCCGTTTCAGGCAACGAGCAAGCGAGGATGACATCTTCGCGTTGAGCATAGCGCCGTTCGCGGACGAAGGGCGTGGGCGTTCCATCCTGGCGTTCGGCGCCTTTGACGACCAGTTCTCCACCGCGATAAAACACATGCGGCCCGTCAGCATCCGCTGTCGAGTTATCCGTTGCTGGCGCCTGCGCATGCAGCGACAACCACCCACAAGCCACCAAAAGAAATCCTATCGTTTGACGCATAAGGAAGAGCAGCCGTCTGAAGAGGTATAAGAAAAGCGAAGGTAAGTGATTTGCTATCGTGTATTAGAGTTAAGAACGAGGAAAAAGAACGTACATTCTATACAGCCCTCTACTTTTGCCGCCGCAAATGTCAGCGGGCTACCCATAACGTCGAATGGCTGCAGGTGTTTTGGGTGCCTAAACATTAAATTGCAAAAGCGTCTGTCGGTGGAGTCGGTGGGGGGCTATCGCCACCGTCCTCGCTGTGCCCTCGAGCCCGTTTTATGTCTTAGCAGTCAAAAAAACGATCCATCATGGAAAAAGATTTTCTTCGCAAACTCGGCCTGAAGGCCAAAAATGCTGGCACCTGGACGGGTCTGAACTCGATTAAAGGCAGCGCCCGGAGTCTGCAGAGCCATTCGCCAGTGGATGGTGCGCTTATTGGCTCGGTGAGCATCACTACTGCCGAGCAGTATGAGCAGGTGATTGCAACGGCTCAAGAGGCCTTTCGCTATTGGCGTGAAGTTCCGGCGCCCAAGCGCGGCGAAGTGGTGCGCCAGTTTGGCGATGTGCTGCGCCAGTACAAAGACCCGCTGGGCCGTTTGGTTTCTTATGAAATGGGCAAAAGCCTCCAGGAGGGCTGGGGCGAGGTGCAGGAGATGATTGACATCTGCGACTTTGCAGTGGGGCTCTCACGGCAGCTGTATGGCCTGACGATGCACAGCGAACGCCCGCGCCACCGCATGTACGAGCAATGGCATCCGTTGGGGCCGGTGGGCATTATTACAGCGTTCAACTTTCCGGTGGCTGTGTGGTCCTGGAACGCCTGCATCGCTTGGGTGTGCGGCGATGTGTGTATCTGGAAACCGTCGGAGAAGACGCCGCTGTGTTCGATTGCGTGCCAGCACCTGTTTCAGAAGGTGCTCAGGGCCAATAACCTACCTGAGGGCATTTCCTGTATTATCAACGGCGACTACCGCGTGGGCGAATTTATGACCAAAGACCGCCGCGTACCGCTCATCAGCGCCACGGGCAGCACGCGCATGGGCCGCATCGTAGGCCGCACGGTAGCCGAGCGATTGGGCCGCAGCCTGCTGGAGCTGGGCGGCAACAACGCCATCATCGTAACGCCCTCGGCCGACCTGAAGGTGGTGCTCATCGGCGCCGTCTTTGGCGCAGTGGGCACGGCAGGGCAACGCTGCACCACCACGCGCCGCCTCATCGTGCACGAAAGCATTTACGACACGGTGAAAGAGCGCTTAGCCAACGCCTATGCCCAATTGCGTATTGGCAACCCCCTTGACCCGAGCAACCACGTCGGCCCGCTCATTGACCGCCAGGCCGTCGAGAATTACCTCCACGCCTTGGAGGAAATCAAAAAGGCGGGCGGCAAAATGGTCGTTGAAGGCGGCGTCCTCTCCGGCCCCGGCTACGAAAGCGGCTGCTACGTGAAACCCTGCATCGCCGAGGTGGAAAACCACTGGGACATCGTGCAGCGCGAAACGTTCGCACCCATCCTGTACCTTATTAAATATGGCGCACTCCACGAGGCCATTGCCATGCAAAATGACGTCCCGCAGGGCCTTTCATCGGCCATCATGACCAACGACTTGCGCGAGGCGGAAACTTTCCTGTCGGCTGCCGGCTCCGATTGCGGCATTGCCAACGTGAACATCGGCACCTCTGGCGCCGAAATTGGCGGCGCCTTCGGCGGCGAAAAAGAAACCGGCGGCGGGCGCGAGTCTGGCTCCGACGCCTGGAAAGCCTACATGCGCCGCCAGACGAACACCATCAATTACTCCGACTCCGTGCCGCTGGCGCAGGGTATTCGGTTTGACCTGTAGCGGTCGCGCCAAACAAGTTTGGCGGTTACTTAGGGAAAAGCCTGCCTATTTTTGTCTAATTTTGGCATTTTGGAAGATTTTTCCAACCCTACCCGGCGGGTGCATGTAGCTTTGCTCGCTGTTTTCGACTGGATTTTTTTCAAACACAATTTTATACAACGCTATGAAACAATGCTCAACTCTGTGCCTCCTGCTCGCCCTTTTATTGGGCGCAGAGGCACTGCTGGCGCAAACGCCCTTCTGGACTCAAAACTTTGCCGGAGGGTTCCCAACGGGCTGGACGACCACCGACGGCTCGAACCAGAACGTCCTGTGGACCTGGTGCGATAACCCTGGCAAAGGCCAGACCGGCGGCTGCCCACCCATCTTCAACGACCCGCTCAACCAGCAAGAGCCCTTCAAGGCCTCTACTGCTGCAAATGGCTTTATGACCTTAGACTCGGACAAGCGAGGCGCCTTGCCTACCAATCACATCTCACGCCTGACATCGGCGCCCATCAACTGCTCCGGCCGCTCGCAGGTGTTCGTCTCCTTCGAAACACACATCGGCGTCTATGAAGTGAATGCCGACCAGGGCGCTATCCTGCGCGTAAGCACCAACGGAACCACCTGGACGAGCTTCACCATCTTCCCAGGCCTGACGCGGCAGGTGCGCTGGTCGGCCAACCCAACCATCCCGGTCATTAACATCTCCTCCGTGGCGGCCAACCAACCCACCGTATTCTTACAGTGGCAATGGACGGGCAACTGGGAGTATTTCTGGAACTTAGACGACGTCAAACTCTACGACCAGGATCCTACGCCGGCGCACAACTTAGCCATCGGCGACTTTTTCTATCCGGCTTCCAGCTATGCTCAGCCTGCCTCGCAAATCTTCACCGATACGTTCAGCTTTGGCGCTGACCTGTCCAACCTGGGACGCCTGCCGCAGACCAACGTCATCCTGCGCGCTTCGGTACTGACCGATACCAACCAGGAACTCTGGGCCGACAGCCTGCGCATCCCGTCACTCGCTCCAGGTGTCAAGGACTCGTTCTTTGCCATTCCGGGCCGCTATGTGCCCGCGTTGCCGGTAGGCAACTATAAAATCCGATATACTGTGCGCGCTGACTCGACCGATGCGTTCCCGGGCGATAACCGAAAAGAAAGTCCGTTCTTGTCTACGACCAGTATCTTCTCAAAAGAGCCAGTGCCCGAGCAGGCCTATCGCCCGGGCAACCTGCCGCAAGAGTGGTACGTAGCCAACCTCTACACCATGAGCCCGCGTAGCCAGGAAAACTACCAGGCAACGCTGGCCCGATTCACCTTCACCACGGAGGCTAGCCAGTTGAACGTCAAAGACGTAGACGCTTCCATTTACCTGCTGCGCGTTGCCGATAAGGTGGATTTCAACGCACCCAACGGATTCGACGGCAAAGATTTCCTGTCACCCGACTTACAGTGGGTAGGCTTCGGCCCTTACTCCGCGCCCGACACTATGGTAGGTGGCCTGATGCAAGAAGTCCCTCTCCTCGATCTAACCACCGGCCAGGTCGGCGTCAAACTCGACAAAGGCGCTCGCTACCTGCTGGCCGTAGGCTATGCCGCTCCCAGCAATGTCGCCTACCACGGCTTCAACGACGACGTCAGCTACTACTTCCCTTCGACGTTCACCTTCTCCGACCGCTGGTACACGGGCGGCTTCGGGCCAAACATCAACGCCGTTATTCGCATGGTTATCTCGTTGGTAACCACCACCGATGACAAGCCGCTGGCCGACAATACCCTGCGCATCGCGCCTAACCCGGTCATGGATGTGCTCAACCTCGCCATCGAGCTAGAGCAGCCTACCGACGCCACCATCACCATCGCCGACCTGAGCGGCCGTGTCATCCTCATGCAGGACTACCCGGCCATGACCACCCAGCGACTCTCCTACCCGCTGCCCAACCTGCCGGCGGGCACGTATCTGGCCCGCATCGCCACGCCCAGCGGCACGCTGACCAAGAAATTCCTTGTGCAGAAATAATTAAACGGGCCAGTTGGCCTATTTTGGCCAAAAAGAGGCGTCATCCCACAAGATGACGCCTCTTCTCTTTTTAGGAAAAAACGACTGCCGTACCTTGCCCGCCGCTTCCTGACAGGTAAAACAAACGCACTTCAAACCTATGCTGACAGACATCGAAATCGCCCAACGGGCAAAGCCGCAACGCATCGCCGCCTTAGCCGCCGAAAAACTCGGCATCCCCGAAGAGGCCTTAGAGCCTTATGGCCACTACAAGGCCAAAGTGTCGCTCGATTACCTCAACGCCCTGCCCGAGCGCGCCGGCAGCAAGCTTATCTTAGTTACCGCCCTCAGCCCTACGCCCGCTGGCGAAGGCAAAACGACCACCACCGTCGGCTTAGGCGACGCCCTTAGCCGCATCGGCAAAAAGACCCTCATCTGCCTGCGCGAACCCAGCCTCGGCCCCGTCTTCGGCATGAAAGGCGGCGCCGCCGGCGGCGGATACGCCCAGGTCATCCCTATGGAAGACATCAACCTCCACTTCACTGGCGACTTCAGCGCCATTGCCCTAGCCAACAACCTGCTGGCCGCCATGCTCGACAACCACATCCACCAGGGCAACACCCTCAACATAGACGTACGCCGCATCCAGTGGAAGCGCGTCGTAGATATGAACGATCGCGCCCTCCGAGAAATCGTCATCGGCTTGGGCGGCCATGCCAACGGCTTCCCCCGCCAGGACGGTTTCGACATCGTCGTCGCCTCCGAGGTGATGGCCATCTTTTGCTTAGCCACCTCGCTGAGCGACCTCAAAGAGCGCTTAGCCAACATCATCGTGGGCTACACTACCGACCGCAAACCCGTACGCGCCCGCGACCTGAATGCCCACGGCGCCATGGCCGTGCTGCTCAAAGACGCCATCAAGCCCAACCTAGTGCAAACGCTCGAACACACGCCCGCCTTCGTGCACGGCGGCCCATTCGCCAACATTGCCCACGGCTGCAACTCCGTTACCGCCACGCGCAACGCGCTCAAATTGGCCGATTACGTGGTAACCGAAGCCGGTTTCGGCGCCGACCTGGGGGCCGAAAAATTCATAGACATTAAATGCCGCAAAGCCGGCCTGCGCCCCGACGCCGTCGTCGTAGTGGCCACCCTGCGCGCCCTCAAATACCACGGGGGCGCCGACCTGAAAGAGCTCTCGCAGGAAAACTTAGACGCGCTAGCCAAAGGCATCGTCAACCTGGAGCGCCACGTGCACAACCTGCGCGAACACTTCGGCCTGCCC
>JANWVR010000150.1 GCA_025056735.1 Saprospiraceae bacterium
CTGTTAAGTGGCGTAGGGCTGATGTGGCTGGCCGTGCAGAAGCAATCGTTTCGCTTTCGCTGGGTTTATGGTGCGGTGCTGGTAGTCTGGTTGCTGGCGGTGGGTTACTGGCATGTAACGGAACACGACGAGCGGCGCTTGCCGGCGCATTTCGCCAGGGTATGCCCGGACGCAGCTGTCTTTATAGGCGTGGTGAATGACGCTCCAGACAAAGGTGGCAAAGTGAAAATCCCGTTACGCATTCAAGCAGCGGCAGAGCGCCCGGGCCAGTGGCGCACGTGCGAGGGCTATCTGCTGCTTTTTTTCGACCCAACGCCCGAGGTAGAGGCGCTGCGCTATGGCGACCGCATATGGGTAACGGCGCGGGCGATGCCTACGGAGCCGCCCAGGAACCCACATGCGTTTGATTATCAGCGTTATTTGCATTATCGAAACCTGCATTACCAGGCTTTTGTGCGCGATAGCAGCGCCTTTGGCCTCATAGATCGCGGGCATGGGAGTTGGCTGCGCCGTACCGCCTATGCCTGGCGCGAGCGCTTGCTGCTGGTGTTGCGCGAGTATTTTCCCACTCAAGACGAGTATGCGGTGGCGTCAGCGCTGCTGTTGGGCTATAAAGAGGACCTCACGGAGGAGCTGCGCGCCACGTATTCACAGACCGGCTCCATGCACGCACTGGCCGTGTCGGGCACGCACGTAGGGTTGGTTTATGTGGCGCTTTATTTTCTCATCCGGCGCATTCCGTGGCGCGGCGCATGGAAGCGCTGGGGCGATACTGTACTGGTATTACTTGGCATCTGGACGTTTGCCCTCATTACGGGTGCGTCGCCTTCGGTGATGCGCGCTTCTCTGATGTTTACGCTCTTTCTAGTGGGCAAGGCACTGTTTCGTCACGCCTCAACCTGGAATGTACTCGGCGCCACGGCGTTTGTTCTACTATTGTACAATCCTTACAACCTCTTTGATCTGGGTTTTCAGTTGTCCTTCGCAGCGGTAGCGGGTATTGTGGGCATCTTGCCGGTGTTGCAGCGCTATTCGCCACGGCGGATGCCGCGCTGGCTACAGGGGCCGTGGGATGTGCTGCTGGTCGGCATAGCGGCCCAATTGGGCACGTTGCCGCTGTCGCTGTACTATTTTCATCAGTTTCCAGTGTACTTCTGGTTGGCTGGCTGGGTGGTGGTGCTGGGCGGAGCGCTGTACATGTGGGGAGCGGGCGCCTTGCTGGTGTTTCATGCGCTGGTTCCTCAGGTGGCTGACGTGCTGGGCGCGGGTCTCTATTACGGGCTTTGGGGCATGAACCAGCTATTGCGCTTTATCCAGCATTTACCGGGCAGCGTGGTGCAGGGCATATGGCTTAGCGGTCTTTCAGTTATATGTCTGTATGGGTGCATCGCCTATGGGGCGGCCGGGCTGTTCTACAAGCGCCCGCGCTGGCTCATCACAGCGTTAGCATTTCTGCTTTTTGTCTCGGGAGAACGGCTCATTCGGCAGGTAGGGCAATTACAGCAACGTCAGGCGACGCTCTACTCTGCCGGGCGCAACTTCCTACTGGACTTCTTCGATGGCACGGCACTCTATACCTGGTCAGATAGCATCCCGGAGCGGCGCGAGCGCTTTGCTGCGGAAAGCCATCGGTCGGCTTTGGGCTTTTTGAAGCCTTCTGAACGCCTGCAGCCCAGTTTTTCCCAACCCTTTCGCGCGTCCAATCTGTTGGTACAGCCGCCGTTTGTGCAGTTTCACGATAAAACGATCGCTGTCGTAGAGCACGCCCAGCAGCTGGGCAATACTGCCGCTATGCCCGTGCCCGTAGAGGCGCTCATTCTGCGTCAGAATGCACGCGTAACGCTGGCGGAATGCCTCCGGCATTTTGCGCCTAAAGTGGTGGTTATAGATGCCTCAAATAGCCTGCGACGCGCCCAGCGTTGGGCAGCCGAAGGCGATACGCTTGGATTAGCCATGCACGATCTCCGCCAGCAGGGCGCCTGGACGCTATACGCGCGCTGAGACCCGGGCGGATATAGTTTTTTCATCGTTTAGCACCCCTGCCGTTATGCCTAAGAAAATACAGAACTACCTCTATTTCCTGCCGGTTGAACGACGGGCCTTTAATGCGTTATTGCTTGTCGTTGGCGTTGTCTTCGCCGCACCCTGGGCAATACGCTACTTCTGGCCGGCCTCCCAAACGGATTTTTCGGCCATTGAACAACGCATTGCTGCCTGGCAAGGAACTGAGGTGCCGCTTTCGGCCCCCGACGGGAATGACACGCCTGCGGAGTTATTTCCTTTTGATCCCAACACAGCCTCGGTGGAGACGCTCGTGCGTCTGGGTGTGCCCGCCCGCGTGGCCCAGACCATTCAGCGCTATCGGGAGCGCGGTGGGCGTTTTCGCAGCGCAGACGATCTGGGTAAAATTTACACTCTGCCGCCCGACGTTTTCGAGCGGCTTCGACCCTACGTGCGCATCGGGCAGGGACAACCGTCGGCAGACAACCGAAGCAAAGACAGCCGCACTCGCCCGCCAGCGGAAGTATTTCCTTTCGACCCCAACGCTGCGTCAAGGGAGGAGTTGCTTCGTCTGGGCCTTCCGCCGGCGTTGGTCGAGCGTTTGCTGCGCTATCGCGAAAAAGGCGGCATCTTCCGCCAGAAAAGCGATTTCCAGAAACTCTATGGCCTTTCAGAGGCGGACTATGCGCGCCTGGAACCTTACATCGTCATCGCCCGGCCAGAAGTCGCTGCCGTCGTCCGGCCGGCGGCGTACAGCAGCGGCGCCAGCACGCGGGAGTACAGTCCGAAACCCATAGACGTCAACACTGCTGACGCCAATGCCTGGACGAGCCTGCCCGGTATCGGTAGCGCCCGTGCCAACAGCATCCTGAAATTCCGCGATCGGCTTGGCGGCTTTGTCTCCGTAGAGCAGGTGAGTGAAACCTTCGGCCTGCCCGACAGCGTTTTTCAGCAAATACGGCCCTGGCTGCGCGCAGAGACGCCCATCTATCGCAAAATAGACCTCAACACCGCTTTGGAAAAGGATCTGTCGGCGCATCCGTACATCAATTATCAGCAGGCGCGTCTCATCGTTGCCTATCGCGAACAGCATGGGCCGTATAAAAAGCCCGACGACATTCGTCGCATTGCTGCGTTTACCGACGCAGGCTGGCTCGCTAAAGTGATACCCTATCTGGAAGCGACGCAATAGGGTAGGGTGGCCTATCGCCCTAAACAGGTTGACGTCGTGCTTCGGTGTTGTCCCCACATCAGTGAGCAGCGCCGGATTGCATGGTGCCGTTGTCTTGCAGGCCAGCGCTACATTTTCTCCTCCAAGTCGCGCAACAGCAACCGCAGCGCGCCAGCCGAAAGGAAGAGCTCCATCAGGCTAAGCACTAAAGAGACGATCATCAGCACTAAGCTGATGGCAAACAGGATTTTGGCCCACACCTGAAAGCCCTCGTAGATGAGGAACATGGTGATGACGCACAACAGGATGCTGGCAACAGCAAAAACCTGCATCCAGCGGATGAGCTGGAGTCGGCGCCTCAGGTTGGAAATCTGGGCAATCAGGCTGATGTGCTGGTTGCGTTCGTAGTCAGAGTACAGCTTCCGGATGAGGTTGGCAATGGCCAGAAACTTGTTGGTGTAGGCCAACATCAGCAAGGAAACAGCCGGAAAAAGCAAGGCCGGGGTCTGGATGGTCAATTCCATAATGAAAAAATGCAACCAACCATTGGCGGGTAGTTGCATCGAAGTGTCGGACAGTCGGGATGACTGGATTCGAACCAGCGACCTCTTCGTCCCGAACGAAGCGCGCTACCGGGCTGCGCTACATCCCGCTTTTTTGTTGAGCCGGACAAGGGATTTGAACCCTCGACCTGCTGATTACGAATCAGCTGCTCTACCGCTGAGCTAATCCGGCTTATTCTTAAATGCCCGTGGCCCTGGCTGGTCGCTCTGTCCAACGGAAACGGCGGCAAAGGTATGGGCCCGACATTCAATCGGCCAAATCTGTGCCGAATTTTTTTTACAAGAAAAGCCCTCGCCGGGTCTTCAAAACCCGACGAGGGCAGTATGGGCATTTAGGCCACGAGTCGGTTCCACCACTGTTTTATCTGCCAGCCTTTGAGGTACATGACAGGCAGGATGATAAGGGTGATAAAAGTGGCGAAGGTGAGGCCAAAAATGATCGTCCACGACAGTGGCCCCCAGAATGCTACGGAGTCGCCGCCGAAGAAGATTTTTGGGTCGCCGGTGGCGATCAGGCTCTCGAAGTCAATGTTAAAGCCGACGGCTAAAGGGATGAGGCCGAGTACTGTAGATACGGCAGTCAGGAGCACGGGCGCCATACGCGCGCGGCCGGCTTCGATAACGGCTTCGCGCACGGCAAGGCCGTTAGCGCGCATCAATTCGGTGAACTCAACCAACAGGATGCCGTTCTTGACCACAATGCCGGCCAAGGCTACGATACCTACGCCCATCATGATGACCGAAAAGTCCATGTTGAACAGGGCGATGCCCAGCAATACACCGATAACGGAGAAGACCACTTCGGTCAGGATAATAAGCGTTTTGCCGAAGGAGTTGAACTGGGTAACTAAGATCAGTAATATGGTCAGCACTGAGATGAGCAGCGAACGGCTCAGGAAGTTGGCGGCATCGCGCACTTCGGCGTCTTCGCCTTTGAAGCCAACAGTAACGCCCTCGAAGTTGGGCAAGTTGCGCAGAGCAGCCTTGACGGCATTCACTACCTGGGTTTGCTTAGGCCGGTATTCGGCTTCGATGTTGGACGAAAGCGTCACGGTGCGCTGAAGGTCTAACCGGCGCACGCCGGCAAAGGTGTTCTGATATTGCACGTTGGCTAAGGCAGCCATAGGAATAGAACGCAGCACGCCGCCCATATTCATGTCGCGGAAGGTGATGTTGAGGTTCTCTACCGCGTTGATGTTGGAGCGCTGGTCTTCGCGCAGGCGAATGCTGATGGGTATCTCGTCCTCGCCATCGCGGAATTTGCTGGCCTCTTTGCCGAGAATTGCCGTGCGGAACTCGCCGCCGATTTGGGCGGTGCTGATGCCCTCGCGATTGGCGCGCTCGCGGTCAATCTGGATGCTGATTTCGGGCTTAGAGACCACCAAGTCGCTGCGCAGTTCTTCTACGCCGGGGATATCCAATGAGTCCAAGTATCGCTTGACATAAGTGGACACCTGCGCTAATTGCGACAGATTGTCGCCGCGAATTTCAATGGAAATGGGTTTAGGTGTGGGCGGGCCGGCCTGTTCCTGGTCTACGATGATGTTTGCTCCTGGAATGAGGCCACGCGTGGCCTGTCGAATTTTGTCCAAATACTGCCGCGTACTAACGCCGTTGCGCTTGCTGTACTCGACAAAGGCGATACCCACCTTGCCCTTGTTGGACGTGGCCGTACGGTCGAAGCGGTCTTCGGAGGCATTGAGGGCCACGTTGGCAATAACGGACTCGACAATATGGTTATCGGCACCCACGACCTCCACCACCTTTCGCTCCAGCATGCGTGTCAAGGAGTCAGTTACTTCTACATCGGTTCCCTCAGGTAGCGTCAGGTAAACATAGATGAAATTTGGGTCGGATTTGGGGAAAAGCACAATATTAGCCTCGCGGGAGGCAGTAATGCCGCACGAAACCACGAATAGCAGCAGAACGGCGCCAAGCATTGTCCAGGGTCGGCTCAGGGCAAAGCCCAAAAAGCGAGTATAGGCCTGCTGCACAGCGGGCCAGATTTTGTGTTGAAAACGCTCTACAGCTCCGTGCAACACGTAGCGATACAGCACCACCAGCAGCGCCAGGACAACGAGCAGGTTGCCCATGAACCAGTTCTGGTTGGCATAAAAGTACACCAACGCCAGACCGTACAGCACATAGCCTGCTATAGCGCGGCGACGGGCTTTTTGAGGGTCAACCTGGACGGTCTCGTCGTCTTTGCGGCGCATAAACCACACGGCAAACACCGGGTTGATAATATAGGCCACCAACAGCGAGGCCGTCAGGGTAATGATAAGCGTTACCGGCAGGTAGTGCATGAACTTGCCGAAGATGCCGCCCCAGAACACTAAGGGGAAAAAGGGCGCCAGTGTGGTAGCTGTACCCGACAATACGGGCCAGAACACTTCAGCAGCGGCCTTTTTAGCGGCAGCTACAATGCCCAGTTTTTCTTCGTGGTAAATGCGGTGTGTGTTCTCAATGACCACGATGGCGTCGTCCACCACGATGCCCAAGCCCAATAGGAAAGCAAAAAGCACGATCATGTTCATGGTAAAGCCCACCGCAGGCAACAGCATAAAGGCGATGAACATGGAAAGCGGCACCGAAAGCGCTACAAACACGGCGTTGGTGCCGCCCATGAAGAACATTAGAATGACCGTGACTAAGATGAAACCAATAATGATGGAATTGATCAGGTCGTGCAACGTTACCCGCGTGGAGCGGCTCTGGTCGCCCGTAATAATGACATTAAGCGCCTCGGGGAACTCGTTGGCTTTCATCTCCTTCACAATCGCCTGAATCTGGTCGGAGGCGTTGATGAGGTTTTGACCTACGCGCTTGATAACGTTGAGTGTGATGACGTTTTTGCCATTGAGGCGGCTGTAACTCTCCTGCTTAGCATGGCCCATGCGCACATCCGCCACGTCCTTCAGGTACAGACGCGCACCCGATTGCGACGAGACGATGATGTTTTTAATTTGTTCCACGTCTTGAAAGTCGCCGCGGATGGAGACGGAGCGCGTCATCCCGCCGATATCCACATTGCCGGCGGAGATGGTCATGTTTTCAGAGGCGATAGCATTTTCAATGTCTCGGAATGTCAGCTGGGCAGCTGCCATTTTATACTTATCCACCTCTATCTGTACCTCTTTTTCTAAGGCGCCTACTATGTCCACGCGCGTAATTTCGGGCAAAGCTTCAATGCGATCCTGTAGCTTCTCGGCGTAAGTCTTGATTTTATCCAGACTCAAGTCGCCATACAGGTTGACGCTCATGATTGGGATTTCGGAGATATCCAGCTCCGCTACCGAAGGGTCGCGCGGCAGGTCGTTGGGTAGGTCGCGCTTGGCCTTGTCCACAGCGTCTTTGACCTTGTTTTTACATTCGACAACTTCCAATTTGGTATCGAACTCGACGATAACGATGGAGTAGTCCTGCACCGACGATGAGGAGATTTTCTTGACGCCCGCTAAGCCTTTCAATTGCTTTTCGATAGGGCGCGTTACGAGTTGCTCCATGTCGGTGGGTGAAGCGCCCGGATAAAGGGTTGATACAAAAATGGTCGGGATCACCACGTCGGGGAACTGCTCTTTGGGCAGCGACCGGTAAGACAAGATGCCCGCCAGCGTGATGATGACAGTTACAATAAAGATGCTCGTGCGGTTGTCAATGGCCCACGAGGTGGGTTTGAAGTCTTTCATGGAAAGAACAGTTTAGAATGCGCGTGGGAGGACTTTTGGCAGAAAGAAGAACAGAAAGAGAGAGAAATCCGAATGAGCTCAATAGGCGACCCGTTCGCCGCCTGTGAGGTCTTGAATGCCAGAGGTGATGACCCAATCGCCAGGCTTCAGGCCGCTGGTGATCTCAACCCTTCCGTTATAGGTGCGGCCTAATTGGACGGGCACGCGGCGAACGATGGCCTGCTTTTCCTCACCGGTTTTTTCTGCAACGAAGACATAGTGCTTGCCGTCGCTCTCCTGATAGATCAGATTGACCGGCAGGACGATGGCTTTGCTGTTTTCATAGTCCACGATTTTCAGGACAGCGATCATGTTGGCGCGATAGGGCCCGCCGCCCGCCGGGAGTGCCGCCTCAACGGCAAACGTTCGATTCATGGCACTGATGCTGGGGCTGACGTAAGTGATGCGCGAGGCGAGTTCCCTGTCTAAGTCCGGGAAATATAGCTGCACGGGCGCGCCGCGCTTTACTTTGGCAGCATAGCTTTCGGGTACATCGCCGCTGACCTTGAGATTGCCCAGATTGACGATCTGGCACAAAGGTATGCCAGGCGAGATGGCCTGCCCGACTTTGAGCAGTACCATGTCTACCGTGCCGCTGATAGGGGCGTAGATGCGCGTTTGCTGCCACTGCTCCTTGGTGGTGGCGAGGCGCTGCTCCAAGGCCTCTTTGTTGGTTTTGGCCTGGATGTACTGCACTTCTGTGCCGATTTTTTGCTCCCAAAGGCTCTTCTGGCGTTCGTACAGGTCCTGGGCGACTTTGAGCTGGAGTTCCAGCTCGGCGAGCCCTTTGAGCATGACGTCATCGTCCAATTGGGCCAGTAGTTGCCCTTTGCGCACGTAATCGCCGTTTTTGATGAGCACGCGCGTGAGCACGCCGGGCATGCGGGCCGTAACGGGCACGCTCTCTTCAGCCTCGATACGCCCTTGCAGGTCAATATAATGGCGGAAGGGCTGCGTCTTCACTTCCTCAATACTTACGGTTTGGATGGGACGGGCTTTTTCAGGCTGAGCATTGAGTTTTTTCTCCAATTCGGCGATACGTGCCTCAAGTTGCGCCCGTTGCTCTTTAAGGGCAGCTAATTCGGCAGTTTCGTCTTTGGGCTGGTTGCAGGAGCTGAGGGCCCAGAGCAGGGAAACTAAAAGCAGGATGCGAGGGTGTTTCATATTGTTATAAGTGTGTGTCGGTGAGGAGATTTGTGGGCC
Source organism: Saprospiraceae bacterium (assembly GCA_025056735.1). Lineage (GTDB taxonomy): Bacteria > Bacteroidota > Bacteroidia > Chitinophagales > Saprospiraceae > M3007. Next base: position 8,667 of record JANWVR010000150.1, read on the forward strand.
GAACAAGTTTGGTGGGTACTTTGGCCGAACAAGTTTGGCCGTTACTGGGCCGAACAAGTTTGGTGGGTACTT
>JANWVR010000060.1 GCA_025056735.1 Saprospiraceae bacterium
TACCAGGAATTGTAAAAACGATGCAAACAGAGATTTTTTTCTGAAAAAGCGATCTTTTACCGGCTGCCTTAGCCGACCTTATCTTAGTATCTTAGTGGTTAGTGGATGGCAACCCGCTATGGGACTTCTTGCTCCTGGAAAAGCCCGCCGAGAAGTTCTCAGTGATCATGAAAGACGGTAAAACTTGCAAAAAACCCTCGGCTGCCAATAGCAGTCCACACAGGTGTTTTGAAGGCACGTGTAATGGGTTACTCTGGCAAAGAAAGGGCAAAGTGTCGCCCACATGCGCGCTTTGGCGTTTCTTTGGGCGGCCAAAGTGCCGTTCATTACCGTCGCATAAAGCGCCTGCTATGAGTTTTATTTTTGATCAAACGAAAGAACACCTTCACGCGGGTCTGGTGGCCGACGCGGCTCAGTACGCGCGTCAGGAAGACGCTCCAACGGCGGCAGCGTTGGATTGCTGGAGTGCAGCCATTCTGGCGGGGCTATCGCAATACGTAGATCGCCCGCGCGCCATGAGCCGGATTTTTGAAGGATTAGACACCTTCCCTGCCGATGTGCTGAAAAGACCCGAGCAACTGCTGCGCGCAGGCAACCTGGCACAGGGCGACCCAAAAGACCGCTCGGGCCAGCTGTTGGGTCAGCTTTTTGGCGAGCGCATCGGCGCCGTGCGAGTGGCAGTGGCTGAGCATAGCGGCGTCTCGTTGGCCGCAGCATCCGACCTGTTGGGCATCGCCGGCCCTGTTGTGTTGGGCGTACTCAGTCAGCGCCTGCACAAGGGCGAGCTAAGCGTATCAGGCTTAGCCAACCTGTTGCGCGCCGAGCGCCAGCGCTTGAACGACGTCTTGCCTCCTCGGATAGCCGAAAGTTTAGGCATCTCGCTACCGCTCGGCGGCGAGGAAGAACCGCTGCCTCAAACGGAGGGCATCCGATGGGGAATCGTCCTGGGCGTCTGCGTAGCACTGGGGCTGATAACCCTCTTTGCCTTTAAGCAATGCGCCGGGTGATTTCGCCCTCCAGAAGCCGGTATTCGCACTGCATTTTGAGCCATGCAAGCCCGCCGCACCCATTCTAACCATGAGCCACCCGCCTACTCTCCTACAACAGCATTAAAACACCCTGTTTGTTATGTGCCTGACCAAAGACGCCTTCTCGTTAGCAGTATGTCTTTCCTTTCTCTTTTCGATGTGTAGCCCGATTTCCACCGAACGTATGCCCAGACCACTTCCACCCTCTGTGTTTCAGCCTCAGCAATACACGCCGCCCCGAGCCGCAAAGAAGCCCAAACAACTCGTCTCCGCGCACGGAGATGTGCGCACCGACAACTACTACTGGCTCAACGAACGCGACAATCCCGAAGTGCGCGCCTACTTAGAAGCCGAAAATCGGTACGCCGACTCCGTCCTGACGCCCGTAGCCGCCTTGCAGGAGCGCCTCTTCGAGGAAATGAAAGCCCGCATCCAGCAAGACGACAACACGGCGCCCTATTACAAAAACGGTTACTGGTATTACGCGCGCTTTAAAAGCGGCAAGGAGTACCCCATTTATTGCCGAAAAAAAGAAACCTTAGAAGCGCCCGAAGAAGTGATGGTGGACGCCAACGTGCTGGCCCAAGGAAAGCCTTATTGCTTAGTTTCATATCTCAACGTCAGTCCGGACAACCGCCTGCTCTTCTACGCCATAGACTACAGCGGGCGAAACCTCTTTGAAGGGCGCATCCTCGACCTGACGACCGGACGCCTGCTGCCCGACGGCTTTAGCGGCCAAATTGCCGGCGCCACCGCCTGGGCCAACGACAGCCAACACCTCTTTTATGAAACGAAAGACCCCGTAACGCTGCGCCCCGACAAAATCCGCCGGCACCGCATCGGCTCAGACGGCAAACGCGACGCCATCGTGCTCGAAGAACCCGACGAAACCCTGTATCTCAACCTCGCCAAATCCAAATCGGGCCAGTATATCTTCGTCAACCACGGATACACCGACAACTTAGAAACGCACTACCTCAGCGCTGATGAACCGCTGGGGCAGTTTCGCGTCATTCGGCCTCGCGAAAAGGACTTCTTCTATGAAATAGAGCATCACGGCCCGCACTTCCTCATCCGAACCAACTGGAATGCGCGTAACTTCCGCTTGATGCAAGCGCCCGTGGAGAAGCCCGGCCCAGAAAACTGGACGGAGGTCATCGCGCACCGGCCCGACGTACTGCTGGACGGCTTAGAAGTGTTCCGCAACTACGTCGTGCTGGTCGAGCGCAAGGAAGGCCTTAAGCAAATGCGCATCATCCGCTGGGCCGACCGCCAGGAGCACTACTTAGACTTCGGCGAGCCGACCTACACCGTCAGCCCCGACGCCAACCCGGAATACGAAAGCCAGACCCTGCGCTATCGCTTCGCCTCGCTCAAAACGCCCAACTCCATTGTGGACTACGACATGGAAACGCGCCAGAAGACGTTGCGGAAAACCGACCCGGTGCTGGGCGGCTTCGACGCCAACAACTACGAAACGGAATGGTTGTGGGCGCCTGCGCGCGATGGCAAGCGGATACCCATCTCGCTGGTCTATCGGAAAGGAACGCCCCTCGACGGCAGCGCGCCCTGCCTGCTGGTGGGCTACGGCTCCTACGGTTTTGCCTACGACCCGGGCTTCAACCGCGAGGCGCTTAGCCTGCTCGACCGCGGCTTCGTGTATGCCATTGCCCACATCCGCGGCGGCGTGGAAATGGGCTACAGCTGGTACGACGACGGCAAGATGCTGCGCAAAATGAACACGTTCTACGATTTCATAGACTGCGCCGCCTACCTGTGCGCCCAAAAACGCACGAGCGCCGACCGCCTCTTCGCCTCCGGGCGCTCGGCAGGCGGGCTGCTCATGGGCGCTGTGGCCAACCTGGCGCCGCAGCAATTCCGAGGCATCATCGCCGGCGTGCCGTTTGTGGACGTGCTCACGACCATGAGCGACCCATCCATCCCGCTCACCACCGGCGAATACACCGAATGGGGCAACCCGGCCGTGCGCGAAGAGTACGAATACATCAAACAGTACTCCCCGTACGACAACGTCAAGGCACAGGAATATCCGCACCTGCTGGTGCTCACCTCCTTTGCCGACTCGCAGGTGCAGTACTTTGAACCGGCCAAATGGGTGGCCAAATTGCGCGACCTGAAGACCGATACCAACACGCTGCTGTTCAAAACCAACATGAGCGGCTCGCACGGCGGCTCCTCCGGGCGCTTCGAACGCCTGCGCGAACGCGCGTTAGAGTACGCCTGGATGCTGGGCATCCTGGGGCGAACGGAGTAGCGAAATACATCCATAAAATGCCCTCTCTCGCCTCTTGCAAGGCGGGAGAGGGCATTTCATCTTCCTCCAAAATCCACGACGAGGAAGCGCCGGGGATGCCAACAGCCATAGCTGCTCTGGTGCAGCTTGGGCATTTTATAGCGGCTTTTCGTCGTTTCGGGCCTTTAGCGCACACTACACCCGCTCTTTAGCCGTCTTTCCTCATTTTATTTTAAAATTTATGACATTTTTGCATATTAAAATTTAAAAATATGGAAAAAAGGCATGATTTAACGCGCCATAGGCCGCTCTGTTCAAACCAGGTTATTCGGCGGCAAGACTATCGTGATAGTAGGCCCCTGGCAGGTAGGCAAAACGACGCTGGCGCGGCAGTTGGCCGCGGCTCAGTCCGAGATGCCTGTCCTGTGGCTGACCGGCGACGACTCGGAGACGCAGCAGCTACTTGCACATGCACCCTTAGGACGGCTGCGCACCCTGATCCATCAACACAGAATGGTGGTGGTGGACGAAGTGCAACGCATACCGGGCATTGGGTTGACGCTCAAATTGATCCACGACCACTTTCCCAGCGTGCAATTGCTGGTTACCGGCTCATCGGCTTTAGACATTGCAGAGCAAACGGCCGAGCCACTCACCGGGCGCAAATAGGAATATCTGCTGTTGCCACTTTCTTTCGCCGAACTGACGCAACATCACGGCATGATAGAAGAACGCGGCCAACTACGCCACCGCCTGATTTTCGGCGCTTATCCGGAGGTGGTAACGACGCCCGCAATGGCTCGCGAAACACTGGCATACATAGCCGGCGATTATCTGTACAAAGACCTCTTCCGGCTGGAGCAGATCAAAAAAAACCGCTCTATTGGAAAATATCGTGCGGGCCTTAGCCCTGCAACTCGGCGGCGAAGTATCCTATCACGAACTGGGCCATCTGGTCGGCGCGTCGCCACAGACCGTGGAGACCTTTTGGAAAAGGCGTTCATCGTCTTTCGCCTTCCGGCTTTTAGCCGAAACCTACGCAATGAAATTGAAAAGGGCCGCAAGATCTATTTCTGGGACAACGGCATCCGCAACGCCGTACTGGGCAATTTTTCCCACATTGAAACCCGAACAGATGCGGGCGCGTTGTGGGAAAACTACATGGTGGCAAAGCGCCTCAAACTCCACCATTACGCCCGCACCTTTGCTCGCGCCTACTTCTGGCGCACAACGGAGCAGCAAGAGGTGGACTACATCGAAGAATTAGACGGCCAACTCACCGCCTTCGAGTTCAAATGGAACCCTACGGGCAGAGCAAAACTGCCCAAAGCCCTGGGCCAGAAGTACCCTATCCGAGCCTTCCACATCGTAACCCCAGAGAACTACGACCTGTACCTGACAGCAGAGGCGCTTACCCGTGAGGGAGAAGAGGCCTGGTCCAAAAGTTCGCTGAGGAGATGTAGAGACGCCTCCATGCCTCCACACCTCCTCAGCGGTTCAGACCAGAATTCATAAAAAGCCCGGTGCTCGAGAGCGCAGGCAACTCCTCGCGGGTGAAAGGAGGGCTTGAAAAGCGCTGGAGCAGCCTTAACGCATCACCACTAAGCGCCCGCGGAGGCAGCGACCCTCCGTGTGTAGCTCGACAAAGTACACGCCTGCCCTCAGGCTATCGTCTTGTAACGCCACCTGGTCGCTCCCTGCGGCGACAGGCCGTTGCTGCAACAGGCGTCCGCTGGCATCCCAGATGCGGAGTTGGGCCTCGCTCGTGAGCGCCTCCTCCAGGCGTATCCAGGCAGCGCCTGAGGTCGGGTTGGGATACAGCAGCAGGACGCCAGAGTCGGGCTGTTGCGTGCTGACGGTGCAGTCGAAATTAGGGTTGACGGTTACCGTCATCGTGAAACGGTTAGTGCACCCGGTAGCCAGGTCGGTTACCTGCAACGCATACGTGCCGCTCACCCGGGCGCAATAGCGGAAGCCGGTGGCGCCGGGGATAGGGGCGCCTTGAGAATACCACTGAAGCGCATAATTTTTAGGCAGAGCGGTGGTATCTATCAGGATCAGGTTGTTGCGGTCGTTGAGGAATACGGGTTCGGCAGGCGGGTTGTAGAAGGTGATGGTCTGGCCTGCGGAGATAGCGATACAGCCCAGTGAGTCCACGATTTGCACCTGGTAAGTGCCGCTTTGCGTCGGCAGGTAAATGAAGTCCTTGGAAGCGCCGGGAATAGGCTGGCCGTTGCGCAGCCACTGGTTTGGCCCGGTGGTATACGACGACTGCAGGATGACCACCTCGTCTGGGCAGGCATTCTTCTGGCTGGCCGTCAGCACTGGCGCCGGCGGTGGCGGCAGCACGATGACGGTGTCGGTAGCGGTAATTTCGTCAACCGGGTTCTCGATCTTTAATAACAGGCGTAGCCCACCAGACACTAAGGTGTCACCGCCGCTCTGGGTATTGAACGGCAGGCTGCCGCAGAGGTCGTCGGAGAGGTCTATGCCCGAGTCTTCATCCCAAACTTCCAGCGTGTAGTTCACCTGTGGCTGAAGCGGGAAATACATGTTGAAGGTGTAGGGCAACACCACATTGTTGACGTGGTTATTCTGGAGGAGGATCTGGGTTCCGCGCAGGATGCGCAGATATGGGTCCGGAGCATTGAGGAGATCTGTGCATCCCAGGCCCAGCAAGGTTACGCCTGTCAGGATATGCCCTACCGTATCAATACGGGCCTTGTAAGTAACCACGTACATGCCCGGCTTACTATACAGATGTGGCGGTGGGTTTTCTCCTTTAAATTTTGTGCCGTCTCCGAAGTCCCATTCGTAAGTGAAGCCGCTCTTGCCTTTCGAGGGTATGTTGTTGGTGAACGTTACCGTCGTCGCACCGCAGTCTTCAGCATTGGTCATGGTAAAGCCCTTGTTGACGCTTATGGGTGGCTTGATGATCAAGTCCATGTTGAAGGAAGTTTCCTGCGTGAAAATGAGCACGGTAGCGCGCAGTTTCACCTTCAGCACAAAGGAGTCCGCCTTGAGCGGTGTGCCGCACATTTTGAAGCAGCCATCGGTTTCGTTGGCTGTTTCAAAAACAGTCTTGTTGGCTTGCCATTGAATGCCTGGAGGCAGGTTTTCGACGCTGACAATCTCGATGCGCGAGATGGGCAGCCCGGGCGGCGTGGTGGAGTCCACTTTGCTGACGGGCGTGGTAGACTTAGGTACGCGGAAAGCAAGGTCAGCGTTGTAAGGCTTGCCTCGTTCGCCCTGGGGCAGAGGTGGCAGATAGAGCGTATCTGCCGGCAGGTTAGCAGGCAATTTAATGACACAGCCTGGGCATCCCGATTGAGCCAGCAGCGAGCCTACCGAGAAGAGCGCGACGAGCGCCACAGAGAGCAGATTTTTCATTGATAACCGGTTTTAATTAGTGAAACCATACACCTTAGCAGGGAAGATGGGGTATGGCGGATTAAAACGAACGGATAGCCGTCGTCCAGCATCTATTACATGCGAATGAGGCGGCGGACAGCATGGGTATTTTCGTCGCGCAGAACAACGAAGTAAGCGCCCGCGGGCAGTGCAGACACGTCTACGCTGAAGCGGTTTTCCCCCTCTACCAGGAGGGTCTGCTGGCGTTGGGCAAGCTGGCCATAAATGTCGAAGACCTCCACCCAGAAGATGCCGCTGCGCGTGCTGATAGCTTCCACATAGGTCTGCCCGGAAGTTGGATTAGGCATGAGCCGGAGCACGCTGAATGGCCCATCCGGTTCGGACGTAGATGACTGGCATTGGCCCTGCGGTCTCAATATCAAGTAGTAGTGATATGCTGGATTGATGTCTCTGGGCAAAACTAAGGGCACTTCGCCCAGCAGTGTTCTGACTCGCACCGATATACCCAGGTCAAAAGTGTCGGGTTTATTGGCCGGTGAAGGAGTGCCGTGCAGGCGAATACAACCTAAGGTCAGGGCATTAAATGTGCAGTTGGGCGGATCACATGAGTAAACCATACCCACCGGAAGATTCGAAATGGCATTTGTTAGCGGAATACTCACCGATTGGATGGGCACTTTGAACCCTAAGTACGTAAATGTGTCGGGCACGAGCACTGTAACCGACTGGTTGTACGGTTCGTTAATGCAGGCAACCTTTAGGTTGTAGAACGGCGAGTCTGGGGAATAAGGCGCTGGCGAGAGCAGCTGCCTGGTTTTCAAAAGGTTAGAGTCTCGCTCGCAAGGCTGAGCAACGGCAGTCGCCCCTGTCAGCAGCAGCAGCAGACCTGTGACAGAGAAGAGCAGTACAAGTTTTTTCATGACCATCGTTTGTTTGTTAAGGAAATTGAAATGGGTTATACCGGGTAGCCAGCAGATGCAACATCTACTGGCGGCCAATATCCGACAAATTCCGGACTTATTAAAAACAAACAAGATGGCGGAGGAGAGTTGGAGCAGAAAAGAGGAACGGCGATGTATTGCAGCGCTCGTTCCTCTTCGGGTTGGGCGGGCGCTTGAGGTCTTTACGCCTGGGCCTTAACGGCGTCCACAATAGCGCGGAAGGTGCGCGGGTGGTTGAGCGCCAGGTCTGCTAAGGCTTTGCGATTGAGGCTGATGCCTTTCTGGCCCAACGCATGGATAAAACGGCTGTAGGTGATGCCTTCCATGCGCGTGGCCGCATTGATGCGCGCTATCCACAGACGGCGATAGCTACGCTTTTTGTACTTGCGGTCGCGGAAAGCGTACAGCCACCCCTTTTCAACGGCATTTTTGGCTACGGTGTAAACTTTAGAACGGGCACCGAAATAGCCTCGGGCGGCTTTCATGATCTTTTTCCGGCGCGCCCGACTGGCCGGGTTGTTGGTTGCTCTTGGCATACGTGCGTTTTTTAGTACGACTTCGAGGCTCTTTCTAAGAAGAGCACTTTGGCCGAAGCCCTCGTTAAAAAATCAGGTTCAGAAATCAAATGGCCAGCAGGCGCTCAACGCGCGCATGTTCGGCTCTGTCCACCACAACAGCGGCACGCAGATGGCGCTTTTGCTTCTTCGTCTTAGAGCTGGCAATGTGGCGCAGATTAGCCTGATTTCGCTTAATCTTACCCGTTCCGGTTACCTTGAAGCGCTTCTTCGCACCGGAGTGGGTCTTCATTTTAGGCATAACGACTCTGTTTTTTTAATGGAGCGCAAAGGTACGGCCCTCTATCATTTTTGCAAGCCGCTTGTGATTTATTTTTTAGTAAGAGCAGGCGCTGGGCTAAGATGACTTTTTCGCAGACGATTTCTTAGGCGATATGATTACAGTCATGCGTTTTCCATCTAAGCGCGGCAAATGTTCGGCAGTTCCATAATCTTCTAATTCTTTCACGAGCCGCAACAGCAGCAGTTCGCCACGATCTTTGAACACGATAGCACGCCCGCGAAACTGGACGTATGCTTTCACCTTGTTGCCCTCACTCAGGAAGTTCTTGGCGTGGCGCAGTTTGAACTCAAAATCGTGCTCTCCTGTTTCCGGACCAAATCGGATTTCTTTGAGCTGCTGCTTGGCTGTGTTGGCCTTCAGTTCTTTTTCCTTTTTCTTCTTTTGATAAAGAAACTTATTGTAGTCAATAATACGGACGACAGGCGGCTCGGCATTTGGCGAGATTTCCACCAAATCCAATCCCATTTCTCCGGCCCATTTTTGAAGGTCTGAGGTTCTGTAAATACCGGATGTTATGGGGCGACCTGCTACCGCGCTGACTTCCTCCAGGTTATCGCCGACCAAACGCACTTCGGGCGCCGTGATGAAGCTGTTGATGCGATGCTCGGCCTGTTGTTGACGCCTTCCACGAGGCCCTCGAGGGTCGGAAGGAGTGTCCGAGCTTTGAGGACGCACTCCGTTGCTCGGATAAAAAGTTTTCTTTAAAGCCAACTAAGCAAATAATTTAGTGAACGATGTAGTGCGGATATGTGCAATCTTCGGATCTATCGTGAAAGGAAAAAGCAAAAAGCAAAACCCTCGCCTCTTTTTCGTACGATCGCTTTTCGGAGCAACAAAGGTACAACCCTTGCGTCGGACGATATCTTTCGAGAGGAGAAAATTTTTATCTTTAATGCTGCTCCCTACTTTTGCTGTTCCAATTAGACGAAAAGTCTGGTTTCCTCACTACTCATATTCTTATCTGCACCTGTGCCTCATTTTGCCGATATCATTTTGCCCTTGGCACTTCCCAAGCCGGTTTTCACTTACGCTGTGCCGGACGAACTGCTCGATGAAATGCAGATAGGTCGGCAGGTAGAGATAATTTTTGGGCAGCATAAACGCTATGCGGGTATTGTTCGTCGAGTGCACCAAGAAAAGCCTCCCTACCCTACCAAACCTGTTCTGGCTGTCCTTTCTGAAGGGGCATTCATCACAGAGCAGCAAATCGCCTTATGGGAATGGATGGCCATGTACTATTGTTGTACCTTAGGTGAGGTTATGCAGGCTGCCTTGCCCGCCCAGCTCAAACTGAGCAGTGAGACCCGATTGGTGCGCCGAATGGATTATGGAGACGACTTTTCATCTTTAGATGCCGAAGAATATCTGCTTGCTGAGGCGCTTTTATTGCGAGAAGAAATCACTTTATCGGATGCGCGCAAGATTCTGAACAAGAAAACGGTCATGCCCGTGGTGCAGCGCCTAATAAATAAAGGTGTGCTGCTATTGCGCGAGGAACTGCGCGAGCGTTATCGGCCTAAAAAAGTGTATGCCGTTCGGCTGGCCGAGCCCTATCGCTCGCAACCCGACCGTCTAGCTCCAGTGCTCGACGAGCTGGGTCGCCACGAGAAGCAGTTAGAAATAGCATTAGCCTACATTCACCTGAGTCGCCAGCGCCCATGGGTAAGTCGGCAAGAGATATTGGACAAGGCCAACGCCTCTGAGTCCAGTCTGAAAGCTCTTCTCAAGAAAGGAATTCTCGAGTTGTACGAGCGCGAGCTGAGCCGAATAGCAGACCACACCACACCCACAGCTACCGCCGGCACGCTTACCGACCAACAGCGCCGCGCTATTGGTGAGATAGAGGCCTTCTTCGCCCAAAAAAAGCCCGTGCTCCTCTACGGCGTTACAGGCAGCGGCAAAACGCGCGTGTATGTAGAATTGATCCAGAAAGTCATCGAAAGGGGCGGTCAAGTCCTGTACATGCTACCCGAGATTGCCCTTACGACCCAAATCATCGAGCGGCTTCGGCGCATCTTTGGCGCCGAGGTGGCCGTTTATCACTCCAAAATCAGCGACAGCGAGCGCGTAGAAATCTGGCGAGCTGCGGCCAGTGGCAAACCCGTGCTGCTGACCGCGCGCTCAGGGTTATTTCTCCCTTTTAAAAACCTGCAACTTATCGTTGTGGACGAAGAGCACGACCCTTCTTTTAAACAACAGGACCCGGCGCCTCGCTATCACGCCCGCGACAGCGCCATCTACTTAGCGCACCTATGCGGCGCCAACATCCTGCTGGGAGCCGCCACGCCCTCGTTAGAAAGCTGGCACAATGCTCAGAGTGGCAAATACGGGCTCGTCCAGATGTCGGAGCGCTTCGGCAATGTGCCCCTACCTGAAATCCGCCTGCTCGACCTGCGCGAGCAGCATAAAAAGCGCCAGATGCAAAGCCTTTTCGCCGCACCACTGCTGGAAGGAATACAGACTGCCTTAGACCAGGGCGAGCAGGTGATCCTCTTTCAAAATCGCCGCGGCTATTCCCCTGTGTTGGAGTGCCGCGTTTGCGGCTGGACGGCTGAATGCCGCCACTGCGACGTGAGCCTGACTTACCACAAACAGCACCATGCGCTGCGCTGCCACTATTGTGGATACCAGGAGCGCATGCCCTCCATTTGCCCGGCTTGCCACAGCGGTAAAATCGCCCTGCTGGGCTTCGGCACCGAAAAAATCGAGGACGAACTGAAAATCTTTTTGCCCAAGGCCCGCATTGCCCGCTTGGACCTAGACACTGCGAGCACGAAAAATCGCCTGAACGACCTGCTGACCGATTTCGAGGAAAAACGCATAGACATTTTAGTGGGTACGCAAATGATTACCAAGGGCTTAGACTTCGACAACGTCGCTTTGGTGGGCGTGTTGGGTGCCGACCAGCTGACCCGATTTCCCGACTTTCGGGCGGGCGAGCGTGCGTTTCAGTTACTTACCCAGGTGGCTGGGCGCGCCGGCCGCAAGCACAAACGCGGTTTAGTGATGATACAAGCGTGGAACCCCAACCACCCCGTGCTGCAGGAAGCCCTGCACGGTAACTTTGAAGCCCACGCCCAGCGCGAACTGGAAGAGCGCAAACAATTTCTATACCCGCCCTTTGCCCGACTTATCCGCGTGTACGTCCGGCACCCGAAAGAGGAAATAACTCTTGCCATTGCTCGACAACTGGCCGAAGGGCTACGCCAACGCCTGGCTCACCGCGTGCTCGGCCCCACGCAACCTACCATCGGGCGTCTGCGAGGATATTTCGTCCAGGAAATCCTACTCAAATTGGAAAAATCGGCAACACTCTTGGATGAAACGAAACGACTCCTCCTGGACACCGCCGGACAACTGGCCACCCAACCCGGCTGGTCGCAAGCGCGGATTTACGCCGACGTGGACCCTATGTAACGACCAAACTTGTTTGGCCTTTTTAGTTAAAAATCGTTAATCGGTTAATTCCCGGTTAATCCTCTGGCGCATCAGCGCATCGCTCGTTTCTTTGTCGCTCAAAAAACGCACGCTATGAAACACTTGCTCATAACCGCATTGGGTATCCTGTGGAGCACCCTGCTTGCCGCGCAGCTGTATGTAGAAGGCACACTGCTGAGCCCCTCAAACACCGGCGCCTATATTGAGGTAACACCGCTGCGCCGCACCGACGGAACTTATCACATGGGCGTGGACTACGGCCAAACGCGCGGTCGCCGCCCTCACGATTGTCTGACCGACAACAAAGGCCGCCGCTACGAGTTTCGCAGCGCCGTGGACGGGCTGAACTTTCTCCACGAAAACGGTTGGGAGGTTGTGGTGGTCTATCCGGTAGAGGACATCCGGCGCTACCTGATGAAGCGCCGCTAAGGTCCCAAAAATGCTTTTTTGCTAATAACAGCGCTTGAGTGAACCTGCAGGCACAGGCGAAAGTTCTACCTTTGGGCGTTTTTTGGCGAAATGGCCGAAAACGTTTTTTCTCACCAAACTAATAACTCACTCGCTCTGTCTTATGCCTACGAAGTTAACACTCCGCCTGGCTCTGCTGGCAGCCGCCCTTTGCGCGGCGTTTCTTCCGCAGACGAATGCACAAGACCTGAATGCCGCCCAAGAGACGGCATTGCGCTTTTTGCGCGCTCATCCTGAGCAATTTATGCTGACAGCCCAAGATGTGGCTGATGTTCGTATCAGTGATGTTTACCCTAGCAAACACAATCGCGTTGTTCACGTATGGGTGCAGCAGCAGCATGCGGGTATTCCGGTGTACAATGCGCTTTTTGGCCTGCACGTCCGCGATGGTCAGGTCTATCACTTAGGTCACCGCTTTGTGCCTGAGCTGGCCCAGCGCGTCAACACTATTCTGCCTTCCTTAGGTGCTGCCCGCGCTTTGGAACTAACATTACTGCATTTAGGTTTTACGGCGGCCGACATGCCGCGCCTGAAGCAGCGCATCAGCGACCGCAAATGGGTGTTCGACGCCGGTAAGGTAGCCCGTCAGGACATCCCGGTGGACATTTGCTACGACCTCAACGACCAGGAGCAACCGCGTTTAGCCTGGAAGATTTTCCTTGACCAGGCCAACACCTCTGACATGTGGACGATCACGGTAGATGCTGTAACCGGTCAGGTGCTGCGCAAACACAACCACACGGTGTACTGCAAAGTCGGACACGTCCACCGTGCCGACGGCGACTGCCGCGAATACGCGGAGGATGCTCATCGGATTGCTGCTGCGCACGAGCCAACGACGACGCTGGGTGCTAACAACGAAGCATACCGCGTATTTGCCCTGCCCATAGAAAGCCCGGCACACGGCGACCGCTCTTTAGTCGTCAATCCAGCCGATCCTCTTGCCTCTCCTTATGGGTGGTTGGATGTAAACGGTCAGGCCGGCCCGGACTACAACTACACGCGCGGCAACAACGTATGGGCCTACGAAGACCGCGCCAACGATAACACGCCCAGCGCCAACGAGTCGGCCACAGCTGCCAACTACGTCTTTGATTTCCCATTTGACCCTAACGCCGAACCGGCGGTTAATCTGGAGGCCTCGATCACCAACCTGTTCTACATGAACAACATGCTCCACGACATCACTTACCGATTCGGGTTTGATGAGCCGGCGGGCAACTTCCAACAGAACAACTACGGCCGTGGTGGGCAAGGGAATGACTTCGTACGGGCTGAGGCCTTAGACGGCGGCGGTGAAAACAACGCTAACTTCTCGACACCGGCCGACGGAGGCAATGGCCGCATGCAGATGTACTTGTGGAGCGGCGAAAGCGGCAATGTGGTGCGCGTCAACGGCCCGGTACTCGTGCAGGGCACCTATTATGGCCAGGCTGCCAGTGGCTGGGGCGCTCCGATTACCACAACGCCGGTAACGGGCGACGTAGTCATCACTGACGACGGTACAGGCGGCAACGACGCCACAAAAAACTGCAACCCGCCCGTCAATAACCTGCAGGGCAAGATTGCCATGATAGACCGGGGGGTATGCCAGTTCGGCCAAAAGGCCCTGATTGCCCAGCAAGCTGGCGCCATTGGTTGTATTATCTGCAATTTTGAAGACGCCACAATTGGTATGGCAGCGGGTAACTTTGGAGCGCAGGTAACCATACCTGTCGTCATGATGAGCAAGCCCAATTGCGACCTTTTGCGCCAGTATGCCGGCCTTGGCCTAAACATCTCCTTAGTGCGCCCCACCGTAGCAGGCCCACAGCGCTTGGACGGCAGCTTCGACAACGGCATCGTAGCGCACGAGTATGGCCACGGCGTATCGAACCGCCTGACAGGCGGCCCCAGTCAGGCCGGCTGCCTGGGCAACGCCGAGCAAATGGGCGAAGGTTGGAGTGATTGGTTCACGCTCATCACCAGCGTACGCCCGGGCGACGTGCCTAAGCAGCGCCGCGGCGTAGGCACCTTTGTCCTGCGACAGCCCAACGATGGCGTAGGCATCCGCCGCGTGCCTTACACCACTGACATGAGCATCAATCCACACACCTATGGTACGGTGGCCAACAGTGCCGGCGTGCATGCTATTGGCGAGGTATGGGCTACGGTAATTTGGGATCTCTACTGGGCCTTTGTAGAAAAATACGGCTACGACCCTAACTGGACCAACCCGAACAGCGGCAACTACCGGGCCATTCAACATGTCATGGACGGCATGAAACTTCAACCCTGCAGCCCGGGCTTTATTGACGGACGCAATGCCATCCGGCTGGCTAATATCCTGAATTACAACGGCGCCGATACTTGCCTCATCAGCCAGGTGTTTGCCCGCCGCGGTATGGGCATCTTTGCCAACCAGGGCAGCAGCAACAACTCGGGCGATGGCGTAGAGGATTTCAATCCGATACCCACTTGCATTAAAGAACTTAAGATCTCCAAGAGCACGTCAACGCCGCTTATCGAACCCGGTGGCACCGCATCGTTCACTATTACCGTCATCAACCACAAAGACGAAACCGTTGAAGGCGTCGTCGTCACTGACCCGTTGCCCCAGGGGCTGTCCCTGGTATCGGCTTCCAACGGTGGCACCAACGTGGGCGGCGTCGTTACCTGGAACTTAGGCAGCCTGCCCTCCGGCGCACAAGTTACGCTGACCTACACTGCTAAATCCGACCCGGCTTTTAAATCGGTGTTGCATTTCCGCGATGATATGGAAGAAGAAGGTGATCGCTGGTCTTCCTCCTCCCTGATAGTTAATGTTCCGGAGACCTTTTATTTACAAAACAACCAGGTGCGCGTAGGCAATTTTGCCTGGCGTGTGGATGCTCCCACTAAAGAAACCGACCAGGTGTTGTACAATTACATTCCTGTGCCGATCCAGGGTAATCAGCCTGTGTTGCGCTTCTGGCACCGCTACAACACCCAGGCGGGTGTGGACGCCGGCTTCTTAGAGGTGCAGATAGATGGCGAGTCCACCTGGCGGCGCTTCGACCGCAGCAAGGTGTTCCGAGGCAGCTATTCGGGAGGCATTCAATACAGCACGTTTGCCATTCCGTTCTTGAGCGGTTTTTCAGGTAACTCCAACGGCTGGGTGCAGTCGTACTTTGATATGAGCGAGTTTGCGGGCAAGAGCGTGGCTTTCCGTTTCCGCTTTGGCACCGACGCCACTACTTCGCCGGCCGACGCCAACTGGACGATTGACCAGGTGGATATTTTTGACATGCTCAACTACGACACCGAGGCGTGCGTGCGCTCCAGCGCCGGCGATCAGGCCTGCGCACGCGCAGCAGCGCGCGGCGTTATCGTAAACACAGGCGACATCGTCAGCGCAGGCGAGCCAGCGCAGGTCAACCCTCTGGGCATCCGCGTGCAGCCCAACCCAGTTACGAACTGGGCAAGCGTGGCTTTTGGCGCGAATGCCAGCGGCCCTGTTCTTATCCATATCCTGAGCGCTGATGGACGCCAGGTGATGCAGACGCGCTTAGAAGGTATACACGCCGGCCAGGTAACGCCGCTCGATATGCGCTCGCTGCCTGCAGGCGTCTATATGTTGCGCGTGGAAAGCAGCGTCGGCGCCAGCAGCGTCAAAGTGATCAAGCAGTGACGTTCTGGCTGCCTGCACAAAAAAGAAGAGGTTTGCGAAGCCATATGGTTTCGCAAACCTTTTCTACCTTCGCGTGCCTGTCTGTAGCAGGAACCATCACATGCTAAAGCTCTTCTCCTCGCTTCGAGAAAATCATCGCGTTCAGTCCCTCCTCGCTCACATACGTCTTGCCCGGCAAGGGGTAGCCGATGTGATCCACCCTCTACTGTCGCCGGTGTGGAGCATATGGGCCTTTCTGACCGCGCCTGTACGCGCCGTGTGGCGGCATTTTGAAGTGCGCCACCCTTTCCCAGCACGGGTACTTTCTGGGGTAAGCGCTCTGTTTCGCTGGGGCATCTATTTTCTATTATTCCTTATTCTTTGTGTCTGGGCCGGCCTTTTTGGCCGCCTGCCCAGTACAACGGAGCTGCGTTCAATAGAAACAGCCAATGCCACTGAGATTTATTCTGCCGATAGTGTCTTGCTGGGTAAGTTTTATGTGGAAAACCGCACGACTATACCTTTAGAAAAAATATCGCCCTACGTGGTTACGGCATTACTGGCTACCGAAGACCGGCGTTTCTTTGAGCACAGCGGCATTGACCTGACGAGCTGGGTGCGCGTGGCCTTCGGCTTGATCACGCGCGATGATAAGGGCGGTGGCTCTACACTAAGTCAGCAATTAGCTAAGAATCTGTATCCGCGCAAGAGGTACGCCATTCCGGGTATTAGTCTGCTTATCAACAAAATCCGCGAAAATTTCATCTCGGTGCGTTTAGAGCGCATCTACACTAAAGCAGAGCTGCTCAATCTATACTTGAACACTGTACCTTTTGGCGGCGACCGCTACGGCATTAGTGTAGCAGCGCGGCATTTTTACAACAGAAAGGCACAAGATCTGACACCCGACCAGGCGGCCACGCTGATCGGCATGCTGAAGGCGACGACCTACTACGACCCGGTGCGCAATCCAGAAAATGCCACGCGCCGCCGCAATGTGGTGCTTCAGCAAATGGTTAAAAACAGCACTTTTAATGTCTCAGTGCGCAGCAATCAACCCGGCATGGATCAGGTGCGTGCCATGATTGAGCGCGGACGCATCTCCCAAAAGGAATATAATCAGCTTGTCCTCCGGCCTTTGGGTGCCCGCCGCTATCACGTGGACAGCCACAACGAAGGTCTGGCTACTTACTTCCGCGAATATCTGCGCACCGACGTGCTTCCCAGACTGCTCAAGGGCCGCACGCACAGCGACGGCACGCCGTTTAACTTGTACACCGATGGATTAAGAATTTACACTACTATCCACAGCCGGGCACAGCGCTACGCTGAGGAAGCCGTGCGCCAACACATGAGCCAACTACAAAACCTCTTCGAGCGCCACTGGAAAGGCTACAAGGGCGAAGAGAAACCCTGGGGCGACGACCGGTGGATAGAGGAACAAATGCGCCGTAGTGAGCGCTGGCTCACCCTGCGCGAAGCAGGCTGGAGCGAAGCCGACATTCGTGCTGATTTTGAAAAACCTGTGCGAATGACCATCTTCTCCTGGCACGGCGACGCCTCGGAGATTGATACTGTCATGACGCCTTTAGACAGCGTGCGCTATTACTTTTGTTTGCTTAACTGTGGCTTCATGGCTATGGAACACGCTAATGGGTATGTGCGCGCATGGGTAGGCGGTATCCATTACAAATATTTCAAGTACGACCACGTTCGGAGCACTCGACAAGTGGGCTCCACGTTCAAACCCATTGTTTATGCGGCTGCTCTGCAAGACTCTCTTTCGCCTTGCACGTACCTGCCCAATCGGCAGGTGAAAATTGTGGACTGGGAGCCGCGCAATGCCAACGGCTTCTATGGCGGTTGGTACTCGCTGACGGCAGGTTTGACTCACTCAGTCAATGTGATTGCTGCACAGCTCATCGAACGCGTAGGCATCGAGCACACCATCCAACTGGCGCGTAAAATGGGCGTTACTGCCAGACTTCCGCGTGAGTTCGGCATCAGCCTTGGCGCTGCGGATATTTCACTGTATGAAATGATTCAGGTCTATGGCACCATGGCGAATAAGGGCATACGCCCTGAACCCGTAGTGGTGCTCCGCATCGTTACGCGCACGGGTGAAGTAGTATACGACCACGCGCAGGAGATAGCGCAACACCCTCCTACGCAGGTGCATGCGCTGACGCCCGACCACGCTGCCACCATGACGCGCATGATGCAATCTGTCGTCAACAGCGGCACAGGGTCGCGTTTGCGCCACGGCTATGGGCTGCATGAAGGGGACTTTGCCGGTAAAACGGGTACCACACAAAACCAGGCTGACGGCTGGTTTATCTGTTATAACCCTCGCTTAGTTACGGGCGCCTGGGTAGGCGCCTCTAGCCCTGCTGTGCGCTTCCGCTCATTAGCCTTAGGCCAGGGCGCCTCTATGGCACTGCCTATCGTGGGTATCTTCTGGCATAAAATGGCCAATGACCGCGAGTTCATCCGATGGTACCAGGAGCGCTTCCCCGAACCGCCCCCCCATGTGCTGGCGAAGTTTGGCTGTCCAGGCTTTATCAATATCTCGCCGGATACCCTCCAGATGCTGCTTATGGACTCTACTTTACGCGAAGACCTACGCCAAAATGGTTACCAAAACCTTCGAGAGGTTGCTGAGCAGTACTTTGAACAGGCCGGCGCTCAACCGGAACAGCCGCCCACAGAGGAGACACCCAAACGCCCAAATATTCTGCATCGGCTGTTTGGCCAACGAGAAGACCAGGAACAATAGTCCATGACACCGATGCCTGAAAAATCGCCGCCGAAAACGCGCAGCTGGCGGACACTACTCGCGCTGATGGCTCTGATTGCAGGCGTGGTCTTTTGGATGGTTCGCTCTGGTGCTGTCAGTTCAAGGCGCTATACATGGGTACCCAATTACCAGGAGAAAAGTGCTCAGCCGTTCGGCACTCAAGCACTTTTCCGTCTGCTCAATCAATACTTCCCCAACAATACCCTAACGACTATCACGGACGACTTATCGCTCGCTCTTCCCATAGACCCGGATGCACCGCCGGCCGTTTACTTTTTTATTGGCGAGAGGCCCTACTACGACTCCGCTGCCACCGCTCATTTGCTGGCTTTTGTAGCAGCCGGTAATACGGCATTTTTATGCAGCGAGCGCATTCCATTTGATTTGATGTTTTATCTCTATCATGAGGAATGCCCGGAGGCACCGTGGTCGAATTACCTGACGTTGACTGCCGATAGCCTTCTCATCTCATTAAAAAACCCAGTAGAATCTCCTACTGCGGCAGTTTATTTTGCTAATCGCAATCGTGTTGCTGCCTTCAATTGGGCATACCTCCCGTCCAAACACTTTTGCCCTCCCCTGCCGCAAACGCCATTGGGCTATATAGGCGACTCCTTGGTCAATTTCGCCCGTTTTCCCTGCGGTGAAGGCGCTTTCTACCTTCACAGTACCCCACTGGCTTTTACCAATTACCACTTGCTGCGCCCAGCGATGCAGCGCTACGTCGAGGCAGTGTTGGCGCACCTTCCTGAAGGCGATATCTACTGGGACGTGAAGTATCGCGACCCTGAAGAGATGCAGCGCATCCAGCGGACTTGGGGCCGACGCCCTCCGTCAGAACATCCACTTAAGCACCTTCTACAGCAACCATCGTTGGCCTGGGCATGGTACCTGATGCTGGCCTTAGCCGGGCTGTACGTGCTTTTCCGAAGCAAGCGTCGGCAGCGCGTCGTCCCTTTGTGGCCGCGCAAGGAAAACACTTCGTTCGAGTATGTGGATGCTATCGCGCAGATGCACTTTCGGCAACGCAACTATCGCTATCTGTGCGTGCAAATGATAAAAACTTTTCTCCTGCAAACGCGGGAACGCTTTGGCATCGCCCCGCCCTCCCACATCGAAACGCTTCAAACCATCCCTGAGGACTTTGTGCAGCGGCTGTCGGAGGCAGCTAAAGTACCGGCGGGCGATGTGCGGATCATTTTCTCTAATTACGCGGCAGCACTTATTTATGACCCTATTGAGCAAAATGTCCTGGTTCTGCGCTCCAACATTCGCCATTTTTGGGCGCTCGCCGAAGGAAGGTGAACACATGCCTCAGCCTGCTGCTTAGAAACAAAGGCTCCCTAAGGGAAAAGGCGACCTTGCGGGTATAAGATCACATTTGATTGGCTGAGCGAAAAAGGCGGTTCCAGTTAATGCCATTGCGCAGTTGAGCGTTCTTCGTAGAGAAGAAAATAAAGAGCGGCTTGCCCACCACGTGATCTTCCGGTACATAACCCCAGATGCGCGAGTCTTCAGAATTATGGCGATTATCGCCCATCATCCAGTAGTAGTTCTGCTGAAAGGTGTAGGTAGGCGACTCTTTTCCATCAATAAAGTATTTACCGTCGCGCACCTCTAAAGTATGGCCCTCATATACGCGAATGATGCGTTCGTAGAAGGGCAAGCTAGCTGGGGTAAGCTGAACTGTTGCTCCCTTTTTGGGAATATAAATGGGGCCGAAGTTGTCCACCGTCCAATGGCCGTATTGCGCAGCATCGTTAGGGAAGACGTACCCCGGGCGTGCTCCGGGTTCGAAGCGCTCTATGGTGATGCCCGAGCCCCACGATTTCACTTTGGCCACCTGTTCAGCGTCGAGATTGTAATAGCGCCGCAGCTCACCGTTAGGCAGTTCTACAGGGATGGCATCGTTGAGATTGACGCCCAATTCCTCCAGTTTGCGCAAATTGAGCATGCCACCTTCGTTACGGATGTAGTAAGCGAACTGAAGATGACGCGGGTTGACAGCAGGCTGACCGTTTACATACACTTGACCACTCCGGATTTGCAAGCTATCGCCCGGTAGAGCAATGCAGCGTTTAATGTAGTGGTCTTTTTTGTCAATGGGCCGCGCGACAACGGGTGGCATGGGCGGTAAAGGACGATTGAGGCGGCGCAGCATGTCCATTTCGCGCCGCCATTGATACACATCATAGGTGCGCCCTGGGGTAATAATGACACTGTCGCCCGCTGGGAAGTTGAACACCACAGGTTCATTGCGGTCAATCTGTTCTAAAGCCGGCAATCGGAAATAGGGCAAAGAGGGTTCGCGCAGGTAAGACTCTCGGGCCAGCAGGCCGCTGCTTTTTTGGCTAAAGCGATTGTGAATGAGCGGAAACTGCAACACCGTCATAGGCGTTCGGATGCCATAGTGCGCTTTGCTAACGAAAAGGTAGTCGCCCACTTTCAGGCTGCCTTCCATCGAGGAAGTGGGTATCACAAACGCCTCGATGAGAAACATGCGAATAAACGCCGCGGCAAACACGGCAAAAATGATGGCCTCTACCCACTCCCGCACCGGCGACTTTTTGAACGGATTATTGGCCTCTAACCGCCGAAGCGCGGCCTTATCGTCTTTGTTCTTGGCCTCGGCATACTGGCGATGAAACTCCCGCTCTTGTTCCAGAATAGGGCCGTTGTACTTGTCGTTCGGATTGCGTCCGATGATAAAAAACGGTATCGGCGCGTAAATAACCGCCAGTGCTGCCTGCCAAAAGGAATGTTTGCCAAAGGACCGCACCATATCCACGCAAAGACCTGCATAGATAAAAATATTGACAATCGGAAACAGCAGCCAGGCCGCATAGGCCGGCTTCCGCCCAACCATTTTGCACCACTCGACTGAGGCCAGCCCCGGCACGAGCGCCTTCCATCCCGGCACGCCGGCTTTTTCAAACAACTTAACCATGCTCAGAGTGAGCAGGATATACAGAACAATCAGGAAAATAAGTACTTCCATGATAGGTGAAGCATTGGGCCGACGGGCGGCATTGAGGATTCTTTATATGTGGTATTAGACGGCTGAGCACTAAACACCTTCGTCTTTATCGCTGTCTGCCTTACGGCGCGAACGGCGGACACGGAAGATAGTATCGGCTTCCTTCTCAGTCAGAAGCCCCATCTCAACCATCTGGTTCTTGGCAAACTTGCGAATGTCCTGATAGTCCTTGCCGCGGCGATCGGTATAAACTTTCAACAAGCGGCTCAAGTACTCCTGAGCGGCCTTTTCCAAGGCTTGATTGAACTCTTGATTGCCAAAAATCCGGATGTAGAGCTGGAATATCTTGGACATCTCGAAGAAATCGCCATACTCAGCCTCCGATATGCCTTGCAGCCACCGGGTAAAGTACCGGAGCATAAGGAGGCGCAGGCACTTGCTTTCGACAGAAAGCCCTTCGTGCGAGTTGTAAAAATCGCGCACCGCCTCAATGGCGTCGGGATGCACATAGCCCAGGCCGTGCACCACCTGAGCCACCCGATAGAAGTCGGCGATCCTGCCCGGGCGACTCAAGTCAACAATGCGCGCCATGCGCAGATCGGCCTCCGGTGCCATGAGCGCCGCATGGTTCTGGTACAAATCGGCCAGGAAGCCCAAATAATGAAGTTCAAACTCTGGAAAATTTGCCTGCTCGCGGGCAAAATGTTCGGCTACCTGTTGGCGTTCCTCTTCGGTCAGTTCCAGAAAGTTGCCCACCAAGGCCAGCATCTGAAGGTATTCTTCCGAGTTCTGGAAATCCGGATTGGCTAAAAAGGCCAACGCCTGTGCCTTCAGACTGTCGTTATCACCGCCCGCCTCGAAGCGTTTGATTAAAAACAGGCGCAGCGCCGAAAAATTAGCCTTCATCTCGCCACGCGCCTGAGGAAATTCCACAGAATAGAAGAACTCGTTTCGGAACTGCTTGATGTACCGGTGGTACAGGGCCTCGCGCTCTTTGAGATCGCGATATCGCTCGTTTTTCTGCTGTTGCAAGAAATAGCGCACGCGGCGGTTTTCAATCTGGTCGAGCAAATTCGTAATCCAGATATCGCTACTCAGCGCAAAGCCTACTTGAATACTTTGACCGATTCGTTTCTTCAGATGGTCGAAGTGTACACTATTGCAAATAGCCAGCAATACCTCTTTAAAATGGTCGTTAGGCCGTACGTAGCGGTACTGCTCGTTGATCTCGCCGCGCAGCACCGAATACCCCAGAATACGCGGCAGGAACAGCCCTTCAAACACTGGATTGAGGAGCGTCTTTTCCAATTCCAGCAATTGAAGTGGCGCATGCTCGGCCACCTCGTGATATAACTGAGCTATAGCTGGCTCATAGGCTTGACGCAAGAGCAAATAATTCTCCTCCGACTCATCTTCCCAGTAGTGCCGCAGGAGTTCCGACTCCTGAATGGTGTAGGCGATTTCATTAAGACGCTCATAGTATTTATCGTCTAATGGCTGCATAACTAAATAAGGCGATTGAACAAAGCATTTTTTTTGAAAAAAGACCTGGCAAAGCACCTTGAGGCTTTGCCAGGTCTTAAGAAACCCGAATTGCACGGCAAAGGTAGCGAAACTTTTGTCGCAAATACGTCGCTTACTCCGCAGAATTTTCTTCAGATGCCGTTTCTGGTTCGTTTTCTGCGGAAGCTTCCGTTTCAGGCTGCGGTGCTTCCTCAACGGGCTTTGGTTTCACTTTCGGCGTGCCGTCTACAGCAGCCAGGAACTGGCGCTTTTTCTCAGCGGTTTGCTCGCGACGCTTCTGGATATTGGCCTCTTTTTCCTCTTTCCAGGCGTTCCAGCGGGCTTCGGCTTCTTCTAAAGTAAGTGCGCCTTTCTTGACCCCCAGCATGAGGTGTTTCTTGTATAAGATGCCCTTAAATCGCAGAATAGCGCGAACGGTATCGGTGGGCTGGGCGCCGTTCATTAGCCAGTGATAGGCTCGGTCCAGGTTCAACTCGATCGTAGCGGGCTGTGTCAGCGGGTTGTAAGTACCCAACTTTTCGATAAAACGACCGTCGCGCGGCGCGCGCGCATCGGCGGCTACGATGTGGTAAAAAGGTGCTTTCCGGCGGCCCCGACGTTGGAGGCGAAGTCTTACTGCCATTCGATGTTGAAAATTTTATTGAATAGAGATAGTATCTCGCCCGGCTACCTATACTCGGATAGCGCCGGGCTTTTCAGGGCCGCAAAGGTAGAACAATCTTTCCATAAAAAACCTCGCCTGACGAAAAAAACTTACAAGGTTTAATGCGCTATATGCTAATGCTTCACGAAGCGTGCCACGCAGCGTTCGCGACCTCCGCTCACTTCAACAACATACATTCCCGCAGGAAGCGTCGCCGTTTCGGGCAGGTGAAACACATGCTCACCGGCAGCCAACAATGCCCAGCGGCGCTCCAGAATAAGGCGGCCATCGGCGCTTCGCACAGTCAGCTGGATGCCTGCTGAGGCGGGTAAGCGCAACGACACGTAGGCGCCCGACGACGCCGGGCTGGGCCACACAGCAGCCTCCAGCGCACGAGCAGCCGCCTCCTCGATGCGCTCGCGCGGCGCCGTCAGCGTCATGGCGTACTCCTCGTCCTGGTCGTCCCACAGGCGGCAGGGCAGGTCGTGGTTCAGCGCTATCCAGGCTTCAGAGGCAGCAATGTCCGTCAATGCTTCAAACGTCAGGTAAAACAACACGGGCGATGTCTGAGAGAGCACAACGGCCTTGTTGTCGGGCGCTATCCAGAGGGCGCGGATTTCCCCCTCGTGGGCGCGTATCAGGCCGAAGTTGTCGCTGTCGTAGCCCGGCAGGTTGCCAGCAAAAGTACCCTTAAACGCTACGCGCTGCGGGTCAAAGCGCAGGGCCATCTGGTGAGCCAGTAGCGGGCGATCGCCCTGGTAAGTAACCGGCACTGAGAAAATCTGACCCTTGCGATAGGCGACGCCGGCGTAACCCACTGACACGGGCAGCGCCGGGCGTTTGTCGGAGCGTTCTTCAACCAGCCCGTCCGTAAGCCCGTGAAGTACGGCATTGCCACTGACGTCTCCGACTTTTATAGCGACAAAGGTGAGGTTTTTGGCTGGCGGATTAGGGCTTATGATGTGGTCGGGCAACTGTGAAAGCAATGGATTGATCGGATAAAGCACAATATTCTCGGGATCTACAAACCGCCACGACTCGACCGGCGGTGTAGTCGGCATGCCCAATATGAGGCTGCGCAACGCGACAATATCAGCGCCGTTGATCGCGTAGTCGCGGTTAACGTCGGCAGCCATCAGGTGATACAAGCTTTTGAGCGGCTTTTCGCCACTGATATGGCGCTGTATCAGGACGATGTCATAGGTGCCCACTCCGTTGCCGGGGTCTTCGTTCTTGAACGGCCGAACGCGAATGAAGCCGCATCCTGAGCAAACATCGCAGAAGCCCTGCTCTGCCGGGATAGAGTCTAGGATGCAGGCATTTACACAGTCCTTGGCTGATGAAATACGGAGATAAGCGCTCGAGAGCGCAGCGCCGCGCGGTGTGACCAAGCGAACGCGCAGGTCGCTGGCGCATACTTGAAACATCCCCGTCGAAGCCAGGGGCGGCGTGCAGGTTTCTACCTGACCATTGTCTAATTCCAGGTCCATCTCGATGCGCAGCAGACCGGGTCGAAACACACAGTTGCGCGAGTCCTTAAATAAGAGCAGGACACGCGGCTCGGCATCTAAGGCAAAATCCACAGCGCTGGCGCTCGAGAAACAGTAAATAAAGCGGTGGGTAGCCGCATCCCAGCGCCAGCATTGACCGCCATCGGCACAGCCGGCTACGACGCATGGGACGTCGGGCCAGCCCTGGAACGCTACGTCTGCAGGCGGTAAGCCAGCGGACATGGCAAACGACAACTCAAACGTTAACTTCCTGACGCGCAGCACCTTGCCTGACGCCGACGAACGCAACCCCACACGTACGGCAGGGCAGCCCTGCGAGAGGTCTTTTTCCATAAAAAACGAAATCGTCGGGTCGCTGCACGGTGTCAACGCCGCGCCGTAGGTTTCCAACACACCATCTATTGGCTGGCCCACAGCCGGCCAATAGCCTACGCTCACCAGAGCACCCAACAGGAGATATGCAAAGACCGCTTTGCGACCGCTAAGGTCAGGGCGCGGAAAAAAGCCCGATAGAAAAGATGTAACCAGTAGTCTCATGGCTGTCATCGTTTGGGTGAGAAAATACGGGAGAACGACCTGCAAATACGCAGCAAATCTAACGCCTTTCTCAGGCGGGGACTCTTCAAAAATACGCTTTTGACTAAAAATAGCAAAAAATCTCAGCCTCCTGCGCTCAGACAACATAGCCTGCCTTTGATTTTCATCCGAAACCAACGCCTGTTGAAGTTTTAGCGCCAAACTTCTCGCCGCTGCTCGGATTGGTCGAAAGAACTAAAACACCCTCCTGACGACGGCTGTTTTGTCAGCGAATTGTAAAAATTTAAACATCGTGAAGCACCTTCATTTCTGCTGCAAAAACATTTCTTTTGTCTTTCGCCAGAGTCTACTGTGGCTCTTAATCTTCGCAACACCCGCCCTGACCTTCGCCCAATTCCCGCCGATGGGCCGTGGAAGTGGCGCCCCAAACCCTGCTCAGATGAATATCGGTCGCTTCTACGGCAAAGTGGTGGACGAAAGCACCGGCAAGGGCATTGGCTATGCTTCCGTGCAGCTGACTGCCATGCGCTACGACAGCACGGCCCGCGCTATGCGTGAAAAGGTGGTGGCTGGCCAACTGACCGAAGCCAACGGCGACTTCAGCCTGGCCAACCTGCCCATTATGGGTACCTACACCATCAAGATCAGCTACTTAGGCTATGCTACCGTAGAGAAAAAGGTATCGTTCGACCTTTCAGGGATGAACCGCGCGCCCTCAGGCGGCTTCGACCTGAGCGCCATCAACATGATAGACCGAGACTTGGGCAACATTCCATTGGCTGCCTCCACTCAAATGCTCAAAGAGGTAACCATTAGCGCCGAAGCCTCCACTGTTACCTTAGCGCTCGACCGCAAAATTTATAAGGTGGACAAGGACGGAGTGGCCGCCGGTGGTACGGCTGAAGACGCTCTTCGCAACGTCCCATCGGTACAGGTGGACATTGACGGCAACGTTACGCTGCGCAATGCCGCGCCGCAAATTTTCGTGGACGGGCGCCCCACCACGCTGACCATTGACCAGATACCTGCCGAAAGCATTGAGCAAATCGAGGTCATTACCAACCCATCGGCCAAGTACGACGCTTCGGGCGGAAACGCAGGTATCATCAACATCGTCCTGAAAAAAGAGCGTCGCGAAGGCTACAACGGCAACGTCCGAGCCGGCATAGACATGCGCGGCCGCATCAACGCCGGCGGCGATCTCAACGTGCGCGAGGGCAAGGTTAACGCCTTCGTCATGGGCGGCCTCTTCGACCGCAAGACACTGGGCGAAGGTGAAACGGACCGACTCAACCGCTTCGGCTTCCCGCAAACAGAGGTGTTGCAAACCACCCAAACCACCAACACCCGCCGCTTCATGTTCGCCCGAACCGGCTTAGACTGGTTCATCAACAACCGAAACACCCTCACCTTCGCCGGAAACTACGCCGGCGGCCGCTTCAACACCTGGGACGACATCCGAATCCTTACCGACTCGCTCACCCTCGGCGGCAACCCCATTGGCAGCAGCCTCGCCCTGCGCGACGCCGTAAGCCGCCGACAGTTCAACAATTTCGGCGGGCAACTGCTGTACAAACTCCTCTTCACCCAACCGGGCAAAGAGCTGACCGCCGACATCACCATCAATCGCAGCCGCTTCGACAACCGGGGCGACTTTGAAACGCGCAACGAAGGCTTCCCCATCGCCTTCCGCCAGCGCCAGGTCGGAGACGGCAGCAATGACCAGTACACCTTCCAAACGGATTTCGTCAACCCCATCAACGGCGCCGGCAAAATGGAAGCCGGCGTGCGCGGCGCCATCCGCGACTTCCGAAGCAACAACGCCAGCTACCAGTTCGACCCGGTCAAAAACGACTACATCCGGGCGCCCACCTTCGCCGATCAATACGCTTTCTTAGACCAGGTCTATGCCGCCTATACCACTTATAGCCGCTCATACAAACAGTGGGGCTATCAGGTCGGGCTGCGCGCCGAAGCGTCGTTCTACCGGGGCGACTTGCTGGACATTGACTCATCGTTCAACATCCAGTACCCTATCAGCCTGTTCCCCAGCGTCTTCCTCACCTACAAACTAAACGACGAGGACAACGTACAACTCAACTACAGCCGCCGTATCAACCGGCCCAATTTCTTCCAACTTAGCCCATTCCCTGATTTCTCGG
Source organism: Saprospiraceae bacterium (assembly GCA_025056735.1). Lineage (GTDB taxonomy): Bacteria > Bacteroidota > Bacteroidia > Chitinophagales > Saprospiraceae > M3007. Next base: position 28,139 of record JANWVR010000060.1, read on the forward strand.
ACTCGCTGCTGCTGTCGCGCGGCAACCCGGGTCTCCTGCCCGAATTCACGAACTCGATAGAGCTGTCGTACCAGGACATCTTCAACCGCAAACACAACCTGCTGGCTACGCTGTACTATAAGCACGCCACTAACCTGATTGCCAACTACCAGTTCCCGGAGTACAACGCGCTGCTGGAACGCGACGTCATCGTCTCGACGTTCATCAACGCCAACTCCAGCACAGCCTATGGCCTGGAACTCACGCTGAAGAACACGCTGGGCAAACGCTTTGAACTGACCAGCAATTTCAACTTCTACAATTCCATCGTCAATTCCAGCAACGTGGAAAGCGACCTGCGCCGCGAGCAGTTCACCTGGTTTGTCAAAGAGAACCTCAACGTCAAACTGCCCGCCTCCTTCACGCTGCAATTGGCCGGCAGTTACCAGAGCCGCACTGCCTTTGCGCTGGGCAGCGGCAACCGCTGGGGCGGACACGGCGGCTGGATGGGCGGCCCTAGCTCCACAGCCCAAGGCTACTCGATACCCGTTTGGTTTGTGGATGTGTCGCTGCGCAAAGACTTCAAAGACCGCAAGGCATCGCTCACGCTGGCTATCCAGGACATCTTCGCCAGCCGACGCAACGGCTCTTTCTCCGAGTCGGCCCTTTTTGTGCAGGAAGCGTGGCGTATTCGCGACCCGCAGTTTATCCGGCTCAACTTCTCGTATCGCTTTGGCAAATTCGACCTCTCGCTCTTCAAACGCAAAAACCTGAAAATGGGCGGCGACGAGGGTATGGGCGGCGAGTTCAACTGAGGTCGCGCCGGGTATTTGCGCACAGCCGTATCGCGCAGGTTTTGCCTGCCAGTGTCGCTTTATTTCATTATCAACCAGTTAAGTGCCCGCCGCTGCCCGTTGTCTAACAGCACAACCACGGCGTACAGCCCTGGCGGCAGGGCTGCGGCGTCTAAGCGCCACTCGTGCACATCGGCGCGCTGGTCGGCGGCGTATTCGGCGATGCGCTGGCCCAGAGGCGAAATCACCCACACACGAGCAGCGGCGGGCGCGGCAAGTTCTATTCGCAAGCGGCTGCCATACGAGGTTGGGTTGGGGGCCAGCGTAACCCGCTGGAAGGACACAGGCTGCTCGAGTGCGCGCGTCGTGCCCACCGCGATAGTGGCAATGCGCACGCAGTCGTTCGCGTCGGATACGGTCACGCGGTAAACGCCCGCGGACAGACCTGTAACCGTAGGCCCTGTGTGTCCCCCGGCAGCGGCATCCCACCGGAAGGTGTAGGGCGGTTCGCCGCCCAAAGGCGTTACCGTGATGCTCCACTTTCCGGCAATAGAGTCAGATTTCCAGGTCAGCGCCAGCGGCGAGGCGGGCTGCACGACGGAGAATGGCCAGGATCGGAAGCAGCCGGCGGCGTCTACCACCGTGAGTGTGTAGGCGCCGGCAGGCAATTGGGTCAGGTGTGGCGTAGTGGGGCCGCTGCTCCAGGCGTATTGATACGGCGGCGTACCGCCTCCAATGACGGGCGCGATGGCGCCAGTGCTGTCGCCCCGGCAGGCGACGTGGGCGATATTGGCCGAGACGACCTCTAAGGGTGGCGCCAAGCGCACGATGGTATATGCCGGCGAGACCCGCACGCAGCCTAAATGGTCGGTTACCGTCACCCAATAGTCGCCCGGGCTGAGATTTTGCACAGAGGCCGTCGTCTGGCCGCTGTTCCATTGGAACGCATACGGCGCCCGGCCTCCGGTAGCTTGCAGGGAGATAGCACCCTGGTTGAGGCCACAGCGATCAGGCACAATGCTTTGGAGAACAATCGTCAGTGCCTGGGCCGGCTCGATGACAGTCGCCGGAATGGACACCTTCGTGCAGCCGCGCAGGTCGGTCATGGTAACGACATACGTACCTGCGGGCAAGTTTTGAGCAGGGTTGGCCGTCTGGCCGTTGTTCCAGGCAAACTGGTAGGGAGGCACGCCGCCACCGCCCTGCACGGTCACTAAGCCCGTGGAGTCGCCTTTGCAGGCAATGTGGCCAATTTGCTGGAGGCTGATGCGCAACGGCGGCGCTTCTTCCACCAAAAGCGGCTCGGAAATGGCAAAACAGCCAGCAGCGTCGGTAACGGTTACGCGATAAGAGCCGCCATTGAGGCCGTAAGCCGTATCGCGAGGCACGGGTACATTTGGATGCAACCCTATCGGCGCCGACCAGGCAAACTGGTAAGGCGGCGTGCCGTTGTTGACCTGCACCGCCACCCAGCCGTCGCTGGCGTTGTTGCACGATACCGGCTGCACGTAGAGCGAGGACACCGTAAACTCATCCGCCCGCCGAATAACCGTCAGGCTGCGCAACACTTGCGCACAGCCGGTGTGATCAAATACTGTAACCGCATAGCTGCCGGCCTGTAGATTGAAGCGCGCTGCCGTGGTGTCGCCATTTTCCCAAACGTACCGATAAGGCGGCGTTCCACCGCTGGCGCTTAGCAAGATACTGCCCGTTTTAGGACCAAAGCAAGGAATGTCGTTCACGGTTGGCACGACTTGCAATACGGGCGGCTCGCCCACGACAATGCCGTCACGCTTCTGGGTGCAGCCGTTGGCGTCGGTTACCGTTACGGAGTACACCCCCGCGGGCACAGCGGAGAGGTTGGCCGAAGTGGCGTTGTTGCTCCACAGGTACTGGTAGGGCGACGTGCCGCCATTGGCGCGCACCGAAATACTGCCCGTGGGCTCGCCTGCGCACAGGGCATTTTGCACGCTGTTCAGGATAACGTTAAGCGGCAACTCCGGCTGCTGGATGAAATAAGTGGCCGTTGCCCGACACGAGCGGCTATCGGTAACCACAAGGTTGTATTGCCCTGCGGGCAGGTTGGTTCGTATAGATGCTCCAGGCTGGCTATTCCAGGTGAGCGTTAAAGGCGCTACAGCGCCGTTGACCTGCACGGCTAAATAGCCAGTTTGTTCGCCAAGGCAGCCTACATGGCGCAGACTGTCTAATTTTATAGAAAGCAGCTGCGGTGCGTTCAGTGTATAGGCAGGCGTAACCAGTTGGCATCCGCGCGCGTCAGCAACAGTAGCCGTATACTGGCCAACGCCGAGGTTTTGAATTCTATGCGTTGTACCGCCTGTGCTCCAGAAATAGACGAAAGGCGGCTGGCCGCCCGACAGGCTCAGCTCAATGCTGCCGTCTTGCGCGCCAATGCACGTTGGGGGCGTTAGTTTAAAGGTTTCTACCTGCAATGCGCTGGGTTGCGAGACGAAGCCAATCCATTCCGCCGTGCAGCCGTTGGCGTCGGTAACCGTAACCGCATACACCGCAGCAGGTAAGTTATTGAGGGTGGCCGACGTTGCGCCATTATTCCATAGAAACTGATACGGCGGAGTACCGCCGGAAGCCTTTACGCGCAAAAAGCCGTTGTTTTCTCCAAAACAGCGCACATTTCGCAGGGAGTCCAGTTGCACAGTGAGCGGCGGCGGCTCGGTGATGTTGTAGATGGGAGTCGGGAAGAGGCAGCCGTTGGCGTCGGTGAGCGTGCACCAATAGGCGTCAGGGCTTAGTCCACTGATGGCGCTGGTAGTGTCGCCATTCGACCACTGACAACGATACGGCGGCGTAGCGCCGAAAATCGCCAGAGAGAGGGCGCCGTTGTTTTGTCCGGAACAGCGCACATTTTTGAGCGTGTTCAGCTCGATTTGTATCGGTGGCGGCGAGGTGATTTCGATGTTGCTGAGGGTTTGCACGCAATTGCCGTCGGTAACCGTAGCGCTGTACAGCCCTGGAGCAAGGTTGGTGATATGCGTGCCTGTTTGACCGTTGCTCCACGCGATGCTGGGGTTGACGCCGCTGACCTGAAGCGAGATAGCGCCCGTGTTGAGGCCAGGGCAACGCAGGTGCACCACAGTATCCAGCTCCACTTCCAGCCCTGGAGCGTTTATTAAAATCTGCGGCATCACCATCGAACAGCCGCCCGAAGTGGCATCGGTTACCGTAATGCGGTAACTGCCTTGCGTCAGGCCGGTAATCACGCCGGTACCCGTGATGCCGCTAATCGTGCCGCCCGACCATTTGAAAGCGTAAGGCGGCGTACCGTTTTGGGGCGCTAGGGCAATGCTGCCGTCGTTGCCGCCGCAGGAGGTAACGTTTTGCACCCAGGTGATGGCTGTCTGGGTAACGTTGTTCAGCGTGCGCACCAGAATAGCGTCCGTGCCCGTACAGCCGTTGGCGTCGGTGATGGTAACCGTGAAAATTTGCGCCGCATTGGGCGTATTTCCCGAAGACACGGGAATGATCGGTAGGTTCAGCCCGTTGCTCCAGGCGAGGCTGAACGGCGGTTGACCTGTCCCGGAGGCAATGGCCTGCAGCGACACCGTTCGGGCGCGGCAGACGCTGATGGAGTCGCCCTGAGCGATTACTACGCCTGGGCTGGAGAGCACGGACACCGTTACCGGTTCTGTGTCGGTACAACCGAAAGGCGTCGTGCTTCTGACGTAGTACGTCGTCGTGGCCAGCGGCGCTACAACCGGCGAGGGCAGTTGATTGGCTGAAGTGGCCGGCAGGGCGGTATGAAAGGTCAGTATGCCGCCCGTTTGGGCGGTGTCGGTAATTTTGAGTTGCGTCAGGTCGAAGGTTCTGCCCCGGCAAATGGTTGGGCCGCTGATGGGCGCCAGCGAAGGATTGGGATGCGCCGTAACCGTTACGGGCACGCGCGGACTGGCGCAACCCGCGCTGGGGCCGGTCATGGAGTCTGCCACGAAGACCACTCTACTGGCCGTCAGGTTGGAAAGCGTCAGTGCAGACCCAACGGCAATGGGGGCGCCGCCCGTGGCTTTATCGTACCAGTAAAATTCGCCCAGCGGCATTCCATTCACTTTCAGCGATACGCTGCCGCCGGCGCAGGTGGCTGCTGGCGCGGGCGGCGCGGGCAAAGGAATATCATCGTCGTCGTCCATACCGTTGCAGTTTTCGTCTGCCTGGTTGCACAGGATTTCGGGCGCGCCCGGATAAATGTAAGCCGCTGCGTCGTTGCAGTCGCCGCCCTTGCTGACATAGCCGGGCGGTGCGAAGGGATAACACGACACCGCGCGCAGGGTGTCGTTGCCGAAGCCATCGCCGTCGGCGTCGCGGTAGAAGGTGTACTCTGGCACGTTAGCCACTTGCGAACCATAGAAAGTCAGGTTGTCCATGGCAATGTCGCCAAAGGCGCCAAACGTGCCTGTGGCCACAAACTGGAACTGCGCAATCTGGTTGTGATAAGCCTGCAGATTGACGTACTCGCGCCGCCACAGCTTGCCGCGATTGCCGCTCCAGGTGGCGATGGTGTTCCACGTCTGGCCGCCGTCGGTGGAGCCTTGCAGCGCCAGCGTGCTCATCTGGCCCGACGTGGTGTTCATATAAAGGTCGAACGAGAAATGGCAGGTCTGGTTTGCAGCAGCTTGCACTTGCAGGCAGCGTGTGCGCAACACAGCTGTGCGGCCCAGCGCGCCGGTGGGCGAGCAGGCGTTGCGAAAATAGAGATACTGGTCGCCGCCGGCGGCCGCCGGCGGCCCGGCAGTGGGAAACGGCCGACCTGACCCGGAAAAGACCTTCCACTCGAAGTCGTCGCCGGGGGCATTTTGCCACACATTAGGGAGTGGGCAGGGGTCGGCGCAACCCACGAGGCAGAGGGGCAGCCCTTCGAAGGTCTCTACAAGGGTGGGCGGGCAATTGGTGAAAAACACCGCTCGCGTCGAGTTGGCGCTCCACAGCCCGCCGCCACAGGAGCGGCGCAAATAGACCTCGTAACGCCGCAACGGCAGCAGGTTCGCCAGGCTCACCGAAGCCACTGAGGGCTGTGGCAACACGATAACGGCGCCGCCAATACCCGGCGCAGCGCTGTTCCCGGGCACAAAACCTGCCGGGCCGTATTCCAGGACGAGCGTATCGCCGAAGCCGTCGGGTGTCCAGGTGATCGTTGCCGAGGTCTGGCCCACCGACGCGACGCTGGGCGTCGGACCTGCCGGGCAATCGGCCGGGGCGAAGACCAGCTCCAGCGTGCGCAAGCGCCCGACATCGCCGGGTTTGCTGTCGCAAAATTCTACCTTCCACACGCCTATCGGACTCTGGCCGTTGTGAAGCGAGGCCAAGGGCTGAATGGGCAGGAAGTAGCCTACAACATTGTCGCGCTCAGCAGCAGCGCTCCAGGGCTGGCCCAGAGTCGTGTTGTCTGTCAACTCTGTAAAGGCCCAGCAGCCCGCGGAGTCTTGCGGCGGGCTGCCGATGTTGCGGTCGCTGGGGTTGAGGCCTCCCATGAGTTGAATGCGCGCACCGCCGGGCGCCTCCAGCCACATACTCAGGTCGGCGCGCCAGGGGTGTTCTATGGCCACGCGCACCGCATGCAAAACAACATCGGTACCCAGCGCTGTGCCCGGCGCGGCATCTACATACAACGGAAATACCTGCGGGCTGCTACAAGAGGAGTCGCGCAAGGCTAAGTTGAGCGGGCAGGGACGCGCGTTGTTGAGCGCTGTGATGAAACTGCGCGGCGCCGACCAATCGCTATACGCAGAGTCTTGACACACCGTGCGCACCTGAAAACGGTAGTTGCGTCCGGGCGTCAGGCCTGTTACCACAAAAGGCGGGTCGGCATTCACCGTGATATTGGGGATACCTGTAAAAGACTGCCCGCCGACGACGAGTTCTATTTCGTAACGGCTGCCCACATCCGTCCACGTCAGGCGCGCCGTAGAGTCCGTGATCTGGTCAGCCAGCAGCAGCTCGGGCCGAAAGCACGTGTCGGACGCCATTCGAGGCCAGCCGTGAGATGCCACGGCGTTTTTGGGTATAAAAAACAACAGCATCGGGCCGAAACTCAGCCACAGTAGTCTTGGTAGTGCACGCTGGTTCATGTGCAGGATTAGTGTTTTTGATGCAGATCGGTCAGCGGGTCGCTTTGTTTGCAGCAAAAGTACGGAGAATGTCTGCGTGTGGCAGTGTAGAGCGCCAGATCAGTCGGTCTCGCTGCCTGAGAAGGAGAGGGCCGGCAGGTTTCTCGTGTTAAATCTTTGATTGTTTCAAAGGTAAGATGCTTACGCCCAAACGATTTTGAGCGCTACGGGCTTTCTTTGCGGCCAAGAACCCACTGCACAGCAACGATACATGCCATTGGAACTTGGAAAGCAATCGGAGGGCCAGTCGAACCGCGACATTTACGCAATGGCCGAGCGAGTGCTGCAAACGCTGCCTATTGCGTGGAGTGATGCTGTGGCGTTGGATGTGGGCGCTGGCGCGGGTCATTTCACCGCATACCTCAGCCGGCGCTGCCGGCAAGTGTACGCCTTAGATGCGTATGCGCCAGACGAACTGCCGTCCAACGCCGAATACCGCGCTGCCGACCTCAACGAACGCTGGCCCGTAGAGGATGCCTGTGCCGACCTGGTGGTAGCGCTCGAAGTGATCGAGCACTTAGAAAACCCCCGCCATTTTTTTCGAGAGATGACCCGCGTGCTCAAGCCAGGCGGGTTTGGTTTTGTGTCCACGCCCAACAACCTGTCGCTGTTTAGCCGGCTGTATTTTTTATTAAAAGGTCAGCACCGCGCCTTCCAGGACTTTTCCTACCCGGCACACATCACGCCGATCTTGCAGGTGGACGCGCGGCGCATGTTGGCCGAAAACGGCCTGCAGCTGCTGGGCTTTTTTTACACCCACGCCGACACGCTGCCGCTGTGGCATGCGCGTTTGTGCATAGGAGGGCCGCTCTTTTCGGCGAATTTTGGCGCGCTTTTTCAGAAACCGGTTCCTGCATGCGAATAGCGCTTTACTCTCCGAATTTTTACCCGCTCACGGGCGGGCTGGAGCACATGGTCGCCTACATGGCCCAGGCCTTTGCGGAGCGCGGACACGAGGTCGTAGTCATCTGCCAGACGCCGGCCAATGGGTCTGGCAATGCTTTTGCCTTTCGCGTCTTGCGTCGGGCGGGCTTTTGGCGCGAATGGCGCGCGTTACGGTGGGCCGAGGTGGTGCTGATGTTTAACGTCAGTCTGAAAGCGCTGCCCGTTGTCCTGCTTTCCGGGCGGCCGTTGGTCGTTTCGCACCAGACACCGCACACGCCAGACCGGCTTGGGCGCTGGAAGACGCAGGTAGCGCGGCGCATTGCCCATCGCAATGTCTGCTGTAGCGCGCATTTGGCTGCGCAGCTGGGCGCTCCAGCGGTGGTCATACCGAATGCTTACGACGAGCAGACGTTTTGCAACCGGCAGCCCTGGGTGTTTCGCGAGCGCGATCTGGCTTTCGTGGGGCGTTTGGTGTCGGACAAGGGCGCCGATGTGCTGTTGCACGCATTAAGGCGTTTGCACGACCGCGGTCTGGCGTTGCGCCTGAGCATCATTGGGCAAGGACCAGAGGAAACGGTGCTGCACCACTTAGCGGCAACGCTGGGCCTGAGCAAGTGGGTGGTGTTTGAGGGGCTAAAGCAGGGCCCCGAGTTGGCGACGTTGCTTAACCACCACCGCGTCCTGGTCGTGCCGTCAGTGTGGCCCGAGCCGTTCGGCATTGTGGCTTTGGAAGGGCTGGCCTGTGGGTGCGTGGTTGTCGCCTCCGACGTGGGCGGCCTGCCCGAGGCGCTTGGCGGCCTGGGCGCCCTCTTTCCACCGGGTGATGCCGGGGCATTAGCCGACGTTCTGGCGCGCATTTGGGAGCGCCCTTTCGACTTTTTGCCTCCCGCCGAACGGGTGGCGGCGCATTTGAGCGCCCACACGCGCAGCACCGTGGCAGAGCGATATGTAGCCGTTTTATCCGAAATTCGCGGCTAAAGCAATGGGGGCGGATTTTTCCATAAAAACAATACCAGACAGCAATGCCGCAGACGACGCTTTGCTGGAACGCCAGCGCCGCCGCCTGACGCGCCTGATAGCGTTCGTGCTGCTCTACACCGTGTTTGCCGGTGCAGTGCGCAAATGGGTGCTGCTGGGCGGGCCGGTGAGCAATGTGCTGCTTCTGGGGCAGCTGACGATTCCGTGGCTGTTTTATCTGATTGCTCCGGGCCAACGCCGTCGCTATCTCCCCCTTTTGCTCGTTTCCGGCGGCCTGTTAGCCCTGATGGCGCTCAACCCGCTCAATCACACGCTGTACCACGGCCTCTTCGGCATTGTGCTGCACATGGGGTGGTGGCTGATGGGCTTTCATTATTTGGAAAACCGACACCTGTATTGCTGGGATAGGCTGTACAGGCTGGTGTGGTTTCTTTTATTGGTAGAGATGGGCCTTTCCATAGTCCAATACAACCTCCCGCGGATGCACTTCATCAATCGCTATGCCGTGGAGGGGCCGGTGAGCATTGCGTTTGTGGGCGAGGCGGCGCGCGTAACGGGTACGTTCAGCTTCGTGTCGGGCTATGCGGCGTGGCTGCTGTTTGTCAATCTGTGGACGTGGAGCGTAGCCGTGTGGAAGCGGCGCGTATGGCTACTGACAGCGCTTGCCACCGCGGGCGTGGTCGCCAGCCTGCTCTCGGGCGGGCGGCTGAGCTTAGTCATCACGCTCCTGTTGGCCCTCTTAGCATATGGGCACCTGTTGCGGCGCGTGCCTTTTCATCGCCTCCTCGTCGTGCTGCTCTTGGGATTAGTCGGCGGCTTATTCGCGTTTCAACGCAGCGCTTTTCTCCAGCAGTCCTGGTCTAACTTCGCTTCGCGCATTCAAGACGGTTTCCGCGACGAAGAGTACGGACGCCGGACGCTCGGAGTCTTGGACGAAATCCTCGACTTTAAAGGCGACTACGCGCTGCTAGGCACGGGCTTAGGCGGCACCTATCAGGGGGCCCGGGCCATCTGGGGCGAGTCGTACTATCTGTTGAAATACGGCGGCTATGAAGAAGAACCGGAGCGCATCGTATTGGAAGGTGGGTACATGCTGTTTATGTGGCGATTAGTCTTGCTGTGGCTCTTCTTGCGCGGTCTGCACATGCCCGGCATTGCCCGCGCGCTGATGTTTATTGTCATTACGTTCTTCGCTCCGGTGGTATTCAATACCTACAACCTCGTTTTTTTGATATTAGGCCTGGGTACTGTGGACTGGAGTTATCGCCACTTTGACCTACCGAAACAGCGGGCATGAGGCGGCTTGTTTTTCTGTATTCGCACCCCATCCAGTACTTCGCACCGCTGAGCCGGCTGGCCCACGACGATGGAACGTTCGACGTTTGGACGCTGTACTGCTCGCGCCAGGGCGTGGAGGCGCTGCCAGATGCGGAATTCGGGCAGGCTGTTCAGTGGGACATTCCCATCTTAGAGGGCTATCGGAGTGTTTTTTTAAAAAACTGGCGCGGCGCCCGCCGGCCCGTGGGCGGTTTTTGGAGTTTAATCCATCCGGGCGTGGTGGAGTGGCTATGGAAACAGCCCAGAGGCGTGCTAATAGTGCATGGCTGGGGGTATTTCACGCACGTGCTGGCGATAATCGCGGGCAAACTACTGGGCTACCGCATCGGCCTGCATGGCGAAAGCAACTGGCGACACGAACAGCTGCTCCCGCATTGGAAACGCCGGTTGAAACGGTGGCTGCTGGGCAAAGGACTCTTCCGCTTTGTGGACGACTTTTTATACATTGGCGAGGAAAATCGCCAGTTTTATCTCCAGATGGGCGTTCCGGAACGCCGGCTCATTTTCACGCCCTATTGCGTGGACAATGCTCGTTTTTCGAGCCAACGGGCAGCGCTGAGGGAAGACAGAGCCGGCTTGCGGCATCGGCTGGGATTGCCTGAGAATGCTTTAGTGGTGCTGTTTTCGGGCAAACTAATCCCTAAAAAGCGCCCGCTCGACTTGTTGGAGGCATTTCATCGGGCCAATGTGCCCAATGCTGTCTTGGTGTACGTCGGCGAGGGCGCCCTGCGCGCCGACATCGAAGCGCGCGCCCGGGCGCTGGGCATCGCAGAGCGCGTGCGCATGGCGGGTTTTGTCAACCAGAGCGCTATTGGGCAGTACTATGCCGCCGCCGACGTGTTTGTCATGTGCTCTGGAGTGGGCGAAACGTGGGGACTTTCTACCAATGAGGCCATGAACTTCGCCCTGCCTGTGCTCCTGTCAGACCTCACCGGCTGCGCTGCGGACCTGTGCCGACCGGGCATTAACGGGTTTGTGTTTCCAACGGGCAACGTAGAAGCGCTGACAGAGCGCCTGCATCATTTGCTTACTCTGCCGCCCGAAGACTGCGCGGCCATGGGACGGGCCTCGCAAGCCATCGTGAGCACGTACTGCTATGAAACTATCCTGGAAAATCTAAAAAAAGCCCTATTGAACGCATGAAAGTCATCGTAGCCCACTCCGACCGGCAACATTGCAACCACCTGCTGCTTGCCTTGGCCCAACGAGGCTGGTTAGAGCGGTTCTACACTCTCTTTTCCGGCAACAAATTCGCCGCCTGGCAAGGGTTTTTGCCCAAAAGCACCTGGAACCAGCTGCGCAAACGCGCCGTGGACGACTCACTGACGCCTTTCATCGAGCACTACCCTACCCTTTTCCTGGCCGACCGCCTGCTGGGCAAAAGCATTGCCAACAAGGTGCGCTATGGCTACGAATGGTTCGACCGCGCCGTGGCCAAACGCCTGAAATACTGCCACTTCGACCTCATTATTACCTATGAAAACGCCAACCGCCACACCCTGCGCGCCGCCAAAGCCTTAGGCAAGACAACGGTGCTCGATCTGGCGCAAATTCACCACAACGACATCGCCGAATACGGACGCGAGTTCCTGACACCGGCAGAATGGCGCATCGAAGCGAATATCATTAATCCGCGCAAAGAAGAGGCCTTAGCGCATACGGACTACGTGCTCACCCTCTCGCGCTTTGCTGCCGACTCCATGCTGCGCCATGGCTGGCCAGCCGAGCGGCTGTTTACTGTGCCGCTGGGCGTGGATACTGCTCGCTTTCAGGCCAAAACGGACTACTGCCGCTCCGGGCCGCTGCGCTTGCTGTTCGTCGGCACCATCATGCGCCGCAAAGGAGTCAGCGTCTTGCTCGAGGCCATGCGCCAGTTGCCGCCCGGCACGGCAGAACTGACGCTCATCGGCCCCATGGCCGACGCCCAAGACCTGCTGCGGGCCCACGCCGGACGCTTTCGATATCTGCCCTTTCTGCACCACGAGGCCTTAGCCGAGCACTATCGCCAGGCCGACCTGTTCGTCTTCCCGTCGCTGCTCGACTCCTGGGCGCAAACCGTCGTAGAGGCCATGGCTTGCGGCACGCCCGCCATCGTCAGCGACCGCACCGGCGCGCGCGACGCCGTCGAGCAGGGCGGAGGGTGGGTCGTGCCGGCCAACGACCCACAGGCACTGGCCGAGGCCATCCTGCGTTGTGCAGACGATCCCGATCTGCTCGCCAATGCCGGACAACAGGCCGCGCGCGTTGCCAAACGGTATTCCTGGACAGATTATCAGGAGCGCATAGCGGAAGTGTTGTGCAAGACTCTGTCGCCAGACCAAAGGCCTTAAGGAGCGCTTAGCGCACCAGCGTCACGTCGCCGCTGAAGAACTCCACTTTGCCGTCAATGAATTCAATTTCAGCGATATAGGCAAAGACGGATGGCGGCACGCGCTCGCCGTTGACCAGACCGTCCCAGATGGGTTCGGCGTCGGAGGGCAAAAAGTTGCGGCGTTCCACAACGACATGCCCCCAGCGGTTGAACAGGCGGAAGGAACGCACCAACACCACATCAGGGCCGCACGACATGCGCAGGCCCGTGTTCAGGTACGCAGATCCGGCAGGCGCCACGGCATTGGGGATATATACCCGACGGTCGGTTTCCACCACCACTGTGCGTGCGTCGGAAGCGCGGCAGCCGTTGGAGTCCAGCACGGTTACTTCGTAGCGGAACGACTTCAGCGGCAGGTAGCGGCAGGTATCGCACAGCATATCGGGCGTCAGTGGCGGGCTGACGAACGTTTGCTTGCGGCGTGCAGGGTCGCTTAGCGCGTCGTTGCGCCACAGCAGCACCCTGTCGCCCAGATGAATGGTGGTGTCGGGCGGTAGGTCGAGCACTAAGTCGGCTGGTTCCAGTACGGTGATAATTGTATCCTTTTCGCAGCCGTCGGAAGCCTGGATGGTCAGGCGATGTTTACCGGGCGTGAGGCGTCGGAACTGGGTAACGTTCTGGAATGGGCTGCCGTCTATGGCGTACAGATATGGCGGAGCGCCGCCGCTGACGTGCGTGATTTCGGCGTAGCCATCGCTCTTGCCGTAGCAGGAGATGTGCCGCAGGGCGATAACGATGGAGTCGGGCAATTCCGGTTCGCCCACGCGCACAGCGATGCTGGACGAGCAGCCCGTTTCTATGGATGTGGCGGTAAAAGTGTAGGTTGCGGGCCGGTCGGTGCGCGCCGTGCGCGTTTTTTCGCCACTGAGCAGGCGGCCTGTGCTGTCGGGCGTCCATTGATAAATATAATTGACCGGCGGCAACACGTCCACATGCAGGCGGGCCGTGCCGTCCACGCAGCCGATGCCCACCACAGTATCAGTTACCAATACAGGCCGGTGGCTATCGTCCAAGATGCGAATGTACAGGCTGCCCGAGCAGGGCGGGTTCTGGCGGCAGGAGTTGGCGGCCTGCACGCACAGGTTGCCGCTTTGTGTGCCGAGGGTTACCTGCACCTGATTGCCTCCCTGCGAAGCCGGTACCGTTACCGGCACGGAGTCGCCGTTGACGAGCGTGCCCGGTGGCCCGTCCCAGATGTAAGCCGAAGCGCCGAAAACAGGTGGCACCTGATAGGTAAATGTGGCGCCTGGGCAGCCCTCGGTTTTGCCCACAATGTTGGCCTGCACCATACCCAGCGGCGGTTCATAGACGGCCTCTTTGGGCGTAACGCTCACCGAAAAATCGCACTTGTCGCCGGCGTAGCCGTCAATGAGCAGGAAGTAATTGTGGCCGGGTGTCAGCGGCGCCTTGATGGAGACGGGTTTATTGCCGCCCTTTTCCTGGCCCTTGTTACAGGCTAAAGGCGGTTTAGTGCAGTCCTCGTAAAGCGCTACCTGTACGCCGTTGCCGTTGCTGCAGTTGCTGGGCGTGATGGTGAAGGTAGCCTCGATAGCGCCGGCGATGAAACCCATCCACTGGGCGTTCTCCACCGTGCCGCAGAAGCCCACTGCCGGGCCGGAGGGATAACCTTCGGTAGAGCCGAAATAGCCGTCGAAATTGCAGGAAATGCACACCTGCTCGCAGGCCACCACCGTAGCTGTGCCGCCACAGGCCGGCGGCAGTTGCGCGTAAATTTTGAATGGAAGAAAGGCAAGGGAAAGGAAGATAAACCGGAGCATGGGAACGTGTATTAAAGGGATGGTGAAACGATTGGAAAAAAACCGCTAAAGGCGCAAAGGCCGGCAAATAGCCAGCCCCTGCGCCCGAACGTAAGCGGCTAATGAGTTACCTGTAATTTCACTACTTCGGCCTGGCCGGTGCGCAGGTTTTCTACCCGTACGAAGTAGAAGCCCGCCGGCGCTTCCGACACATCTAAGTGATGGAAGTTGAGGCCCGGCTCTATGCGCATGCGGTGCGCAGAGAGCAGCGAGCCGCCTAAGCTGTGTAGCGACACCAAGGCTTCGCCTGAAGACTCGCTGGCAAACGACACCTGTACGCGGTAATGCGCCGGGTTGGGAAATAACCGCACCGGCCGCGCGTCGGGCTGCGCGTCGAACACGCCCACCGAGATGTAGCAATCGGGCGGCACGACATACGTGCTGCTGATAATGGGTAGCTTGGCATAGCCCTGAAACATCGTCTGCTCCAGCACGTAGTCGCTGGCGCCCAGCCAGTCTTGGAGCAGGGTAGTGAATACCTGCCGGTAGTCGAATTGCTGGCCCTGCAGCTGGTTGTCGCTGGTCAGGTTGCTGAGGTTGACGTTGGTACCGTGGATGCCGCCCGAAAGCGCCTTTCCAAACACAAACATGGGCGCCAGCGTACCGTGGTCGGTGCCTGCCGAGCCGTTCTCTTTTGCGGTGCGGCCAAATTCGGAGAACGTGCAGGAAACCACCTTGTCGGCCAATCCCAGTCCGTCCAAGTCGTCGTAAAATGCCTTGACGGAGTCCGACAAAATGCGCAACAGCGTGGCATGGCGCCCATGCACCACCACGCCCTCGGGCGGTATCTGCGTGCCGTGCGTATCGAAGCCGCCCATCGAGCAGAGGTAGATTTTGGTTTTGCAACCGCCTTTGATGAGCCGCGCCACCGTTTTCAGCTGGTTGGCTAAGCCAAAATCCGGATAGGTGGCGATGCTGTTACTGCCGTTCTGGAAGGCCTGTGTGATGTACTTCGAATACTGGTCTAAGCTGGCCTCTACGCCCATGATGTAGCGCAGCTCGTCGCCGTATTCCGAGTCGGGCACGTTGAGCAGCGGCGCGCCGCCTACGGTCTGCACTAACGAATAAAAGCCCTGTGGGTCCTGGCCGTAGAGGTTGATGTAGTTCTGGTGCTCGGTCTCCGTGTGGAAGCCCAGCGATGGGTATGGGTCGCCGATTTGAATGCCCAGCGGATAGGGCATGTCGGGCGTCGGGACGCCTTTGATGTCGGGATACATGGCCGCCAGCGCACGCCCCATCCAGCCGGAGCGGATTTTGGAGCCTTCCAACGTGCCGTCGCCGCCCGAAAGCCATAAATCCGTGCCCTTGAAATGCGATTGGTTGATGTTTTCATAGCCCACCGCCTGTACCACATTGAGCCAGCCGCGGTCGTAGAGCGCCTTGAAGCCCGTCATCACCGGGTGCAGCCCCACCTGGTCTGCCGAGGGCAGCGTGGTATCCAAGCGGATAAAGCGCTCCGGCCCTTTGTCCGGTATCTTGATGACCGGGCGCAACTTGGCATAAGCGTCGTATTGAGCGATGGGTACAATGGTGTTCAACCCATCGTTGCCGCCTTTGAGCTGGATAAGCACCAGCACGCGGTCTTCCACGTCTTCGCAAGCCGCCAGGATGCGCGCCATCTTGCTATTGGCAAATGCCCGCATCGGGTGGCCATTGACGACAAAAGGCGTAATGCCCGCTATTTTGAGAAATTGACGTCGTTTCATAGCAAAAAAGATTGTTTAAGTAACCGCCAAACTCGTTTGGCCCAGTAACCGCCAAACTTGTTTGGCCCAGTAACCGCCAAACTTGTTTGGCAATCCGGCTCCACCAAACAAGTTTGGTGGCTACCTTTTTTTCAATACACCTGATACTCCGGCGCATACAATAGAGCATTGAACAGCCGCCGCAGCGGGATGCTGACCTCGGTGTCGTTGCCGGTGGCGAGGTAGTCGAGCCAGATGTTCGTCCAGGCGGCGGCGGGCAAGCCGTTGAGCAGGATTTCGTCGTGGAAATAGTCGAAGCGGTCTAAGTCGGTTTCCTCCGGATAGAGGTACAGCAGCAGTTCCTGTATGAGGACGGTGGAGTTGCCCGGCTCACTGACGACGCCGCTGTCGCGCAGCCAGGCGGCGAAGTCGAAGCGCGTGCCCAGAGGTTCTTGTGCGCCTGGCCCCCAGGCGTGCGTGCCGGTGATGAGCATTTCGGGCCATTTGTAGCGCGCAATGACGGTGGCTGTATTGAAGAACTGTCGCTGGTGGTCGGGCTCCTGGTAATAGCCTGGATAGCCGGCCACATCGGGCGGGTAGAAGAGGAAAAGACCCGCCCAGTCGAGCAGTCGCCATTGAATACCTTCACGCCAGAAGGTTTCGTAGTGCTCCTTGTTCTTCGTTTTTGGGTCGGGTATGGGCACATTGAAGAACGACAGCGTTTGCAGCACTAAGTCTAAGGGCGAGCGGATGATGGCGCCGATGTTTTCATTGGTGGCGTTGGCGTCGTCGGCGTCGTAGAAGTGCTGGCTGCTGAGTAGTTGTTTGACGACGGGCTTGATCTCGAAGTTTTCGGCGCGGAAGGTCTGTGCTAAGGGTGCGATGATGTCGCTTTCGATTTCCGCGTCAATGTCTCGTCCGATGAAATATCGGTACAGGCGTCGGCAGAAGAGGCGGGCGGTTTCCTCTTGGGCGAAGACCATGTCCACTAGTGCGTTGAGTTCGGCGTACATTCCGGCTGCGTCGTTGGTGGGCGGTTTAATGACGGCGTTGTTGAAGCGCGCGCTGAAGGTTTTTGTGCCGAAGTCGTGGCTTTGTGGATAGGCCCGACCGGCCGGGATGCCCGTTTCTGGGTCCTGGTACTGGTGTCGGCGGGCATTGCTGAAGCCGGTGAGCACGCGAGCAGCCTGCTGGATGTCGTGTTCGGTGTAGTTGGTGTAATCGTTAGGGCCGGCCACGGGTCCGGCGCCGATGGTGTGTAGCTCGAAAAATTCGCGGGCGTAGTTGAGGTTGGGGTTGCTGGCGTAGTTTTGGTTGTTGTTGATGTACTCGAGCATGCCGTTGTCGAGTATCATCTTGGTAACCAACTTTTTGAAGTTGCCCAGCGCGCCCCAGCGCAGCAGCATGAGGTAATCGTAAAACGTCATACTGGTGCCAGCGTCGGGCGTTACGGCTAAGTACTGGTGGAAGAAGAACTCCATGCGATGCCCTGCGCCAGGGTCGTGGAGCGCTTCGTTGAGCCACCAGCCGATGACATACCCTTTGAGGTCGTCATCTTCGCCCGGTAGCGGGTCAGAAGGCGGTTTTGGCGGGTTGATCCAGGTGACGGGCGGGGCGCCTTTAGCGGAGTAAACCGGTTGATCGAGCTGGAGCGGAGCGGTCTGAAGCAGCGCATCGGCGGCTTCGGCAGCGGTCAGGTTGGCCAGTTCGTCCACCCGAGCGCGGGTGTAGCGGAAGCTGGCCCGGCGCAACAGGTGTGCTGCACGCCTACGCCCCAGGGCGCCTTGAAGCGGATTCAAAGATGCCATGGTCGGGATGTTTGTGATGAGATGAGAAGGATACGCAGTTTCCAAAAACAGGCAGGCTCATCGGGCGGGATGGATGTCTGACGGGCGTCAGCGAGAACTGCGTATGAGAAGATTAAAAAACACCGGTGTTGCGGATTGCTCCAGCAAAGAAACAGCGCATAAACGTGTCCGACTATGGAATGCGCATGCTGGAAGTGTTAAATTTTAACCACTTGTTTAGAATTAGAGGTTTGTCCGCAGGGATTTTCCCTGAGATAGCGTCTCCCAAAAGGGGTAGCGTGCTCCATATACACGTTTGATGACTCCCTTTAGCATGGAGATTACGCACGGCTTAGATAGAGTGCTTAGTCAGTGTCCGGCTTGCTTAGTAAGAGCTTTTTTACCGGGTGTTACATCCTTCCGAGAGGCCTCCCGCCCTGACGCCTGGCCTCATGCGTGATGTGATGTTTGTCAGGATGTTGAATGTAGTAGAGGGAGAATTTTGTTCGTTCCACCCGCTCAATCGGGCGGCGACAGGATGTTTCGTTCAACGGCACACCTTAAGGGAGACATCTCTGTTCTACCTTTGCCCACCGACAAGGATACGCTCATGGCAAAGAAGAAAAAGACAAAGCCCTCGCCTTCACCGGCTCGCCCTTCTGCGGCGGCGGCCCCTTCGCGCGCGCCGGCGGCGACAGCCTCTGCTGCGGCGCCTGCAAGCCTCTGGGAGCGCTTCGACCAACCGCTCATCTGGGGCGCCGTGCTGGCTGCCCTGACTGCCTTGGTGTATTGGGCGTCGCTGTCGAACGGCTTCATGGTCTTCGACGACGACAAGGCCATCCGCTACAACGAAGTCATCAAGAACCCTACGTTTCGCAACCTCTTTGTCAGCAACAACTTAGGCATGTACGCGCCCATTACGTGGCTAGGCTATGCGCTGGTGTATGCCGTTGCAGGCGAGCAGGCGTCGGCTTTTCATACCTTCAGCCTGCTGCTGCACATCGGTTGCGTGCTGACGGTATTCGCCCTGATGCGCCGCCTGCAATCCAGTCGCGAAGTGGCTTTTTTTACGGCCTTGCTTTTTGCCTTGCACCCTATGCAGGTGGAGGCCACGAGCTGGATCGCCGGGCAGAGCACGCTGACGTTCTCGTTCTTTTACCTGCTGAGTCTGCTAGCGTATGTGCATTATCAACGGCAACGGCGCGTGCTGTTTTACAGCCTGACGTTGCTGGCTTTTGTGCTGTCCGTACTGGCCAAGTCGGCTGCTGTCACGCTGCCGCTCCTGCTGTTAGCCCTCGACTGGTACCAGCAGGGCCGATGGCGCTGGGCCTATGTGTGGAACAAGATACCTTTCTTCGCCATCAGCCTGGTGTTTGGCCTTTACACCTTCTTCACTCGCGAGGCCGAGGGACATCAGCTAGTGGTGGCTTCCAAGACGTACAACCTGTTTGACCGCTTTTTGATGGTGTGCCATTCGCTGCTGTTTTATCCAGTGCAGTTGTTGGCGCCGCTGCGCCTAAGCATTTATTACCCTATGGAAAAAACCGGCGGCGCATGGTCGTGGGACTACTATGCAGCGCCCTTGGTGGTGGCGGGTCTGGCCTGGTTGGTCTGGCGTTTTGCTCAGAAGCAGCGCATCGTTGGGCTGAGCGCGTTGTGGTACCTGTTGCCGTTGACCGTCATGTTGCCCTACGTAACGGTGGGTACTTTCGAGATGCGCTCCGACCGCTATGTGTATGTTTCATCGGTGGGCTTTTTCCTGTTGTTGGTCTGGCTGACGCAGCGTTTGCGCCCGGGCCTTCGCTGGGCGCTGTTGGGCGTACTGGCCGCATTTTATGGCTTTCTGGCGCATCAGCGCAGTCTGGTTTGGAAAAACGAGGTTTCTGTCTTCCGAGACTGCGTCGAGAAGCAGCCACAAGCGCCGTTGTGTCAGTGCAATTTAGCGTATGGCGAACTGCTCAACCACGAGTACGAAAGTTCTATCAAACATTACACCGAAGCCCTGCGCTTAGACCCTACCTACGTGGAGTCCTACAATGGCCGGGGCCAGGCTTACTTGATGCTGGAGCGCTACGAAGAGGCCCTGGCCGACTTCAACAAGGCCATTGAGGCCGGCATCGTTACGCCGCGCCTGTTTCTCAATCGCGGCAAATGCTATTTCATCCTTAAAAAACCGGCGCTGGCCCTACCCGACCTGAAACGCAGCCTTGAGCTAGAGCCGCGCAATCCAGAGACGTACTTATACAAAGGCTTGGCCGAAAGCCAGACGGGCAACCCGGAGCAGGCGATTGCGGACTTCGCTAAGGCCATAGAAATCAATCCCAATTTCACCGATGCCTACCTCAACCGGGCCTTAGTATGGGCTAATCTGAAGCGCTATGAGGAAGCGATTGCCGATTACACCGCTGTGCTCAAGATCAACGAAGGCATCCCGACAGCCTGGAACAACCGCGCTGCTTCCTACATGATGCTGGGCCAGTACGACAAGGCGCTGGCCGACGTCAACCGGGCGCTGCAACTCAATCCCAACTACGCCATTGCCTACCGAACGCGGGCCAACATTTATAAGGGCCTTGGGCAACTGCAACAGGCAGAGGCGGATATGCAGCGCGCTTTGTCCTCAGGCCGGTAGCCCCTGTCGAGCAAAGTCCAACACGAGGTGTACCGCCTGGGGCGCCGTTAGGCCGTGGCCCAGTCCCTCGGTAGCTATCAGACGCGCGCCTGGCCAGGCAGCGCACAATCGTTCGCTTTCGCTGAAATGCGTTACGCGGTCATGCCGGTCGTGCAGCAACAGCGCCTCTACATCACCCAACGTGCGCGCCACAGTCGTCAGGTCGTATTCGGCAATGCGGCGACCTGAGAGGCGCACGATGAAGTCGTCCATAGCCGCCACCAACGCCGGCTCGGCACCAATCAACCGACGGCCGTTTTCTAAAACATGCGCCAACGAGGCAAAGGAGGCCATAATAACCGCCCGTTTTGGGCGCAGCGTGCTCGGCGCCGTTCCCATAGCCCAAATGCTGGACGCGCCGCCTACTGAATGGCCAACCATTAAATGCACCGGTCCTTCGCGCTCCAACAGCGCACACAACACGTCGGCGTAGCGAATCATGTTGAAATGCCAGCCCGACGAGCGCCCGTGCGCTGGCGCATCTAAAGCGACCACGCGATAGCCGGCTTCCAATAAACCCGGCCCGACCTTGCGCCAACGGCCTGCATGGCTCTCCCAGCCGTGCGCTAAAAGCGCCACCGGACGCCCGGCCTCACCCCAGCGGTACACCGCAATACGTTGCTCGCCTATGGGCACGTGCTCCCGCTGAGCCGTCTCTAAAAAGGCCTGCTCTTGCGGCTTTACCCTGCGCGGGCGCGGCAGACCAAACAGATAAAACGCTGCTTGCGCCGTCGTCTGCGGCGCAATGCGGACGCTGGCGTTCAACACCGCGCCCAGCACTTGCACCATGGGTTTTGCCTTCATCATGCTCTATCAAAAACTTTTATGGAAAAAATAACCCTGCCATGTCCGACGACTCGATGCCACCCGGAGGCAATACATTCCGAACGGCAAATTGCTCAGGGGTATTTCACCAGAAAAGCCCGTCTGTGAAGTATGCTGGACGACTTCACCAGTGATATTCATAACAAACACTTGAAGG
The DNA here is from genome assembly GCA_025056735.1 of Saprospiraceae bacterium. GTDB lineage: Bacteria > Bacteroidota > Bacteroidia > Chitinophagales > Saprospiraceae > M3007. Next base: position 49,563 of record JANWVR010000060.1, read on the forward strand.
CGCTCCTCGTTCACTCCGGCGGCCTGGGGTAATTGAAAATAGATACGGTCAGAGGCCGGATTGGGCCACAACGCCAGCGTATGGGTCGGTTCCGGGGAAGGTACCATTCGGATAGGCGAGAGTTGCTCGTTACCGCTGCGGTCTATTTGCCGGAGGCGATAGTAGAGGCGTTCGCCGGGCGGCGCAGTGGCGTCCATATAAACGTAAATATGCGGCTCGGAAGCATAGCCGCGCCCATCAACCCAGCCGATGGGCACGAAGGCGGTGGCTTCGCCGATGCTGCGCTCGATGCGGAAGCCTGTATTGTCGCGTTCGGTGGCGGTCGTCCAGCGCAGCTGCACGCCTCCGCTTGTGCGATGAGCCGTGAAGGCCGTGAGTTCCACGGGCAACGGGGCTGTGATGGTGAAGTTGTTGTCGGATACGTCGTAGAAAATGTTGCCCAGACCGCGTATCAGGATGCGCGCCTGTGTAGTGGGCGGCGCGCTGAGCACGACGTTTTCCGAGCCGTCGTTGGGCGTGCTGGCCACTAACGTGGTAAAGGTGTTGCCGCCGTTGGTGGAGATGAGGATTTCTACGTTGGTACAGCTGATGGGCGAGGCGGTGGTGCCGGCTACGTTCCAGGTGATGGTTTGCATCGAGTTGCTGGGATAACTTTCGCCGCCGTTGGGCGAGGTAACCTGGAATGGGCCAGCGCTGCCAACGGTCGTAACGGTCATGTTGGCCTCCGAGGTGCAGCCGGCCAGCGGGTTGTTGTCGCGTACGGTCAGGCGGAAGCTCATTGAGCGCGCTACCGAGGGCAACACCTCCCAAGTCGGCGTGGTGTTGGCCAGCACCGCCGGAAAGTTGGGTAGGTATCGGCTGCCGTCGCCAGTGGGCTGCAGTGAACGAAAAACCGGCCCAGAAGTGTTGGTGGACTGAGGCGGCATGGGCTGTGCCGGGGAGGTAAAGGCATTCATTTGCTCCCAGCAGTAGGTCAGCGGGTCGTTGTTGGGGTCGGTAGCCGAGCCGCTCAAGACTAATGGCGTAGAGCGCGGCACGGAATAGTTGGCTAAGGCAGCGACCACTGGCGCCGAGTTGCCTGTAGCTACTGGTGTTGCGCAGGCGTTACCGCCGCTGTTGCTGGTAGCGAAGGCGCCGATCTGCTGCAGGCTGCGTGCGTGGAAGTAGTCATCGCTGTTGTTCTGCACGTTGGGCGCACAAATGCCTGCATAACCCATGATCGTGGAGGCGCTACCGGGCTCCATAGCAGAGGCATTCGAGCGATTACAGTCGTTGTATTGGGTATGCTGGGCGCCGTACTGGTGGCCGATTTCGTGCGCCACGTAGTCAATGTCGAAAGGGTCGCCCACCGGATCGGGCAGGCCCGTAACGCCTTTGGCTTTATTGGCAGCGCTGCAGGGGCTATTGAGCACAGCCACCCCACCACCGCCCGTGCTGAAGACGTGCCCAATGTCGTAATTGGCCGTGCCAATGATACTGTCGCATGTAGCCTGATTCTGGTTCAACATGGCACTGCCGTTGCCATTGGTGTAAGGGTCGTTCGCTGGGTCAGTAAAGATAATGGCCGTATCATTGGGGATGATCACCATGCGTAGGCCGCAATCGCGCTCGAAAACGCCGTTGACGCGCGTCATAGAGGTAACCATGGCTGCCAGCGCAGGCGCTTTGTTCGAGCCATAGGCGCCGTGGTAATTGGCGTACTCGCCCGTGCAGGCCAGCGCCAGCCGATACTCGCGCCGGTTGCCGCAGTCGCCTGCGCGGTATTGGACGCCCGGCGGAAGCTCAAGGGTCACCGCTTCGTCGGCCACGTGGCATTCCCAACGGGCGCCATCTTTTTTGATAAAATCCTTCCGGAAATAGCACAGATAGTCGCGCGTGTTGCCGCGGGCGTAGGGGTCTATGAACACGGTGCTGCCGCCGGGATTAAAAATCATGGCGTGAAAACCCGCTGGCGTTATATCGAAACGGGCCGTCAGGCCCTTGCGCGAAACACTTTTTCCTGCAAAGGAGCGAATGTCTGGGAAAGCCGCCCCCAAATCCGGGTGCATGACCGGCGCCTCCCAAACCTCAAAGCGCATCAGTTCGCCGTTAGCCAGAGGCATATTCAATAAAAGTCCTGGGGCGCCGTCTATGTAATCCTGCTCATCTGGCGCTGCGCGCAAGTAGGTCTGCATTTGCTCGAAGTCGAGCCGATAAAGCCGATAAATTTGGGGAACGATTACCCTGCTGCCCGGGTCTGTGGCGATTTGTTCTTCCCGAATGGGCATCCAGGTAGGCTGGGCCAAAACCGTTAACACCGCGCTCAGTATGATGGCAGCAATTATTCCGAAGGAGGACAGGTATTTCATGAACAGGAACGTATTTAAAAAAATGAGGCCACAAA
>JANWVR010000084.1 GCA_025056735.1 Saprospiraceae bacterium
GTCCACGTTGTAGAGCGTACCCGTAGTGCTGGCCGCGGTGCGGCGGTAGTCGTAGCGCAGGCCCAGTTCCAGTTCCCAGGGTTTGGGGAAGTGTCGCCAGCGCTCGAGCCACCACAGGCTGCCTCCCCAGCTTTGATAGTCAGGGATGAGGCCTCCGCGGCCCACCAGATTATACTGATAGATGAGCTGGCCGCCAACGCCGCCCTCCCAGTGATAAATCGGCGCGTGTTCGACAGCGGCATCGAGCATGTGCGTCCAGATGCGGAAGCGCTGCTGCGGTTTGTTGGCAGCGCTGCCGGTGCGGCGCACGATGTCGTACTCTTCACGCAGGTTGAATTGCAGGGCGTACTGCGTCGAGAATTTCCACCTATCCGACAGCGGTCGGCTGACCCGATGGCGCGCCGTGTAGTGCTGAATTCGCTGGAATGGGCGTCCGATGTCGTAGCGGAAGCGGTTGTCGTTGTTGAGCGGCACAGGGCTTTCGATGGCCCGCTGCAGGTCGGTGAGGTTGCCGATGTGCGCCGCCTGCAGGATGCCGATGCGCTGAGCGAAGCGGCTCAGGGCAGACTCGTGTCGCCAACGACCCGTGTTTCCTTCGGCCAGTGCCGAGAAGTTCAATTCCTCCATGCCGGTGTTGCCCAGCCAGTAGTCGGGCGCGCGCAGGTTTCCGCTGCGTTTGGCAGCGGCTTGCAGGCGCAAGGCCAACGAGCCGTTCCGAGGTTTCCAGTCGGCGGCGCCAGCTATGGTACTGCCCCAGCCGTTGCTGTTCAGGCTGCCGTAGAGCCAACCACTGGCGCCAGGACGCTGCCGCAACGGAGCCGGTTCCAGCACTACTGCACCTGCTATGGCGCCCACGCCGTAGCGCACGCCGGCCGCTCCTTTTACTACCGAGATGCGTTGAGCAGTAAATAAATCCACCTCTGGTGCATGTTCAGTGCCCCACTGCTGGCCCTCCAGCGTTACGCCATTGGATACAATGGCAATGCGGTTGGAGTGCAGCCCGTGAATGACCGGCTTGGCAATCGTTGTCCCGGTGTTCAGCACCGACACTCCTGGCAGCTGCCGCAAGGCTTCGCCTAATGGCAACGCCTGCCGCTGCGTCAGTGCCTCGCCGCTCAACGCCTCAGAAGCCTGAGCGGGCAAGGGCGCCACAGCGCGCTCCTGCACCACTACTTCAGAGAGGACATGGTGATGCAGATAAAAATGGAATACCTTGTTCTCCACCAATCGGATAACCTGCGTCTCGTGGTCGCATTCAATATGGCTGACGGTAACTGTATAGGTGGAGTCTTCGCACAGGTCGCCGAGGAGGAAGGCGCCGTTCTCGTCGGTGAGAGCGCCGCGGTTCGTTCCGGTAATCTGCACAGAAGCATAAGCCAACGGCTCACCTGTGTCGGCATTCCATACGATGCCGCGCAGCGGAATATCGCAATGCTGCGCACCAAGCCATAGGGCGCTGCTGCATACGAAACAGACCGCGCTCCAAAAGCGCGCTGTTTGGATGGTCATTGCTTTCTTTTTTTATGAAAAACTGGAAACACGAAGGGAATGAATTCTCGCCCTGACGTTTCATAGCAGGCATCTGTGTGGCTAAAAAACCAAAATGCCGTTAGTGAAGGGATAAGCGTCAGAACAAGAGCGAACCGATCTTAGCGGCTGCAAGTGCAGGCGTTGCAGCGGGCGGTGCGCGTGAGCGCTGCAATTGAGGCGGTGCAGCAGTATATGTTTCCAGAAAAACGGCTATAGCGCTGGTGACCTCCGCGCCAATGGCCGCCAATGATGGCCCGACAGACGGCAAATCGGGCGTCGCACACCAGAAAGCGCACACCCAGCAGTCGTCGGCGCTGTAGCGCTCGTCGTGCAGGTGATAGGTGTTGCTCCTTTCGTAGCGCGCCAAGCACGTCAGCGTCCCGTGGTGATGATCTCCGTGGAATAGCCGATGCCCCGTCCGCAGGCCCTCAGAGGCCAGGAACGAAACGCCCAAGAACAAGGCAGATAAAAGACGAGGCGCGGCTGTCATAAGGCAAAGATAACGTGCTTGAAGCAAATGTATGGCCAGCGTTAGCCAATAGACCAGAAAATCAAGGTTAATCAAAACACGGCGCGGGACTCAGCGTTTTCGAGTAAATTAGGGATTTGCATGGTCGCATGCGGCCCCAGAGCACCCGTTCGTCCAAAGTTTCGTCGAGTGCCTTAGCCACGGAAAACCGCGGCACTATTTTCGCGGTTGTATTTTCCTGTCGTCGCCCGGACCGATTGCGCGCACCTTACTGCACTGAGAAAAGCTCTGATCATGCGTTTGCTTGCTGTCCTGTTTTTACTCCTTTATCCCGTCTGGGGCGGGCGCTATTCGGGTAAGCTCGATATTCCGGAGGCTTTGCTGCTGGGCATTGATATTTCACATCATCAGCAACGCATTGACTGGCAGCGCTTAGTGCAAAGTGGTGAGCTGCATTTTGTTTTCGTCAAGGCTACCGAAGGCGGCGATTTTCAGGACTCTCTCTTTGCTGAAAATTGGGCCTGGCTGCGTGAAATGGGCATCCGCCGGGGCGCATATCACTACTTCCGGCCTAATCGCAGCGGTGTGTTGCAAGCTGAGCATTATTTGCGCACCGTGGAACTACAGCCCGGCGACCTGGCGCCTGTGCTCGACATTGAAACCACCGATAGCAGGCATCCCGATATAGTGCGACGCGAGGCCTTCGCCTGGTTGCAAAAAGTAGAAGCTGCTCTGGGCGTGCGCCCTATCATATATACCAACCTGCATTTCTACGAACGGCATCTGGCGGGGTACTTCGACGAATACCCCCTCTGGATTGCGCGCTATTCTGAAGAACATCCCAATCTGAACACGCGCTCGTGGCACTTCTGGCAGTTTTCGGAAAAAGGCCAACTGCCGGGTATCTCGCGTCCGGTTGACCTCAACGTTTTCCGCGGTACGCCCCGAATGCTCGACCGCCTGTGCTGGTATCCGCAAGAGGGACTCCCTGCTGCCCGAGCGTCGCTGGAGGCATCTCCATAAGCCATATCTGGGCCTGGGCTTGACCTAACCCAATTGATAGGCACACAGATTGACATACCTTGACTCGATACGACATCATTATGGCAGAATTACTCACAATAAAAATTTTGCCATATGATGAAAACTTTTCTTGCGGCCGTGGCCTTGTTAGGACTAGCTGCACTCCTACTAACAAACGCCTGCCGTTCACGCTGCTGCGAAGACCCGGGACTAGTGAACATTCCCGCTTCCGATGCCTCGGCACCTGAACTCATCTGGATGATTACCCGCGCCACAGGAGGCGGAACGCCCACATCGTCTATTGCACCCTACTCAGGTGAAAGCATCAGTATCACCGTCAGTAAGACCGAAACAGTCAAAGTATTCCTCATGGCTCGCGACGAACAAAGCGGAGTAAAGCGGGTGAAAAGCACCGGAGGTTTCGGGCAAAAGTGCTCTTCGAGCGGCACGGCAATTTTTTACGACGGCATTCTATCCGAATATTCCCAGAACCTGACGTTTATCCGCAAGTGCGGAGTCATAGAATGGATGTTGCCCGAATACACTGTAGATACCCAACGCGGCTGTCCGGTAGGGCTGAATATGACCGAACTCGTCTATGCTTTCAGGGGCGTCGCAGAAAACAACAAAGGTATTAGCGATACGTCCAACCTGTTGATCTCCGTCAGGCCGTAGAGTCGTTGCGAAGCTTAAACGCCGAGCAGAGTTCTATGCTTTTCCCGGCGTTTTTTATTTTAAATACCGGGTTTGTACGAAAAATCGGGGGTCGAGCGCTCTGAGTTGACGCGCGGCAGCAGGCGATAGAATGACCTCAATGTTAGGTTCGTAGGTAGAGGGTATGCGCCCGATGACGCGCGCATACACGGTTATGCGGCTCATGGGATTGGTTACAGCGATGGTAGAGCCGACGGCAGCTTCTCGATGCAAGGCGTAGAAGTCGCCTTTTTCGTTGCTTTCGCGGTTCCAAAAGCAGACGCCCTGGCTGCTGTATTCTTTCAGGCGTTTTTTATCCTCTTCGAATCGGTCGCGGTGCGTCTGTTCAGACAAGGTTTCTGTTATTGGTACGGAGCGCCACTCTGCAGGTATGCCTTCGAGTCCTATCCAGCCCACGTGGAGCATCTGTCCGGGGTGGATATGGTCGTTGTGCAGGCGGTTGCGCAGGCGCATGGAGTCCATCGGCATGTCGAAGAGGCGTTTTGACACGTGAAACAGGTTATCGCCCGGCTGTACGACGTAAAAGACTTGCGCAAATTGTTGTCGCTCAAAGAACGCACCTTCATAGCGCCGGATGGCGCGGTTAGGGATGGGGATCTTCAGCAGCGTACCCACCCGCAGCATCGGATCTTGCTGGAGCGCCGGGTTGAGGTAGTACAATTCCTCTAAGCTGAGACCGTAGAAGCGTGTCAAAGAGAAAAGCGTATGCCCGGGCTTGACAATGTGGTGCAGATACTTCTGCCCGTTTTCTACGGTCAGCAGCACACTATCGCGCCAGGTGAGCACCGGTTCGGCGCCTTTAGAAAGCTGTAAAGGCCTTTGGGCAGAGGCCGCCAGTTGGCTGATAAGCCAGAGTACTACAAGGGTCTTCGGTCGCATGGCGTTTCTCTGCGTATGTTTGCGGGCAAAGGTAAAGGTCTCTTTTAGCATATAACAACTGTGGTGGTAGCCATCGTTCCAGCGCGCTATGCCTCCACGCGCTTTCCGGGTAAGCCTCTGGCCGATATTTGGGGCAAAAGCATGCTTCAGCGCGTATGGGAGCAGGCATGTAAGTCGGCTGCTGTTGGGCGCGTCATTGTAGCCACCGACGACCCACGCATCTGCGAACACGCCAGCGCCTTTGGCGCCGAAGCGGTTATGACCAGCCCGGAGCACCGAAGCGGCACCGACCGCTGTGCCGAGGTAGCGGCCCGCCTGTCAGACGCCGACATCGTGCTGAACATCCAGGGCGATGAGCCATTTGTAAAGCCCGAGCAGATTGATTTGCTGGTGCAAACGCTGGTCGAGGCGCCTACATGCTCCATTGCCACGTTGGTCAAACCCATTTCTTCCACCGAAGAGCTGTTCAATCCTAATGTCGTCAAGGCTGTCTTCTCCGAGAGCCGCCAGTCGCTCTATTTCAGCCGGCACCCTATCCCTTACGTGCGCGGCGTGGCGCCAGAGGCATGGCTCGAGGTCGCTGAGTTCTATAAACACTTAGGCCTGTATGCCTTTCGGCGCGATGCCCTCCTGCAGCTGGCCCAGCTACCCACCTCGCCTCTGGAGCAGGCTGAGTCGTTAGAGCAGCTGCGTTGGCTGGCCCATGGGCAGCGCATTGTCATCGGCATCACCCACCTCGAGAGCGTGGGCATTGATACGCCTGAAGATTTGCAACGCCTGCTCAACGGCCCGCGACTCGATGAACCATAGCCGGGTCTTGAGCCTTACCGGAGCACCTGTGCCACTAAGTCGGCGGCTTCCTGAAATTCTACCGCGCCCATGACGCGCAGCCCTGATTCGTCTATGATTTTCTTGGCAATATCGGCGTTGGTGCCCTGCAGGCGCACGATAACCGGCACAGGGATGTCGCCGATAGATTTGTAGGCGTCCACTACACCCTGGGCCACGCGATCGCAGCGCACAATGCCGCCAAAGATGTTGATCAGGATGGCCTTCACGTTCGGGTCTTTCAAAATAATGCGCATCGCTTTCTCAACGCGCTGCGCATCGGCAGTGCCGCCCACATCCAAGAAGTTGGCCGGCTCTCCGCCCGACAGCTTGATGAGGTCCATGGTAGCCATGGCTAAGCCTGCGCCGTTGACCATACAGCCAACGTTGCCGTCTAATTTGACATAGTTGAGGTCGTTTTCGCGCGCTTCTACGTCGGTAGGGTCTTCTTCGCCAGTGTCGCGCAGCGCCGCCAGGTCAGGGTGGCGCATCAGGGCATTGTCGTCGAGCACCACTTTGGCGTCCACGGCGATGATTTGTTCGTCGGAGGTTTTCAGGCAAGGGTTAATTTCGAAGAGAGAGGCATCGCTGCCGATAAAAGCGGCATATAGTTTTTGCACGAAGGCCGTCATTTCCTTGTGCGCCTGGCCGCTTAGCCCCAGATTGAAAGCCACTTTTGCGGCCTGGAAAGGACGCAGCCCCAGAAGCGGGTCCACGAACTCCGTGAACACGCGCTCAGGAGTCTTTTCGGCTACGGCCTCGATGTCCATGCCGCCATCGGGCGAATAGACAATGACGTTACCGTTGCGCGAGCGGTCGGTCAGGATGCTGATGTAATACTCCTTTGGCTCATGGGCGCCGGGGTAGAAGACATCCTGCGCTACCAACACCTTGCGCACCAACTTACCCTGCGGCGGCGTCTGCGGGGTGACGAGCATCATCCCCAGAATCTGGCTTGCAAGTTCTCGCGCCTGCTCTGGGCTTTTGGCCAGCTTTACGCCGCCACCCTTGCCGCGGCCACCGGCGTGGATCTGCGCTTTAATGACGCACCAGTCCGAATGGTACAATTCTTTCAACTGGCGAGCCGCTGCCTCGGCCTCTTCAGGCGTGTGCGCCAGAATACCCTCCTGAATTTTGATCCCGTAGGATTTGAGCAGCTCTTTTCCCTGGTATTCGTGTAAGTTCATGGGAAAGTGTGTAACGTCGTTGTGTTTTAGTGAAAAAATAGCCGGCCGACGCCGCAGCGACGGGCGCGGCAAAGGTAGCAACTCGTCAGAAAGCGTAACGCCAAGGTAAATAAGTAAACTGCTGAAAATTATTTAAAATGATAAATGAAATTTAGGCCGCTTCCCATGTCCAGAAAATGTCGGCCAGAGCGCATGAGCCGTCGGGGCGCGTTAATTTTGCAGCCTGACGGTACAACCTTGGGCTTTTTGGCGTTTATCATTGTTGGTTTCACACTCAATTCCCTGTAACTCATGGTCGTCGTCTATCGTTTATTCTGTCTTTTCGCCTTCACTTGCTGGGCTTTGACGCCGGTTTTATCCCAAAAGGAATATCGCCCTGCAGATACAGAGGAGGAGTTTCAGCGCCGTTACCAGGAACGCATCAAGAAAGATCAGCTAAACGGGGTGTACATCCCCAAGAACTTAGACGAAGCCATTGCACAACTGTACAAATGGACAGATGAGTCGCAGCGCCAGCGCATTCGCTCCCTGCCGGAAGACAGCGTTTGCATGCGCTTGCACAGCAAGCTGGGACAAAGGATGATCTTTGACTGGGGCTTTTACGAAGGCTCGCGTTTATCGCACTACCTGCGCAGTGCTGGGGTTACCTTTCCCGATGACATGGCTGATTTTCTCATTCTGGCCTTTCATCGGCATTTGAACAATCACCCTATTGAGGTACGGCAGTTAGCCACCTATTTTAAGGAAAAAAGAAGAAAAGAATGGCAGGAACGCCTCAGCAAAGGCGAGGTTATTCACCGGGAAGTGCGCAAGCGACCGCGCCCTGACTCGCTCCAAACGACACCGACGGTAGGGCCGGCCATAGGTTCGGATGCAACGGCTAAGAAGGCGCCGGTAGCGAAAGGCCAGTAGCGCTATTGGCGCGTATTAAAAAGCCCGTACTTTTGCCGCACGTATGGGTAAAAAACTCCTCATTGTAGAGTCCCCGGCGAAGGCTAAGACCATTGGGAAATACTTAGGCGCCGAATTTGAGGTGAAATCCTCCTATGGACACATCCGCGACTTAGAAAAAAGCAACGATTTGGGCGTAGATGTAGAGAACGGCTATAAGCCCAACTACGTTATACCACCAGATAAGCAGAAGACCGTCAAAGAGTTGCGCGATGCCGCCCGCCGAACCGAAGAGGTGTGGTTAGCCACTGACGAAGACCGCGAAGGCGAAGCCATTTCGTGGCACCTGTGCGAGGTATTGGGCTTAGACCCGCTCCAGACCAAGCGCATCGTGTTCCACGAGATCACCAAGCCTGCCATCCAGCAGGCTGTCCAGAATCCTCGCCGTGTTGACCTGAATTTAGTGAATGCCCAGCAGGCGCGCCGGGTGCTCGACCGCTTGGTGGGCTGGGAATTGTCGGGCCTCTTGTGGAAAAAGATCAAAGGTCAGCTCTCCGCCGGGCGTGTTCAGTCGGTGGCGGTCAAACTCATTGTCGAGCGCGAACGTGAAATACAGCGCTTTCGCTCAGAGGCCTACTTCCGCATTACCGCAGATTTTCTGGCGCCCAACGCTCAGGGCAAAATGGTCAGTTTTAAAGCGGAAAGCGACGAGCGCCCTACTGATGCTGCCAGCGCCGAAGCGTTTTTAAGAAAATGTATTGGCGCCACTTATACAGTACGCGATATCCAGGTGCGTCCTACGCGCCGTCGCCCAGCACCACCATTCACTACCTCAACGCTGCAGCAGGAAGCCAGCCGCAAACTCGGGTTCTCCGTGAGCCGAACCATGTCCGTAGCGCAAAGCCTGTATGAGCAAGGGTTTATCACCTACATGCGCACCGACTCCACCCATCTGAGCGAACTGGCTCTCCAAGCCATTGGCGATGAAATTACGAAACAATTCGGCAGCCATTATCATCAGCTGCGCCGCTATAAAACAAAAAATGCCTCTGCGCAGGAAGCGCATGAGGCCATCCGCCCCACCTACATCGAAAATCCCACTGCCGGTGCTACCCGCGACGAACAGCGCCTGTACGAACTCATCTGGAAACGCACGCTGGCCTCCCAAATGGCCGATGCGGAGTTGGAAAAAACCACCGTGGACATCGGTATCAGCACTTACCCCGAAGCCCGTCTGGTCGCCGAGGGCGAAGTACTCAAGTTCGACGGCTTCCTCAAACTTTACATCGAAAGTACTGACGAAGACGAAGAACAAACCCAGGGCATCCTGCCGCCTCTGAGCGTCGGCCAGGTGCTCACCTTAGACAATCTCACCGCTACCGAGCGCTTCACCCGCCCACCAGCGCGCTACACCGAAGCTGCTTTGGTGAAAAAATTAGAAGAGCTCGGCATCGGACGCCCCTCTACTTATGCGCCTACCATCAGCAAAATCATGGAGGCCAATCGCGGCTATGTCATTAAAGACAGCCGCCCAGGCGAAGTGCGCACCTATCGTGTGCTGACGCTAAAGAACGATACCATCCAGTCCTTCACCGACAAGGAAACCGTCGGCGCTACCAAGAACGTGCTCTATCCCACCGACATGGGCATGGTCGTGTGCGACTTCCTCGATACGTATTTCCAAAAAATCATGGACTATGGCTTCACAGCCCAGATCGAGCAAGAGTTTGATGATATTGCGGAGGGTAAAAAAGAATGGACTAAAACAATTGACGACTTCTACCGGCCTTTTCACCAAGAAGTAGAAAAAACGCTGAAAGTCGCCGGGCGCGTCAGCGGCGAGCGCATCCTGGGCAAAGATCCCAAAACGGGCCGCACCGTCCTGGTGCGCATGAGCAGCTTAGGCAAACCCGTTGTGCAAATAGGGACAGGCGATGAATTGGCGAAAGGTGAAAAACCGCGTTACGCCAATCTCAGACCCGGCGCGTCGCTCGAAACCGTTACCCTCGAGGAAGCCTTAGACAGCTTCAACCTCCCGCGCACCATCGGCGAGTACGAAGGTAAAGAAGTCCTCGTCAACACTGGACGTTATGGCCCTTACGTCAAATGGGGCGATTTGTCGGTTTCTTTACCCAAAAACGAAGACCTGTTTGGCGTTACTCTCGAGCGCGCTGTCGAGCTTATCCGAGGCAAGCAGGCTACCGATGCCCCTATTGGATATTACCAGAATCAGCCCATCACCAAAGGGAAAGGCCGCTTCGGACCCTTCCTCAAATGGGCCGACCTGTATGTAGCCGTGCCAGCGCGTATCCCTTTTGACACCCTCACGGAAAAACAGGCCATTGAGCTGATCCAGGCGAAAATTGAGAAAGAGGCCACTCGGTTTATTCAGCACTGGCCCGAAGAAAACATCAGCATCGAAAACGGCCGCTGGGGGCCGTTTATCCGTGTTGGCAAAGAGGCCATTAAACTGCCTTTCGTCAATGGTGCCCGAATGACTGCAGAACAGGCTCGAATGCTCACGCTGGAGCAGGTGAAAGCCATTATTGCCCAGGCCAGGCAAGAAGAGAAAGACTCCCAGAAGAAATAGACCTGCCCATGCGATGTAGGGAATGCCCTTGGCTCTATATCACCAAGTCATCGAATTCGTAAATGGGATGCTCCAAATGTGTGCCTGGTTGAATTTCCACCAATGGGCGGATGATGCCGTCAGCCAGGTCGTACACCCATCCGTGCAGCGCTGGCGCCTGTCGCTTCTTCCAGGCGCGCTGAACGATGGACGTATCCGCCACGTGGTACACCTGCTCGATGACATTGACCTCGATGAGACGGTTCAAGCGTTGCTGCTCGTCGGATATCGCTTCCAGCTCCGCTTCATGCAGGCGATACACGTCCTTGATATGGCGCAACCATTTGTTAATCAGGCCGTAATCGTGCCGCGTCATCGCTGCCTTCACTCCGCCGCAGCCGTAGTGGCCGCACACGATAACATGCTTCACTTCCAGTACCTCTACGGCATACTGTAGCACGCTGAGCAGGTTCATGTCGGTATGAACGACCAGATTAGCGATATTCCGATGGATGAAAATTTCCCCGGGCTTTGTCTGCGTGATCTGGCTGGGCGACACCCGGCTGTCGGAGCAGCCGATCCATAAATAGT
>JANWVR010000088.1 GCA_025056735.1 Saprospiraceae bacterium
GCGGCGTTGAAATGGGCTTTGCGAATGACGGCAACTCTCATGTGTATTCCGATATATGCTTCGTGCAAACAGTTTCGCTAAAAGGGCTCTCTGCGATTAAGAGGCATGCACTTTTAACAGCAAGGGTGAGCAAGGGTTCGACCTGGAAGTTTTTCGAGCGTTTTTTCTACCTTTATTTTTTTTGATAATCTGCGCGCTCTATTAAACCTATTTTCATGGAGGAGGTCATATTTGCTCGAGAATTTTTGCTGCTCTTTTCTTTTCTTAAAAAACACCTCTGCTTTATGGCGTCACTTCAACCCTTATCGGTCAGTGCTTTGGGGCATCGGCGGGCGGCGCATTTGCTGCGGCGCACGAGTTTCCGCTACACCAAGGCGCGCGTGGACGAGCTGGCCGCTCTGCCTGTGGACAAGGCCGTGGCCTCGCTCCTTCAGCCCTATCCGCTGCGGATGCAGCAACCGTTGTATCCGGGAACAAGCGGTAATATAGCCTGGCTTTTGCCGCCGCCGGGGCAGGCTTTTCCTGCCGAAGACTCTGCTCTTCGACGGTATGTCATGGGCTGGTGGGTTAGCGAAGCGTTGCACGATGCGGGCATTGTACACCGTATGACGTTGTTTTTGCATCAGTACCTCACGGTGGACGCTCCAGCTTCCAACAACGCCCACTTTTTCGATTATTTGTCGCTGCTGCGATGGGGAGCGCTGGGTAACTTTAAAAAGCTGGCGACGAAAATCGTGACCGACAACTGCATGTTGCGGTATTTGAACAACCACCAGAACACCAAAAACAGCCCTAATGAGAATTTTGCCCGCGAGTTCTTTGAGTTATTTACGATTGGTAAAGGCCCGCAGATTGGGCCAGAAGATTACACCAATTACACCGAACACGATGTCATACAGGCTGCACGAGTATTCACGGGTTTCCGCGTGCGCAGTCAACGCGACCAGGTAGACCCAGAGACGGGTATTCCACGCGGTATAACCGCTATTGCCCAGCACGATACCGGTCCAAAAACTTTCAGCAGTAAATTCCAAAACAAAACCATTCAGGGTGCTACCACCAACGCCGGCATGTGGACGGAACTGGACGCGCTGGTCAATATGGTATTTGCTCAGCCCGAGGTATCGCGCCTATTCTGTCGCAGATTGTATCGGTTCTTTGTAAGCCGCTACATCACACCCGAAATTGAGACCGACATTATCGAACCACTCGCTCAGATCTTCCGAAATAGCGGATATGAGATCAAGCCCGTATTGGAGAAGCTCCTGCAGAGCAAGCACTTCTACGACGAGGACGATGCTGAAGTGGGTGATGAAATCATCGGAGGCATGATTCGCTCACCTTTGGAGGCGACTTTGCAAATGATGAGTTTTTTCAATGTGCCTCTGCCTGATCCGAACGCTAATCCAAAGGGACATTACTTAGATTTGTTCTCCAACGGCGTCATTCAGCGCATGCTTACGCCGGCGGGCTTTCCGCTTTTCATGCCCAACGACGTAGCGGGCTACCCGGCCTATTACCAGGAGCCAGAATACAGCCGGCAGTGGTTCAACTCCAGTACTATCATTGCGCGTTACAAATTGCCTGAACAACTGCTCACCGGGCGCATCAGCCTGGGCGCCAACCCAAACGCCCAACTCTTCTTCAAAGTAGACCTCGTCCCCTGGGTGCGCAACAGCGGCTTCTTCTCCAACCCATCCGACCCGTACAAATTAGTGGATGAAATGCTGCGCTACCTGTTGCCCACGCCCATTAGCCCTGAGCGCTTCAATTATTTCTACGACGATGTCTTCCTCAACCACCTGCCGCCTTACGACTGGACGTACGAATGGCAGGACTATCTAAAAACCAACAACCCAACGGAAGTGCGCATCCCGTTGGAGCGGTTGCTCAAGGCCATTCTGTACTCGCAGGAATTTCAAACGTTTTAAAAAGCGGACCCTTACTCATCGTTCACCTTCCTTTACCAACGCTTACTTATGAAACGCCGAGATTTTCTCAAAATAATACCCGCCGCTGGCATCTCTTCTTTTGTGCTGAACGGCTTTACCATGCGTCCCTTTGCCAACAGCCGTTTAGCCCACATCATCAGCGGCTGCGACGACGTCCGCGAGCGCGCTTTAGTGCTCATCCAGCTTAAGGGCGGCAATGATGGCTTGAACAACCTCGTTCCGCTGGCCCAATACAGCCGCTACCGGGCGCTGCGCCCTACGACGGGTTTAGCTGAAAACGCTGTCATCGAGCTCGACAGCACGCTCAAGGACAGCAAGCGCGTTGGCCTGCACCCGGCTATGCAGGCACTCAAAGACCTCTACGACCGCGGTTGGGTCAGCATCGTGCAGGGGGCAGGCTACCCTAATCCCAACCAGTCGCACTTCAAAAGCACCGACCTGTGGCTTACCGGCGGCGATGGGACCCCGGCTAACTTCAACATCGGTTCTGGCTGGATGGGGCGCTCGCTGCAAGCCCTCTTCCCTGACGTAGAAGGTGCGCCTACGCCCACCATGCCCGACCCGCTCGGTATCCAGGTGGGCGACACCAACCCCTCGCTGGGCTTCCACACGGAAACGGAACACCAAAACGCCATCAATCTAAGCGGGCAAGACCCGGCAGGCTTTTATTCCTTAGTGCAAACCATCGGCGGCGCCCCCGTGCTCAACGCGCCCGACAGCGAACACGGCGAAGAATTGGCCTACATCATGTCCGTCGAACGCAGCGTTAACCAGTACGCCAAGCGCATCACCGACGTATTTAATGCCGGCACAAACGCCGGCACATATCCCAATACGGCCTTAGCCAACCAGCTGAAAACCGTGGCTCGCCTCATCCGCGGGGGCAGCAAAACCAAAATCTTCCTCTGCAGCATCGGCGGCTTCGACACCCATAATGCGCAAGTGGACTCCGGCGACACAACAAAAGGCGTACACGCCGATTTGTTGCGAACCCTCAGCGAGGCCATCAAGGCTTTCGTGGACGATCTGGATAAAATGTCCATTGCTCATCGGGCCGTCGTCTGCACCTTCTCCGAGTTTGGCCGCTGCGCCGCCGAAAACGGCTCCTTTGGTACCGACCACGGCACGCTGGCGCCTATGTACATCGTAGGTAAAGGCGTGAACCCAGGCGTCCTGGGCACAAATGTCAACCTCAGCGACCTGACCGCAGATAACCAGCTCAAAGGTACGCAGCACGACTACCGTCAGGTGTTCGCCACCCTGCTGCAAGACTGGCTTGGCGCCAACAACTGGGTTATCGCCGAGAGCCTCTTTGCGCCCTACGCCAAAGTGCCCCTCATCAGCCCTGCTTATGCCGTAGATCCGCAGTGCTATTATGGCGGCTCTCCCACTATCGTGGACGACTTCGAAACCTGGGGCGACAAACTGCTGCTTTATCCTAACCCGGCGCGTACCTCCAGCGAGGTTTTCCTGCACTCCAACGACGCCTACGACGGCATCCTGAGCGTCCACAGCATAGGCGGCTCGCTGCTCCATCACCAGCGCGTGCGCGTCGAACCCGGCGATAACGCCTTCCTGCTCGAAGTGCTTCACCTGCCGGCGGGCACGTACGTGGTTCGCTTAGAAAATACGCTTACCGGCGTTGCCAAAGTGGCTAAAATGAGCGTGGCCAGATAAAGCAACCCATTCGCCTTCAAAGGCGCCGTCCCGTGGTCGGGAGTGTACACTTCCCGGGAAAAACAAGAGCCGGCCGTGCAAAATGCACAGCCGGCTCAGCGCTTTCTAACAGTATATCCGTGTGTGTAAGTGAGTGTGTTCAAAAACAGCCCTCCTCCCTTTCTCATTTGAAAGGGCCGGAGGGCCCCCGCCTTCGGTTTATTCTTCAGCGCCGTCGTTGCGGCGTCTTTTTAATGGTTTGCTTGCTTATACGAGCCGGTCTTTTCCGGGTCACTCCATGCGCTTTGAGCGCACGCATTTCTGGGCACAAATATAGGACGTTTTTCCGTAAAAAAATTTTTTCTGCCTTTTTCTCAAAAAAAACAACCGTTCCCTAACGATTAACGCCGGTAGTGTCGTATGCAAACGCCTTGTTTTCTTCGCGGCTGAGGCCCTAGAGCATTTAGTTTTCTCAGCCGTTAGGGTGCAAAGGCGCTATTGGCAGAACGCGTGAAATGGGAGGGCTTGGGAGCATGTCCATTTTTGACCTACATTTGCCTGAAACAGAAAAATAAATGAGAAAACTGCTGCTGATACATAGTTGTTTATGGCTGTCAGCTGCTGCGCTGGAGGCGCAAAACCCGTGGCTGGGGCTGCAACAATTAGCGGGCACCTGGAAAAATCTGCGCTCAGAGGCTGCAGAACAGTGGTGGATAGCAGCCCCCGACACCTTAAAAGGCGTGGGATATGCGCTAACTTCTGAAGGACCTGTGCCTCGAGAAACGATGGCGCTCTTTCGGCGCCCTAATGGCAGTATTGTCTATCGCGTCGTCGTGCCCAACCAGAACCACGGGCAATCGGTAGATTTTGCCTTAGTATTTTTCACGGCCTCGTCCTGGACGTTTGAAAATCCGGAGCACGACTTTCCGAAGACCATCGAGTACTGGTTAGTGGACAGCACCTCGCTGCGCGTGACGCTTAGTGGCGATGATGCGGAGGCGCACGAGTTATGGTTTAGTCGCGCCAGCGAGTCGGTGCTGCAGGTGCGCCCGACGCTGCGCGGCTATGAGGCGTGGGTGTGCAACCGAAAGAGCGGCACCGTCGAGCGCTTCGATGCGCACACGGGTACGCCAATGGGACGGCTGTATGCGGGTGTGCCGGCGCCCGCCCTCTACGTCTGCTCCGGCCCGGACGGGCGGGCATACGTCCTGACGGGTGGCGCAACGCCTTCGGTGCTCCGAATAGACCCAACTACGGGCTTAGCGAGCGCGTTTGTGCAAGGGGATGGGTTGCGGGCGCCTACCGGTATGGCATTTGGCCCAGATGGGCGCCTGTACGTGTGCGAGCGCACGGGCGAGGTGCTCGGGTTTGACGGCGTTTCGGGGCGCCTTGTGCAGACGGTAGCGGAAGGCTTGCCGGGGCCAGTGGCGTTGGCGTGGGACGCCCGCGGGCAGCTGCTCGTCGCCTGCTCGGGCGGGCGCGGCGTTTGGATAGTGCCTGCCGGAGACGCCACACCTCGCCGTGTAACACCGGAGGGCAGCCTGAGGTGGCCAACATCGCTCTGCCTGACATCGGGTGGCGACCTGCTCGTCGCCGACGCTGACGAAGCAGCTTCCATAAAACGATTCCGGCGCGAAGGCGACGCCTGGGCGTATGCTGGCCCCGTGGCTCGCGGTTTTGGCTGGCCCGAGGGGCTGGCGATGGGCCCCGATGGCTACCTGTATGCGTGTGATAGCCGCATCAACGCACTGCGAAAAATAGACCTGGCCGCCAATGCCGAGTTGGGCGTCTATCTGGAAGGCGGCGGATTGAACGGGCCGTCTGGGGTCGTTTTTCGGAAGCGTTAACTCTGCGCTCCTTTGTTCCAGGCGAGTCCGGCTTACGTGAGGGCAGTGTTGGCTAAAGTGGAGGATAGTCTGAAGGTGGGCTCAGCTGGCCTCGAACACCAAGGCCTCGTGGTTAAGTTGTCGGAAGTCCACGAGCGTAACGGCGCTGACGCCTTGTTCAGGCATATAAACGCCGTAGATGGTGTCCACGGCAGCCATAGTGGCTTTGTTGTGGGTAACGACAATGAACTGCGACTGTTTGGAGAACTCGCGGATGATGCGGTTGAATTTTTCGATGTTGGCGTCGTCTAAGGGAGCGTCCACTTCGTCGAAGATGCAGAAGGGCGCGGGTTTGAGCAGGTAAAGGGCAAAGAGCAGGGCAGTGGCGGTGAGGGTTTTCTCTCCACCAGAGAGTTGGGCGATGGTCTGAGGGCGTTTGCCTTTGGGTTTGGCGATGATGTTGATGTCGGATTCGAGCGGGTTGGCCGGGTTTGTCAGAATGAGGTCGGCAGAGTCTTCTTCGCTGAAGAGGGTGCGGAAGACCTGGATGAAATTTTGCCGCACTTGCTCGAAGGCCTCCAGGAAGCGCTGTGTAGCGGTTTCTTCGATTTCGCGCATGGTTTGCAGCAAGTTCTCTTTGGCGGTCAGGATGTCGTTGCGCTGGTGAGCGATGTTGTCGTAGCGCTCTTTGATTTCGTTGTAAGCTTCGATGGCTAAGGGATTGATTTCGCCGTAGTTGTCCAGGCGGCGTTTGAGGTTGATGGTATCGCGTTCGAGGGCTTCGGGTTCGAGGGTTGGGTTGGGCTCGCGTTGGGCGAGGTCTTGGGGCTGCAGGCCGAATTCGGCACGCAGGCGTTCGTGCAGGGCGGTGATGTCGAATTTGACGTCGGTAAATTTGTCTTTGAGGCGGTTGATGGCGCCCTGGAGATCTTGCTGGCGACGGTAGAGGTCGCGCAGGCGGTTTTCGCGTTCGTGGATTTCGTTGCGCGCCTGGAAGTATTGTTGTTCGGCGGTGCTGAGGGTGGCCTCTTGTTCTTTTTTTTGGGCATAGGCGCCAACGAGTTCCTGGTCTAAGCGTTCGATTTCGGCAGTTAGGTGTGTGAGTTCGTCGGCATTTTTGGCCAGCACATGCCGATTTTGCTCGGTTTGGGCAAGTAGTTCGGATAGATTTTTCTGGCGGAAGGCGAGCTCTTGCTGGAAGGTGTTGACGCGGTTTTGTTGGCGGATGAACTCAATGTTCTTCTGGTTGAAGGCATGGCTGGCACGGCTGAGTTCTTCGGCGATTTCGCGGAAGGAGCCGTCGGTGTGGCTGAGGCGCTCGCGCATTTGAGCGGCGAGGTTTTGTTTTTCGGTCAGTTGGGATTCGATGTGTTCGTTGTTGGCAGCCAGTTGTTCGATGAGCATTCCGCTTTCGGCAGCTTTGGCGTCGAAGTTTTGGACGAAGGCTGCGATGTTTTCGATGCGGGCCACTAAGGCAGCGCGTTCGCTTTGCAGGCGTGCGAGGGCTTCGCGTTCGCGGGTGAGCTGGGCGCTTTGATCGGCGTTTTTGAGGCTCATCAGGTGCGCGCGCAATACGCCAATGCGGTTGTTGAGTTCGGCTTCCTGTTCTTCCAATTGGCGGATTTGGACTTCTAAAATAGTCAGATTTTTCTTTCGGCCAATTTTTTTGCCCTCAAAAAGGCCTACGGAGCCGCCGCTGAGGCTGAAGCGCCGGCGGACGAAAGCGCCCGAACGGGAAACGAAGGTGATGCCTGCCGCTTCAGGAGCAGTGGCGGCAGCGGCAGAGGCGTCGTCCACGATGAGGACGTTTTCCAAGAGAAAGGCCACCAGGGGGCGGTATTGTGGGTCTGCTTCCACGACATCTATGGCACGCAGGCCAGCGGGCAGCAGGGTAAGCGGGGCCTCGTACTTCTGGAAAGCATCGAGCAGGAAGAAGTTGGCGCGTCCCTTTTGGGTGCGGCCCAGCAGCTGGATGGCTTCCACAGCAGCATCGGCGTTGGGCACGACGTAGTAGTTGAGGTAAGGCTCCAGATAGGCTTCGATGATGGCGCGGTACTCCTCGGGCACGTAGATGAGGTCGCTAAGTAGGGGGCAATTTTTGGCCCAATCCTTCTGCTGGCTTAGGAATTTGATGCTTTCGGGGAAGCCCTCGAGGTTTTCCACCATGCTTTTGGTGAGTTTGTACTCGTTGCGGCGGGCGTCGAGTTGGCGGTTGTGCTGGGCCAGTTGGCGAGTAAGTTCGTCCAACTGGCGCTCGGTGTTGGCGATGTCTTTGCGGCGCTTTTCTTCGACGCCTTCCAGCTGGGCAATTTTGGCGCTTTGTTCGCTGAGGCGCTCCTCAATGGCCGTTACGCTGTTCTGCAGTGTTTCCATTTCAGCGCGGCGCAGGGCTACATCGCTGAGGGTGCGCTCCACGTCGCGGCGGAGGTTTTCCACCTGATTTTGCTGGACGGCCTTTTGGCGTTCCAACTCAACGATTTGGCGTTCAAGGGTTTGCTGCTCGCGGACGAATTCGTCCAAGTGTCCCTTTAGGAGGTTGTGGTCGGCCTGCACTTTTGCCAGCGTCAGGCGCGCCTGCTCCAGCTCGCTTTCCAAGTCAGCTTCGAGGCGTTTTTCGTAGTTGAGGTCGGTCTGGTAGCCTTCGATTTCGGTCTCTAAACGGCGCGCTATGTCGGCGGCGCGGGTCAGTTGGTCTTCTAATCGGGCAATTTCCTGCGCAACGAATGCGCGCTTTTGGGCCAGCAGGGCTTTTTCGTTTTCCTTAGAGCGGATGCGGCCTGTGAGTTGGTTGACCTGTTGCTGCTGAGTGCTGAGGGCTACTTCTTCGTCGGTGTAGGACTTTCGGAGGCGCTCGATGTCGGCTTCTAATTGTCGGGCCTGGGCTTCGTTGGCGCGGTACTGGTCTTCCTGTTGCTGGATTTGGGTTTCCAGTTCGCGGTAGCGCTGGCGGTGCTGGGCCAGTTGGTACAGGGCCAGTTCGATGGCGGCGTTTTTGTATGCCTCTTTGAGTTCGTGGTATTTCTGGGTGCGTTGAGCCTGCTTTTCGAGTTTTTTGAGTTGGTCTTCAATTTCATACAGCAGGTCCTCGACGCGGTCGAGGTCGGCAGAGGTGGCTTCTAATTTGAGTTGGGTTTCGTGCTTGCGGGCTTTGTACTTGCTGATGCCAGCGGCCTGCTCGAACATGCGTCGGCGGGCCTGCTCGCGGTCGCTGAGCAGGTCTTCGACCATGTTGAGGGCGATGATAGCATAGGAGTCGGGCCCGATACCGGTGTCCACCAGCAGTGAGGTGATGTCCTTGAGGCGGCACGGCACGCCATTGAGGCGATACTCGCTCTCGCCGCTGCGATAGAGCAGGCGGCTGATGGTAACGGTCTGGAACTCAGTGGGCAGCAGGTTTTTCGTGTTTTCAAAGGTCAGCGACACCTGGGCCACCTGACCTTCTTTGCGGCGCTTGGTGCCGTTGAAGATGACGCTGGACATTTTGTCGAGGCGCAGTTCCTTGCTCTTTTGTTCGCCCAGTACCCAGCGCACGGCATCCACAACGTTGCTTTTGCCGGAGCCGTTAGGGCCAACCACGCCCGTTACGTCAGCATTAAAATGGATGACCGTTTCGTTGGCGAAACTCTTAAATCCTTTGAGTTCAAGGGCTTTCAGTCGCATGATCCCGTAGCCGTTCCTTTGAAACACTTCTTGCTGCCCTGTTCGGGCATTTAAAGGCCGGCAAAAATAGAGAAGTTGTCGGCACTGTGTCCGACAACGGCAAATCTCCTGCCGTCATCCGGACAGGAGCGATGCGGGTAGTGACATGTACGAAGCGCTTACCGCCGCAATTCCTCTAAGAACACCGTCTCGAGCACGCGCATGAGGTCGAGCGTAGTAACGATGCCCAGCAAGTGCTTATGCTCGTCCACTACGGGCAGCGAGTGGAACTGGTTGGCCTTAAAGATGCGCAGGGCAGCCTCGACAGTGTCATTGGGCGACAGGCAGAGGAGGTGCTCCGTCATAACGTCTTTAACAAGTGTGGCGTGCAAGACGCGCTCGTTGGCGCGGGTCTCCTGGGCATTGCTGAAAACGTTTCGGATAAGACGCAAATAGTCGGTATAGCTGACTAAGCCAACCAATTTGCCGCCTTCTACAACGGGCAGGTGATGAAAGCCGCCTTTTTCTAAAAGTTGACGGACGGTATCCATGGTATCGTTAGGCCCGACCGTAGTGGGCTTTGGGGTCATGATGCGTGAGACAGGTAATTCGGCTGTAATGCTCATAATACAGGGTGTTTTTGCCCGCGCAACACTCCGCCAGAGCGGCATTGTAAGCGCTCTGGCGGAGGCGGCTGCGCGCGTTATTCAATAGTGATACTCTTCGTAGGCGCTTTAGCTTCGCTTTCCTTCTTGGGCAGGTTTATCCGCAGGATGCCGTCGTTGTACTGCGCGCGGATGTTATGTTCGTCCACGTTATTTGGCAGCGCAAAGGCGCGCGAGAAGGAACCATAGCGGAACTCACGTCGCGTGTATTTGCCCTTTTCCTCTTCTTTTTTCTCTTCCTTCATCTCGCCGCTAATGACTAAGTAGCCGTCCTTAACCTCTAAGCGAAAGTTGTCCTTCGAAAAGCCCGGCGCTGCTACTTCTACCGCATAAGCTTCGGGTGTTTCTGAGACGTTCACCGCGGGTATGGAAACCCCTTTGATAGCAGGGACATTTCCTTCGTTCCAATCATCAAAGAAGTCCGCTAACCACGTTGACATGGATGGAAAGAGCGACACCTCTGGATTCCATTTAATAAGTGCCATAGTAACCTCCCTTTTTTTAATTTTCAAAGCAAAAATAGCGTGGCGCCTCTACCGATAAGAATGACGCCGGTCAATGGCGAGGGCGATTTTGGACGACGAAATGCTGCCCGTGCGGAGGGTTCATATCCGGCAGCACACCGTGGCTGTAAGAAGATGGGTTGAGCAATTTTGTTGCTGCGCTGTTGTAGGCAAAATTATCGTTTCTTTGTCGCTATGAATACATTACTACGCTGTTCTGTCCTATTTTTATTATGCGGCCTTTCGGTTTCCCGGGCACTTGCCCAGACGGAGGGCGCGCTCTTTTTTCCTAAATACGGCCATCCGGAGTGGCTGGCCGTGCGCTCGGAGGTTTCGCTTACTCCTGCCGAGTTGGTGCAGCGCCACAAAGGCGCTTTGGGCTTGAGTGCCGCCGATGAATGGCGCCGAGTGCGCTCGGAGACGGATGCGCTGGGCATAACACATCACCGATACCACCAATATCACCGCGGGGTACGGGTGGATGGCGCCGAGCTCCTTGTACATGAGCGCGCCGGTCGCGTACAAACGCTCAACGGTAAGTGGGCGCGCGGTTTGGATGTTGTTGACGTCCAGCCCTTGCTCAGCGCCCAGGCGGCGCTTCAGCGCGCTCTGCAGGTTATGCCAGCCCGGCGCTATCTGTGGGAGTCGGCCCGGGCGGAGGCGTTGCTTCAGCGCATCTACAACAACCCGCGTGCAACCTTTTACCCACAACCGCAGCTGGTGCTGTACTCTACCGACCAAAGTCTGACGCCTGCCTCCATGCGGCTGGCCTGGCACATGGAAATACAGATGGAAGAACCCTTGGGCCGCTACGAAGTGTATGTGGATGCCCGCACCGGCGATGTGCTGGACAAAACCGACGTCCTCTGCACGCAAAACGTGCCTGGAATCGCCAAAACGCGCTACAGTGGCGAGCGACCCATCATCGCAGAGCGCATGGCCGACCAGCGCTACCGCCTTTTCGAGACCACGCGCGGCAACGGCATCGAAACCTACAACATGCAGCGCGGCACCAGCTTCGATGCGGCAGTGGACTTCACCGACGACGACAACTACTGGGACAACGCCAACGCCTTCAAAGACGACGCCGCCACCGACGCCCACTGGGGCGCTGAAATGACCTACGACTACTTCCTGCACGTGCACGACCACGCCGGCTTAGACGACCGCGACTTCCCGCTCATCAGCTACGTCCATTACGGGAGCGCTTACGACAACGCCTTTTGGAACGGCGCCTGGGCCACTTATGGCGATGGCAGCGGCCCTCGTAATCCGTTTACAAGCTTGGATATCGTCGGGCACGAGTTTGTGCACGGCCTTACCCAGTTCTCCGCCGGCCTGCGCTATCGCAACGAAAGCGGCGCGCTCAACGAGTCTTTTAGCGACATCTTCGGCGCTGTCATCCGCTTCTGGGCCAGACCTGAAAAAGCCGGCTGGCTTATCGGCGACGAAATCAGCACCAGCGCTCCGCCCTTCCGAAACATGGCCGCGCCCAAAACACAAGGTCATCCTAATACCTATCGAGGGCAGTTCTGGTTTATCGGCACCGGCGACAACGGCGGCGTACACACCAACAGTGGGGTGATGAACTACTGGTTCTATCTGCTTACGGAAGGCGGTAGCGGCGTCAACGATAACAACAATGCCTACAACGTGCAGGCCATTGGCATGGAAGATGCCGCTAAAATTGCTTATCGTAATTTGAGATATTACCTGACGGCTCTGTCCGTTTATGCGGATGCGCGCCAGGGTGCCTTGCAGGCTGCAGAAGACCTTTTTGGCGTCTGCTCGAAGCAATTTTTGGAAACAGCTAATGCCTGGTATGCGGTAGGAGTGGGTCTGCCCATCTTCCCCGGCGATATGCAGCTGGCACGAGTGGCTCAGCCTATGCCGCTGTCGTGCGGTCTGACGGGGAACGAGCCTGTCGTCGTGCAGGTGCGTTATTGGGGCTGCGATGGCGAATTACCCGCCGGTTATGCGCTTCCGATGGCCTATCAGATTCAGGGTGGGCCCGTTGTGGTAGATACGTTTGTGCTTGCCGCGTCGTTGCGCTACGGTGAAGCGGCGGATTTTACCTTCTCCACCTTACCTGCAGCCTTGAGCCAGCCGGGTATCTACACCCTGAGCGTCTGGGTGGCTTCGGGCGCCGACACCTATGCTGCCAACGATACGCTCACGTTTACGCTGGAAAGCCTGCCTGACGAAAGCGATGTCCGCCTCTTGGAAAGTCAATGGCCAGCCTATGAGTGTTTTTTGGGCAAAGAGCAACTCCGCGTGCGTATCGGTTATTTCGGTTGCGAACTGTTGCCGGCAGGCACGCCCCTGACCGTAGGCTATCGCTTTGTAGATGAAGCTGAAGCCTTTGAAGAAAGTATCCAAACGCCGAAAGCGCTCCAGACGGGCGAGACGTTTGTGCATGTCTTCAGTCGGCCTGTCAATCTCTCGATACCTGCTCGCTATCGCTATAACGTGTGGGTGAACTCCGAGGCGGATGTGTTGACGGACAACGACACCCTTTCGGGGCTGCAAATTGCGCACATCCCTGCGCGCACGCGCGCCGATGTGCTTACTTTCGAGACAGGGGCGGCATCGTTGGACTCGCTTTCTCTCCAGCCGGGCGCCAGGAGCCAGATATCGCTATCCACACAGGCGGCCCGCACAGGCGCGCTGGGGTTGCGCATCACGGGTGGCGATTTCCACACCGAACGTCTCCAGGGCAAAGCCGTCGCGCCCCGCTTGGAAACTGTCTGGAACGTCAACCCTCAGTTCCGCTCGCGTGTGTGCCTGTGTGCCGACCTGACGGGACTGGCTTCCGCCGAATTGCGCTTCGACCTGAGGCAAAGTTTTTCCTTCTACTACCTTCGAGTGCTCGGCCAACACGCGCAGTTTGGCAGCGCCATGCGCATCCTGGCCGATGGTACGCCCATCGGCACCACGTTCAGAGCCAATACGCCCAGCGCCGACCCCTGGAGACCTCAAACCGTCAACCTCAAAGACTTGCTGGGCCGACAGGTGGAATTGTGCTTTGAAACGCACACCGGCGTCAGTGCAGACTTAGACACCTTTGCAAATAGCCTCGGCGACCGCGTGCTCATTGACAATATCGTCATTGCAGGCCAACCTGTTGTCAGCGCGCCAACGCCCGAGAATACTCTCGGACATATCCGACTGATGCCCAACCCGGCGACCACTTGGGCCGTGCTGGCAATAGAAAATGCACCGAGAGACCTATATTGGGTGCGGTTAAACGACCCACTGGGGCGTATTGTCCACGAACAGCGCATAGAGATGCCGGCAACAGCAACGGCCCAGGTCCTCTTACCGGTGCAGGCGCTGCCGCCTGGGTGGTACAGCGTGCAGGTGCAGGGCAGCACCCACCAGCAGACACTGCGGCTTTTAGTGCAGCGCCCATAGCGTGCGAGTCGGCGCTTCAAGGCGTCATCCCGGCATTTTCGGCGGGATGACGCCTGGAAGAAGCGCAACTGCCAGATGCTTTTGTGCCTCAGTAGATGCAACACTTTTAGACACACGCGCGACAGCCAGAGAGCTTTTTGGCCAAACACGCCTCGCGCTGCGGCACCCTTTTGCATCTTTGCGCGCCTGAACAGACAACACCCAACACGGCATCACGCATGAGTTTACTGGCAGTAGGCACGGTAGCCTTCGACGACATTGAGACCCCCTTTGGCCGCGCCGAGCGCGTCGTCGGAGGCGCTTGCACCTATATTTCTATAGCAGCCTCGTATTTCGTACGACCGATACGTATTGTGTCGGTGGTAGGCGATGATTTCCCGATCGAGATGCTCGAAAACCTGCGGCAGCGCGGCGCGGACTTAGAGGGTTTGCAGATAAAAGAGGGACAGAAGTCCTTCTTCTGGTCGGGAAAATACTATCGCGACCTGAACACGCGCGATACCTTGGATACGCAGTTGAATGTGCTGGCCGACTTTGACCCCGCACTGCCGCCCAGCTACCGAAATATCGAGTATCTGATGCTGGGCAACCTGACGCCGCGAGTGCAGCTGCGTGTGCTCGACCAATTAGAGCGCCGACCCAAATTGATAGCCATGGACACCATGAACTTCTGGATGGATACTGCCTGGGACGACTTACAACAGGTCCTGCGGCGCGTGGACGTGCTGACCATCAACGACGAAGAGGCGCGCCAGCTGTCGGGCGAGCATTCGTTGGTCAAAGCGGCGCACGCCATCCTGAGCATGGGGCCGCGCTTCCTGATCATTAAAAAGGGCGAGCATGGGGCGTTGCTCTTTCACGGCGAGGAGTTGTTCTATGCCCCAGCCCTGCCGTTAGCCGAAGTTACGGACCCTACGGGCGCGGGCGATACTTTTGCCGGCGGCTTCATGGGCTGGCTGGCCCGCACGGGCGACCTCTCGATGGACAACATGCGCCGTGCCGTCATCTGTGGCTCTGCTCTGGCCTCGTTTTGCGTAGAAAAATTTAGTGTCGAGCGGTTGCTGGAACTCGACGACACCCTCATCCAGCGGCGCATTCAACAGTTTGCTGATCTGGTCCATTTTCGGTTTTGATAACCACCATAAGGCCGCTCAGGCAGCCTTTTGGCATACTTTGCCCGCTACATGGGCGTTTCTTTTTCCTAAAAAGCGAATACACACATGCGTATTTCTCTGCTTTGCTTCTTCCTGGGCTTATACGCCGTCTCTTTTTCTCAAAACATCAACGAAAAGCTGGTTG
>JANWVR010000107.1 GCA_025056735.1 Saprospiraceae bacterium
CCCCCTGTTTAGCTATGAAATGGTACATTATCTCGCTCGTCTTATGCAGCGCTCTTCTTTGCGCTTTTAATAATCAAACCCTCAAATACACTATTGGCGACAAGGTCGAAGACTTTACCCTCCGCAATGTGGATGGTCGCATGGTTTCCCTGTCCGATTACGGTCATAACGAAGGCGTTATTGTCGTCTTTACCTGTCTGCACTGCCCTTATGCCGATCTCTACGAGGAACGCATCCTTCAATTGCATAAAAAATACGCTCCCAAGGGCTATCCGGTACTTGCTATCAACCCCAGCAGCCCTGTCCTTTTCGCAGAGGATAGCTTCGAGAAGATGCGCGCGCGGGCGAAGGCAAAACGCTATCCCTTTGCCTACCTGCAAGATTCTACCCAATCGGTAGCTTTTCGCTTTGGCGCTGTTCGCACGCCGCACGTCTTTCTGCTGGACAAGGCGCGCATCGTGCGCTACATTGGCGCCATTGACGACAACGCGGAAAGCCCTCAAGCCGTCAAGAAGCGTTATGTGGAGGATGCCATCGCCGCTCTGATGCGCGGAGAGCGTCCTTATCCGGACATCACGCAGGCCATTGGATGCCCTATACGAGCTCCTAAGAATGGGCCTCGAGTGGACTCGGCGAATGTGAGGCCTCGCCGCCGTTAGCATTTAGGGCCGATGGTTGTAGAGCAGTTGTAGCCGGCATCGGGTCACGCAGCAGCCAGCGCACCAACACGGGCGACAGATACAGGTCGCACAGCAGGGCGCCGACCAGCGTAGCGCTGATGAGCACGCCTACAATGACTGAAGGCGGATGCACCGAAAACAGCATCACCAAGAAGCTGAAGAACAAAATGATGCTGCCCAGCGTCATGGCTTTGCCCGTCTCCAGCAGCGTGGTCTCTAAGGAGCGCTCTACGCTCATGCCTCGGCTTCGGCACAGGCGGAAGGTACTCAGAAAGTGCACAGTGTCGTCGGTGGCGATGCCAAAGACAATGCTGAACACCGTGGCCACGCCTGCTTCGAGCGGGATACCTCCAAAGCCAATGAGCGCTCCGGCGAAGAACAGCGGCAGCACGTTGGGAATGGCGAAGATGAGCACTAAACGGGCATCTCGGAAGAGGAGGGCCATCAAGAGGGCCACCGTAATGACGGACGGGATAAGGCCTTGCAGCATGTTGTCGCGGATGTAGTTGGAGTTTTTGTCCACCACTACGCCAGTGCCTGTGATGCGGAAGCGCGCGATCTGCGGGTCGGTGTTTTTAGCAATCCACTGCTCTAAGTCGTTTTGGATGGCGACAATGGAGTCGCGCCCGATGTCCTGAATGCGGGCGGCAATGCGCGCTTTGTCGCGGTTCTTGCTGAGGAGCACTTCTGCCGCCGGGTTGGGCAGGCGTTCGGCTAAGCGCTGATAGCGCAGCAGTTCTTCGTCTTCGTCGGGCAGGCGATAGGCGTCGGGTCGGTTGCCGTAGTGCATGGCATTGAGGCTGCGGTACAGGTCATTGATGGAGCTGTGCGCGCGAATGGACGGGTAGCGTTCGAGTCGTTGCTCTACTTTGTCTATCTGGCGCAGTACGGCGGGGTCGTCGGCGGCGAGGTTTTGCTGAGGGAAGACGGCGATTTCTACCGGTCGGAAGCCGGCGAATTTTTGTTCGAAGAACAGGAAGTCGCGTGTGATTTGGGCGCCGCGCGGCAGGTTTTGCCGGATGCGGTAGTCGGTATTGATCTGGGCGATGCCGACCAGCGACAGGCCTAAGGCAGCGAGGAAAGCCCAGGCGATGCCGCGCTGGTGCGTGCGGGTAAAGGTATAGACGTGGCGCATGAAACGCTCCCAAAAGGCCCACTCGGGTGTGTGCAGGATGAGCTGTTCGCGTTGAAAGCGCGGGAGCCAGAGCCACAGCCAGCCATAAATGACGATAAAGGCCAGCACGACGCCCAGCGCTGCATTGACGCCGAAGGCCTGGATCGGCTCGGTGCGGTTGGTTAGCAGCGACAGGAAGCCGATGGCTGTGGTAACGCACGTGATAAAGGTAGCCAATCCAATTTCGCGCACGGTGATGCGGATGGCTTGCGCGGGCGGGCGGCCTTTTTCTAACTCATCTAAGTATTTGGTGGTCAGGTGGATGGTGTCGGCTACGCCCACAATGCACATCAGGATGGGATACAGGGCGGCCAGAGCGTTGAGCTCGCGGCCCAGCAGGCTGAGCACCGCCAGGAAAAACAAGAGGGCCAGGCCAATGCCCGTCATGGCCAGCAACACCGTGCGCCAACGGCGGAAGATGAAAAACAAAATGGCCGACGCCAGCAAGACGGCGATAAACGTAGAGACGGCAATTTCGCGCTTCTGCATGGCCACCATGTCGCGGTGGAAATACGCGCGCCCAAGCCGGTAGACGCTCTCGAACGGGTACTGCGCCACGAGGCTGTCTAAGGCTTCCATCAGGGCCACGGACTGCTCGTAGGTGCTCTGATTGACCGTTTTGAGCACGACCGTAAGCGCCGTGGCATCTTCGGAAATGAGGTTGTGTACGAAACGCCTGTCTTGCAGCACCCGCGCGCGGTCGGCGGCGTAGTAGGTTGTGTCGTCTATGTGGATGGCCGGCACAGCCGTTACGCCAAAGGGCGTACGCAGCGGATAGCGCACGGTAGTGAGCGAAAGGGTAGTCGTCACGTGAGGTAATTCTCTGGCGCGCAGCGTAAAGTCGTGCACCTGCTGCAGGAATGCCTGGTCGAAGACCCCTTCCTGGCGCTCCACAGCGACCAGCAGGAAGTTGTCGTCGCTTTCGAAGTCCTGGATGTACGCCTTGAAGAATTCCCAGTCGGGGTCGCCCTTGGGGAAGAACTGCTCGAAGTCGAACGAGAACGTCAGGCGTGTGAGGAGAAAGAGGCTGACGGCCGTGGCTACGCCATAAAATGCCAGGAGCCAGTTACGATAGCGGTGCATGGGCAGCGTGGAATGGTTTTGGCGAGCCTCAGGTGTCTGATGGCTGCCAAAACGAGTGCTGCCGATAAAAGTTCAGTTTTTTCTGAAAGCGTCTGCGATTACCGGGCGCGGAGCACTTTTCGCACCGTGCGCTGTCCGTCCTCGGATCGGATATCGAGCAGGTAAAGCCCGCTTTGGGCGGGCAGGCGTTGGAGCGCCCATTCGTTGATGCCGCGGGCGGCGCGGAGCGTTTCTTCGGCGAGCAGGCGCCCGGAGGTGTCGAGCCAGCGGACGGCCAGCGTTTCGCCCTCACGGGCGGTGGTGTAGGTCAGGGTAATGCGGTTGCTGAACGGGTTGGGCGCCAGTTGCACGTTGTCGGCCCAGTGAGGCGCGGGTGTGGGGTAGATGCGTTCGATAAGCGCCCGGCTGTCGGGGCCTAAGGCTGTGTCGTCGAGCGTGCCGCCCAGCATGCGCACGCGCAGGCGCATTTGCTGGCCTTTCGAGAAGCGGTTGGTGATCCAGGCGTTTTCCGTGAAGGCCAAGCGCGCGCCTGGCGGCAGGTCTACGTACACGTGCGAGGGCGGTAGCGCGTCGTTGCATTCGCTGATCTGGAGGATGGCGTCTATCGTCAGCGCGGCGTTGCGCTCCAGCACCAGCGAGCCGTCGGCGCAAACGACCAGCATGCCCGAGCCATTGTCGCCGTAGTGCAGGCTAGCGCCCTCGCGGATGCGGAATTCGCCGCCTTTCTTGAACTGCATGCAGGAGTAGGCATTGTTCACCGTGATGCGCCCGCCCGCGTGGTGCAGCGCCTGGTCGTTCTCGAAGATCAGGTCCACAAAGTTCATGCAGAACTCGCCGCCCTGGTTCAGGAGCGTGAACCCGTGTCGAAGCGTGTCGCTTCCCAGCACCAAGCCGCCGCGGAATTGGGCGAAGGGCTGCATTTCCAGCGTCTGGCCGGGGCCTACGCTGAGCGTGATGTTTCGGGGTATGGCCTCGTTGGGCACAGGATAGGCTTCGATGTACGACGGGTGTGCCGGGCTGGGATAGGTGGGCGCCGTGTAGAGGCCGATAAAGGTT
>JANWVR010000046.1 GCA_025056735.1 Saprospiraceae bacterium
GTTGGTTTTTCAGGGCTGTTCTCACCGGGTCGGTTTGCAGGACATTAGCCGCATGCGTCAGTAATCGGAGGGTGGCCCATAAAAAGTCAGCGGAGGCAGGAGCGAAGGGTTTCATCGGCCTTTTGAGGCGGCGAGCCGTTGCGCGCCTGCCCCGCTGACGGAGTTCATCCGGTTGGTGTGGGTGTGGTGTTTGTCGGACGAAGCCCGCCGTTGTCAACTGGCCCTCCGGGGCGGTACCCGTGGGCGTCGCAGCTTCCCTTCTGCGAGCCGCTCTCATCCGGCGTTTTTGGCGCCGAAAAACATGAACAGAACCTCTTCTTTCAATGAACCTGTTTTCGTCGGTTGGGAGGGTGGAACAGGAGGATAAGTAGCCAATCGTCCGAAAAAAATCGTCTTGTTTTGGCTATCGGTTGCAGGTGGGATAATTTCGCCGCATGTCAGGCTCGCGGTCGTTTGATGGCACAAAGGTGGCCCACCCGCACCTGGGCCGGCAAACACGAAAAATCGCTTAACTTCCACAGCGGTCTTGAGGCCGCCCGCCTTCCTCGGTTTCTGTCATGCACGAAAGCCCTTTGGTCCGCACTTTGCAGCTGCTCACACCGGACGAGTTAGAAGATTTGGAGAAATTTGTGGCCTCGCCCATTTTCAACGAGGCCAACCGCTTCCACGATACGGTACGGCTGTTTGAGTATTTGCGCGCGCACTACCCGCATTTCAGCGCGCCGGAGCTGGATAAGTCGGTGGCCGGTCAGGCGCTCTTCCCTACGCGCAACCAGCCCGAAAACGAGCTGGAGCGCACGATGGCCCAGCTGATGCGCATCGTCAAGCAGTTCATCAACTTTCGCTATTCGGCTGTTCGGGGTGGGCGGGCTGTGCGCAGCGGACGCAAGCAAAACGTCCTGCAAGGCCCTGTTTCGCTGCTCAATTTCGCGCGCCAGCAACTGGCCCTTATGCGCTTTTACAGCGAACGCCTGCTGCAAAAACCGGCGGATTTTCCCAGAGACATCGTTTCTGATCCCAAAACCGAGGGCAAAAAGCGGCGCGTCAAACGCGCGGAGAACTTCTTCCGGCACCTCTACGACGAGTTGAAGGAGGCGCTCGACACTCCAAAGCGCTTCGACGACTTTGAGGAGTATGAATTCAACGATTTTTACTATTTCCGCTATTTAGCCGAGCAGGAAAAAGCCATTTATGAAAGCCTGCACGAGTGGTCGGCCCAGGGTGGCTTCGTCAACCTGCTGACGGCCACGGAAAGCTTAGACCGTTTCTATCTGCTGAGCAAACTCGACCAGATGTGCCGGCTGCTGCATCTGCAACAGATTGCTATGCCTTTCGCCGAGGACTCCAGCGAGTACCGCCGGCTGATGATGAACCAGACCCTGACGGCTAAGATGGTCAAACTGTTGATAAAACACGGCTACCACGAGGAGGACCCCAGCACCGAGCTGTACTTCACGCTGTTGCAGATGCTGGTGAAAAAAAAGCCGGAAAAAACCGACCTGCTGGCCGAGCGCTTCTTCCAGTTGTTGCGCCAACACGCTGACTTAGTGCCGGTGCAGCGCTTCCGCGATTTCAACGTGATGGTGCGCTCTTACTGGGCGCGCCGCTACCGCCAGACGCGCGAACGCCGTTTTTTGGAGCAAATCTTCCTATCTCACCAGGAAGACTTAGAGCAAATGCGCCGCAACAGCGAGGACATCCAGAGCTCGCACTTTCAGAGCATTCTGTTCAATGCCATCAAGTTGGGCCATTTGGATTGGGCCGAGGCGTTCCTGCGGGAATTTGCCCCGCGCATCACGGCAACTCCTGAGCCACAGTTGGTGGCCGATATTGGCTATGCAATGCTGGCCTTTGCCCGGGGGCAATACCAGCAGGCTGCCCAACACCTGCCGCACTATTTCCTGTATGGGGCTACTGACGACCCAACGCTGTATTCGCTGGCTGCCACGCTCGATGTGCGCATTCGATACGAACTGGGCATCCTCTTCGACGAAGAGAGCACCAACATGCGCCGCGCCACCCACAAGCGCATCAAAGAAAACAAAACGCTGCGCCCCGAGCGCCGGGCCAGCATTCTGGGCTTTTACAACGCCGCTGTGCAGCTGTTTCGTCAAAAGGAAAAACTTGCCCTTCGCGCTGCCACACCGGAGCAGATACGCCGCGAGGTGGAGCGCGTATGGAACGACTTAGACGTCAACCCCGTGGTGGACAGCGAATGGCTGCGCGAGAAGTGCCGCGAATTGCTGGCAAAACTGCCCGCGCAGCCGACGAAAGGCCAACCTACCTGAAGCCCGGCTCAGACGTTGCGCCCTATGCAGTTGAGGTCTTCAAACGCCTGACGCAGGCGCGCCACGAACGATTTCTCGCCTTCGCGCAACCATACGCGCGGGTCATAGTGCTTCTTGTTGGGCTTGTCCTCGCCCTCGGGGTTGCCGATCTGGCCTTGCAGGTAGTCCTTTTTGTTCTGGTAATATCGGTGCACACCGTCCCAAAAGGCCCATTGCAGGTCGGTGTCAATATTCATTTTGATAGCGCCGTAGGAGATGGCCTCGCGGATTTCCTCCTGGCTGGAGCCAGAGCCGCCATGGAACACAAAGTGCACGGGCTTGGCTTCGGAGAGGTTGAATTTCTGGCGGATGTAATCCTGCGAATTTTTCAAGATAATGGGCTGGAGTTTGACATTGCCGGGCTTATACACGCCGTGCACATTGCCGAAGGCGGCAGCCACCGTAAAGCGCGGGCTGACCTTGCGCAGCGTTTCATAGGCATAGGCCACTTCAGCCGGCTGCGTATAGAGACGTGCGGAGTCCACGCCAGTGTTGTCCACCCCGTCTTCTTCGCCGCCAGTAACGCCCAGTTCGATTTCGAGCGTCATACCCAATGGCGCCATGCGGGCTAAGTACTGGCTGCAGATCTCGATGTTCTCGTGCAGCGGCTCTTCCGACAGGTCGAGCATGTGGCTGCTGTAGAGCGGGTAGCCGTTTTTTTCATAGAATTTTTCGCCGAAGTCAATCAGCCCTTTCACCCAGTCAATGATGTTGAGCGCGCAGTGGTCGGTGTGTAATACCACGGGCACGCCGTAGGCTTCGGCGAGGGTGTGGATGTGCTGTGCGCCCGAAATGGAGCCCAAAATGGCGGCGCGTTGGCCCTCGTTGCTGAGCCCTTTGCCGGCGAAAAAAGCGCCGCCGCCGTTGGAGAATTGAATAATAATAGGGCTTTTGACAGCGGCAGCCGTCTCCAAGGCCGCATTTACGGAATTGGTTCCCACGACGTTAACGGCGGGCAGGGCGTACTCCCGTTCTAATGCGTCGTTGAACAACTCAGTAACTTCGGCGCCATGCAGGACGCCCGGACGAAATCGTGCCATAGGTGCGGAAGATGTGTTTGGTGCGGTTAAAGGTTGGTTAGCGTCTGAGGCAAGGACCGGATGGCCTTTGCCCGGCGCAATGTTACGACAAAAATGAGAGCGAAGCGGGAATGCAGCGCGCGAAAACACGCGCAAACGAGATGGCAAACCGATGGCTGAAGGCGGGACTACAGGTCGAGAATGGCGGCCAGCACTGCACCTACTTTAGCCAGGAGGTCTTCGGGCAAGCGCCTTTTAGCAGCGCTTTTCATGAGGGAAAAAAGGCGAAATCTTCCCACCCTATTTCGGCCAGCTGTCGCTCTGCCTGCACGTCTTCGGGCGATGTGTGTATGTCGTTTTGAGTAGCGCTTTGGTTTCGCTTTGGCCAAATGCCCAGCTGGCGCGCAGCGGCGCCGAAGGTCTGTCCGGCTTCCTGAACGGTGGTAGCCCAGGCCTGCAATTGCAGGAGAGAGCGTTTGTTTAAAGCAGGAGCGCTTGGGCGATTGTCGGGAAGATTTTGATGAAATACTATTACATTCGGCGGCTTATTTTCATAAAAGATTTCCAGCGTCAGGCAGCCGATTTCGATCGTCAGCGAGGCGCGCAGCCAGTGGGCCAGCCGTTCGCCATTGGGCAGGCGCTCGAGCATCCAGACGCATTCGTCGTAGCGGGGGAGCGATGGCAATCGCTGAAGGGAGGGCGCTGGCAACGCGCTCTCCGCTGCACGCATGACTTTAACGTACATGCGCACAGCAAACAGAACAGCCTCTGCAAGCGGCGCCAACTGTGTCCGCTCGAGCAGCATTTCTTCTGCTTTTTTATGAAATGCTTTAGCGCCTGACTGAAGCGCCTCGTAGGAAAATGCCTCGTCGGACAACGCCCGAAGCCGGAGATGGAATAGCGTGGGCAACAGCGCATTCAAGACATCCGGCACGGGCAGCTCGCTGTTTAACGCCCGGACCAACTGCCGACGCAGGTGCTCATACCCTTCGCGAACGGGCGGGGCTGCCTGCCTGTAGTTGGCAGGAAAAGGGAACGCGGCTAAATTTTCCTTAAAAGCGCCCATGTACCTGAGGATGTGCGAATGCGAACACAAATTTACTGGCTTTTTTCAACGAATGGCATCGGAAAAAAGATCTGCAGTGCCGGGGATAGGTTTTCTTACCTCAAGCGGCATTCCTGCCTGTCGTTGCATCCTTGCCGGAGCATCCTTTCGTACTTTTGAAAAGCCAACGAGGCGCTGCCTTCCGTCGTCTATTGGGCAAAAAGTCTGAGGGCTGACGTTCACCGGCGCGGCGCACTCGTACTTTTGAAGCTGAGAAAAAACCGTTTGTCCGTTTTTTTATGAAAAATCTGATTTTACTCTTTTTGCTGTGCGGTTGGGCGGCGGTAGGTCTGGCGCAGGCGCCGCCAAACGACGACTGTTCCAGCCCGGTGGCGCTGGGCATTGCGCCCGTGTGCCCGCCGGTGGAATACTCCAACCAGAACGCCACGCCCTCGAATATCGGCAGCAACAATCAGCCTTCGTGTTTCAGTACGGCCGGCGGCGGCAACGATGTGTGGTTTACGTTTGTGTGCCCGCCAGCGCCGCTTGATTTTCGCATTGAGCTGACGCCTGCTGGCGCCGACCCTATTGCCAGCCCGCAGCTGGCAGTGTATCGGGGCGACTGCAACCCGGACGATCTGGCGGAGCTCGACTGCGTGGCTGGGGCCGGAGCGCTGCTGCTCGACGTGCAGGGCCTGACGCCAGGGGCGATCTATTTCATCCGGGTTTCATCGGCAGGCGCAGCCGCCAACGCAGGCGCTTTTAACCTGTGCGTCAACGAAATACCGCCCATCCTGACGATTGACCAGGGCGGCTCCACGCTTTGTTCGGGCACACTCTACGACACGGGCGGGCCCAACGACAACTATGGTCCGGGCGAAGATCACACCTTCACTATTTGCCCCAGCGCGCCGGCGGCCTGTATCGAGTTTACCTTAGAATATTACTACTTAGATGCAGGCGACTCTTTTTCTCCCGGCTCTGATGTGCTCACCTTTTATGACGGCCCCAATGCGAACAGCCCTGTGCTGGCCCAGATCAACGGCCTCGACGTAGGTACCGCCATGGACGGTGGCGGCGGCGTCTGCTTCCGCGTGCAGGCCAAAAGCGGCTGCCTGACGGTGCAATTCCAGTCGGATGCGGCTGAGCAGTACCAGGGCTTCAAAGGCACGTGGAAATGCAGCGACAAGCCTTGCGTGCCTTACGAGGCCATCACCATCGAAAAGGATGTAACCCTCAAGGACATCGCCGACGCTATTGCCGCCCCAGGCGCCACCGTTACGGTCAAGGACATCAGCCGATGCCCTTACGGCGCCTACGGGACGTTCGCCTTCGACTCCGACAACAATGAACTGGGATTGCTCCAGGGCTTGGTGCTGACCACCGGGCTTGTGGACTTCATCCCTGGCCCCAACGACGACAGTGGGGCAACGTTTCCGCATGAGGCTCCGGGCGATGCCGACTTAGACTATCTGTCCGTCATTCAGGGCAACGGCCTGCCGTCGGAGGATGCCTGCGTTATTGAACTCGACGTGTTTGTAACCTCCGATGAGCTGGCTTTTGAGTACATCTTCGGTTCGGAGGAGTATCCCGAATACGCCAACTCGCTGTACAACGACATCTTCGCCTTCTTTGCTTCCGGGCCGGGCATCGTAGGCGATCCCAACTTAGGCGGAGCCGTGAACATCGCCGTGCTGCCCAACCTGAATACGCCGGTGCAGATCAACAGTGTCAACAACATCTTCAACTGGGAGTACTACCGCAACACTGAAATCTCGCAAACGCTTCAATACGACGGTTTTACCAGCGACTTTCTGGGCGTTAAGAAAAGCCTGACGGCGCGCGTGGACGTGATACCGTGCAATACTTATCGCCTTAAATTAGCCATTGCCGACCGGCAGGACCCGCTCTTCGACTCTGGGGTGTTCATCTCCGAAGTGCGTGCCGGAGCGCCCGAGTTGGCTGTCCAGCTGGCCAACGACTTAGACTATCTGGTCGAGGACTGCACGACGGGCGAGAGCCGCATCCTGGTGCGCCTGCGCAAGCCCAAGAGCAAGGCCGCGACCTATACCCTAACGCTTGGCGGCACGGCTACCCAGGGTGAAGATTACGTAACCAACCTGCCTCCTACGCTGACTTTCCAGCCGGGAGACTCGCTGTTCGTGTTCACCATTACACCTCTATCCGATGGCGTTCAGGAAGGCACAGAAACCATCACCGTTGCGCTTTCTGCCAATTTTGGCTGCGGCGCCACGGTGTTCCAAACCCTTGAATTAGAACTTTTAGACGGCATTCGCGTGCAAATCAACAACGGCGCCGATACGCTCTTCTTCTGCCCGGGCGCTACCGTGCAGCTGCAGGCCAGCGGCGCAGAGACGTATTTCTGGACGCCGCCTGCCGCCGTCAACAATCCGAACATCGGCAATCCGGTGGCTATGCCAACGCAAGATCTGCGGCTCCGGGTCATTGGCGCTTTGGGCGTGTGCTTAGACACGGCAGAGGTTTTCCTCAAACGCATTGAGGCTCCCAGTGTCAGCATCGTCGCGCCAGATACAATGCTGTGCCTGCGCGACACGGTATTGCTGTTCGCTCAGACCTCACCGCCTGGGCTGCCCATAAGCTGGACGCCCAAATCGCGCCTGAGCGCACCCAACGAGGCCCTCACACTGGCCTATCCGCTGACCACCACCACCTATGTAGCCTCAGTACCCGTGGCTGGATGCCCGCTGACGGTAGCCACCGTTACGCTTACGGTGGACACGCTCTTTTTTCCGACCCTGGCCCCGGACACCACGGTATGCGAGGGCATCCCCATCCGATTGGCGTCACCGTTGGCGCCCTCTTCCACGAAATACCAATGGACGCCCACCACAGGGTTGGATGACCTAGCCAGCCCAAGCCCTACGGCTACGCCACAGCAGACGACAACCTACGTGCTGAAGGCGACCAGCGCCAACGACGCCTGCTCTCGTACCGACTCGGTAACTATCTCGGTAGTGCCCTCGGCGGTCAAAATCCTGGGCGCCGACACGCTCAACCTCTGCTTAGGCGACTCGGCCGTGCTGCAAGCGCAGGCCTCGCCTGCAGGTGCAGCCATCCGCTGGGAGCCGGCCTTCTGGACAAAGCCCGATACCGGTAGCGTCGTCGTGGCTAAACCAACAGAATCCGCCACGTTTTACGCTACCTACTTCATCAACGGCTGTCTGGCCAAAGACTCGGTGCACCTGCGCGTAGACTCGTTGCCCAACTTGGATATCCGTTTAGAGCCGTTCAAAGAGGTGTATTGCCCCGGTGACACGATCTATTTGCTCTCAAAAACCTATGACCCGGCGGATTTTCCCGGTATCCGCCACCGTTGGGAGCCGTTCGGCGGGCAGCTAACGCCCGTGGAGAACTGGAATATGGTCATCGTGGCCACGCAGACGCACACTTTCCGGCGGCTGACGCGCAGTATCACGGGCGCTTGTATAGCACAGGCTCAGGTGCTGGTGCGCGTGGATACACCGCCTGTCTTGAATGCGCTCGTAACACCGCCGGCTATTTGCCCAGGCCAGACGGCGCAAATCCAGCTGACCGTTAGCCCGCCCTCACAGGCTATTGAGTGGGACGACCCTACGGGCTCGCTGTCGTGTAAGAACTGCCTCAATCCGATGGCCTCGCCCACGGCTACTACGGCCTATACCGTCAAAACGCCGGGAGCCAACTGCCCCAGCACCCTGACGGTGAGCGTTGTCGTGTTGCCGCTGCCCGCGCTCAGCCTGGCGCCGCGCACCCTCTGTCGAGGCGATAGTGTGCGGCTGAACGCTATTCCGACCAACCCGGCCGATACGTACGCCTGGACGGTCATGCCGCCAGGTGACGTTAGCAGCCTGAGCAACCCTGCGGCGCCCAGCCCAGTCGTCAGGCCGGCCTTTACGACAACGTATCGCGTAGTGGCTACCGGTCAGTGCACGCGCCAGGGCGAGGTAACTATTACCGTCAACAGCGCCAGTGTCAACGTCGGCCCCGACCGAACGGTATGCCCGGGCACGCCGGTAACGCTCAACGCCAGCGTTACGACGTCTCCGGGTGTTACTGGAGTCATTGTGTGGCAACCTGGCCCGGGTACGGGACCTTCCCTGACTGTAACGCCCACAACCACGACGACTTACACAGCAGTATACAGTTTTCAGCCCGGGTGCTTGGCTGCCGATACTCTGACGGTAACGGTTTTGCCCGGCGTTACCCTCGCGGCCCTCAGCGCCGACTCGTTGTCCGGCCCGGTTCTCTGCGAAGGCACACGCTTGAAACTGCGCATCGGCGTAGTGCCCGCCAATGCCCGTCTGACGTGGTTTGAAAACGGGCAACCCATTGCAGGCGCGACCGCCGACTCACTTGTGCGCACGCCCGTTGGCGACCTGGAGCCGACGCCCGTATCCTACGTCGTCGTAGCCGAGAGCGCTGACGGCTGCCGCGACACCTCCAACGTATTTACTGTGCTGGTGCGCCGCTGTATCGTCTTTCCCAACGTCTTTACCCCTGATGGCGATGGCAACAACGACACGTTTAGCGGCCCCATTTCCTTCGGTGAGGGCAGCTTCGAGGTGCTGGAGTTGCGCGTGTTCAACCGCTGGGGGCAGCAGGTCTTTGCCGCATCGCCCAACCGGCGCGCCTGGGATGGACGGGTCAACGATCAGCCCGCGCCCAGCGACGTCTATGCTTACTACGCCGTAGTGCGCTTTGCCAACGGCGAGCAGCAAACCTTCAAGGGAGATATCACTCTGCTGCGCTGACGCGAAAAGCCCGCGGCTTCCGATCTTCTATAAGGCGGGAGGCCGCAGATGGTGTCCGCCCAGTATAGGTCGCCCAAAGCGGTTTATTGCCTGCGAAGGCGTACCTTTCGCCCGCAAAGGCAGCGTCTATGCTTCGCGTCTATATTTCATACGATCCAGCCGACAAGGATTATTTGCAAACCTTGCTGCGCTGGCTGCGGCCTTTAGAGCAGAAGTACCAGCTGCACGTGTGGCATATTCCTCCAGCACTCCCTACCGGCGAGCAGCCGTATTACTGGGACGATATGCTCAATGAATTGGAGCAGGCGCACCTGTACTTGTTCCTGACTTCGCCCAATAGCCAGAAATCCCAGCACGTGCAAAAGGAGGAAATCCCGCGCGCATTAAAACGGCAGGCCAAATTAGGCGAGCACTTAGTACAGTTGTACCGCATCCCGCTTCCTGGCGCAAACGGCGGCGCCACCCTGATGCGCATGCGCGCACTGGGCATGGCCAAACAAATAGACGACTGGAAAAGCGACTTAGTAGGCTACGAATTTCTGACCAAAGACCTCGAAAAAACCATCTGTGAGCTGGAGCGCACCTGGCTGGAAGAAAAGCACCGCACTGGGCTTGTTCCCGCATCTCATTTTGAGGCTGCGGCTCCTACTGCAAGAGGCAAATTAAAACCCATTCCGGGCTGGTTGAGCCTTTCCTTCGCTCTCGCCATTTTTTATATGGTAACCA
Organism: Saprospiraceae bacterium; assembly: GCA_025056735.1. Taxonomy (GTDB): domain Bacteria; phylum Bacteroidota; class Bacteroidia; order Chitinophagales; family Saprospiraceae; genus M3007. The sequence goes on from JANWVR010000046.1 coordinate 9,890, forward strand.
GTCTGTATTTCCGCGAATGCGCGCCGCGCCGCTATCAGGGTCTGCCAGAGGACGCTACTGTGCCCTACGTGCCGCCGCCAAGGCCCTACTCTCGCGAAAATCCTATAACACCGCCGCAGCCCGAGCCGCCTCGGCCAGAATAGCGTCTGGTTTATGCCTTTAGACATTCAAAGGCAGCAGAACAATCGCGCCTTTCCCCGTACCTTCGCGCGCCGATTGAGTTGACCATTTTCTAAATCAGGCTGCTCGGCCTGCCGAAACGCTACTCCGCACGCATGGACACGAAGATTGTTCCTATCAGCATCGAAGACGAGCTCAAAACCGCGTACATTGACTATTCCATGTCGGTCATCGTCAGCCGCGCGCTGCCCGATGTGCGCGACGGTCTCAAACCTGTGCATCGGCGTGTGTTGTACGGCATGAAGGCAGACCTGAATTTGTCTTACAACAAGCCCTACGTAAAATCGGCCCGCATCGTGGGTGCTGTGCTGGGCAATTACCACCCGCACGGCGATAGTTCCGTTTACGACACGATGGTGCGTCTTGCGCAGGAATGGAGCATGCGCTACCCCTTAGTGGATGGCCAGGGCAACTTCGGCTCTATGGACGGCGACAGTCCGGCAGCTATGCGTTACACGGAGGCGCGGTTGCGACGCATTGCTGAGGAGATGCTGGAAGACATTGATAGGGAAACCGTAGACTTTCAGTTTAATTTCGACGACTCGCTCAAAGAGCCGACGGTATTACCTACTAAATTTCCGAACCTGTTGGTCAACGGCGCTAGCGGTATTGCTGTGGGTATGGCCACCAACATGATGCCCCACAATTTGCGCGACGCCTGTGCTGCCGTTATTGCCGCTGTACGCAATCCGGATATCGGCATCGAAGAATTGATTCAAATCATCCAGGCGCCGGACTTCCCTACCGGCGGCATCATCTTCGGCCTCTCCGGTGTCCGCGAGGCATATCTAACAGGCAAGGGCCGTGTAGTGGTGCGCTCGAAGGCTGAAATTGAAGTGGACGACAAAGGGCGCGAGACCATTATTGTAACGGAGATCCCATATATGGTCAACAAGGCCATGCTTATCAGCAAGATAGCGGAGCTGGTCAATGAAAAAAAGATCACAGGCATCTCCGATGTGCGCGACGAGTCGAACCGCGAGGGTGTGCGTGTTGTGATTGAAATCCGGCGCGATGCGGCGGCTAACGTTGTGCTGAGCCAGCTGTTCAAGCTGACGCCGCTGCAGACGAGCTACGGTATTCAGAATATTGCCTTAGTGGGCGGGCGCCCGCGCACGTTGAATTTGAAGGAGCTGATAGATGAGTTTATCAAATTCCGGCTCGAAGTGGTGGTGCGGCGCACGCGCTACGAGTTGCGCAAAGCCGAGGAGCGCGCGCACATTTTGGAAGGTCTGCTCATTGCATTAGACCACTTGGACGAAGTCATCGCGCTCATCCGCGGCTCGCGCGATGTGGAGGAGGCGCGCCAGGGCCTCATGGAGCGTTTTGGCCTGACCGACGCCCAGGCGCGCGCCATTCTGGCCATGCGCCTGCAACAGCTGACCGGGCTGGAGCGCGATAAATTGCGCGAAGAGTACGAGGAGTTGCAGCGCAAAATTGCTGAATTGAACGCTATTCTGGCCGACGAAGGGCTACAACGCGGCATCATCGAGCGGGAATTGACCGAAATTTCAGAGCGCTACGGCGACGATCGCCGCACGGCCATCGAGATGGACGAGGCCGATATCCACATGGAGGACCTCATTGAGGACGAGCAGGTGGTCATTACTATCAGCCATGCGGGCTACATCAAGCGCACGCCCGTCACCGAATACCGCGCCCAAAACCGCGGCGGGCGTGGCGTGCAGGGCGTACGCACGCGTGAAGAAGACTTTGTGGAGCACCTATTTGTGGCCACCAACCACCAGACGCTGCTGCTCTTCACCGAACGCGGCCGCTGCCATTGGCTGAAGGTGTATGAAATCCCGGAAGGCGGTAAAAACACTGCCGGACGTGTCATTCAAAACCTGCTTAACATTCCCAAAGAGGACAGGGTACGCGCCTATATTATTTTAGAGAAAAAATTAGACGACGAGGAGTTCATCAACAGCCACTACATTTTCTTCTGCACTAAGCGCGGCATTGTGAAGAAGACGTTACTCGAGGCTTACTCGCGCCCGCGCCAGGACGGCATCATTGCCATTGAAATCAATGAAGGCGACAGCCTCATTGAGGCCAAACTGACGAACGGCAGCAACGAGATCTGGATGGCTGTGCGCAGCGGCCGGGCCGCCCGTTTCCGCGAGCAGGATGTGCGTCCAATGGGTCGGGCCGTCGTGGGCATTCGGGGCATTCAGGTGGACGACGAAGAGCACGACCACGTGGTGGGTATGGTCAGCGTCACCCCCGATGACCCGAATGTTACCATTCTGGTGGTCTCGGAGAAAGGATTGGCCAAACGCTCGCCGATGGATGAGTACCCTCTTTACGGTCGTGGCAGCAAGGGCGTGAAAACGCTGCAAGTTACCGAGCGAACGGGTGCGCTCGTCGCTATCAAGGCGGTTACGGAGGAGGACGATTTGATGATCACGACTGCCGCCGGCGTTACCATTCGAACGCATGTGAAAGACATCCCCGTCCTGGGCCGCTCCACTCAAGGGGTTAAGGTCATTCGTCTGGACGAGGGCGACCAGATCGCTGACGTGGCTGTCGTCAGGCCGGAAGAAGACGAAAACGGACAGGCATCATGAGTTCAGAGGGCAAACTCCTGCTCAGCGACGAACGCTTCCGGCTAACCATCGAGCGGCTCTGCCATCAGGTACTGGAAGACTGGGAAGGCTTCCAAGGCGCCTGTGTTGTCGGCATTCAGCCGCGCGGCGTGCCCTTAGCCGACCGCATCTATCAGCAATTAAGCACACTTACCAGGCGCGACGACATTCCCTACGGCCGCTTAGACATCACGTTTTATCGCGACGATTTCCGCCTGCGTGACACCCCATTAACACCCTACCCTAATGAAATGAACTTCCTCATTTCCAATAAAAAAGTTCTCCTCGTAGACGACGTCCTCTACACCGGCCGCACCATACAGGCTGCGCTGGCTGCTCTACAGCACTACGGACGCCCTGAGCGAATAGAACTCATGGCCTTAGTGGATAGGCGCTTCAACCGTCACCTGCCCATTCAGGCCGACTACGTGGGCTTAGTTGTGGATGCCTTAGACGAAGCCTACGTCAAAGTGCACTGGCAGGAAACACACGGGCGCGACGAAGTGCTCTTCTTTGAAAAACGATAGCCTACCAGCATGAAAACTCTCAGCACGCGCCACCTCATTGGCATCAAAGACCTGACCGAGGACGACATTCACCTCATTTTTGAGACGGCCGACAATTTTAAAGAGGTCATCAATCGGCCCATCAAGAAGGTGCCTTCGCTGCGCGACATTACGGTGGCCAACCTGTTCTTTGAGAGCAGCACGCGCACGCGGGTGTCGTTTGAGCTGGCTGAGCGCCGCCTGAGCGCCGACATCGTCAACTTCACAGCCTCTACCAGCAGTGTCAGTAAGGGTGAAACGCTGTTAGATACAGTGAACAACATCTTGGCCATGAAGGTGGACATGGTGGTCATGCGCCATCCGGCGCCGGGCGCCTGCGCCTTTCTGAGTCGCCGCGTCTCAGCCAACATCATCAATGCCGGTGACGGCACACACGAACACCCTACGCAAGCGCTACTGGACGCCTACTCCATTCGCGAGCGACTGGGCAACGTGGCGGGCAAGAAAGTAGCCATTATTGGCGATATCCTGCACAGCCGTGTGGCGCTAAGCAACGTCTTTTGCCTGCAAAAACTCGGCGCCCGCGTGCGCGTGTGTGGCCCACCTACGCTGATACCGAAATATTACCCCGCGCTGGGCGTAGAGGTCTCGCACAACGTGCGCGAAACGCTGGCCTGGTGCGACGTGGCCAACGTCTTGCGCATCCAGATGGAACGCCAGGACATCCGCTACTTTCCCAGCCTGCGCGAATACCACCAGTACTTTGGCATCACCCGCCAAATGCTCGACGCGCTGGAACACGACATCGTCCTGATGCACCCAGGCCCTATCAACCGTGGCGTGGAGCTCACTTCCGACGTGGCCGATAGCCGTCAGAGCATCATTTTGCAACAGGTCGAAAACGGCGTCGCTATTCGCATGGCCGTGCTCTATCTGCTTGCCGCTGAGCGCGTTTAGCGCAGCCTCGCATCTTTCTTAGCATTAATTCTTGCCCGCGCATTTGTCCACATGCGCAAAGCGTCCTACTTTGGGCCGCGATTTTTTTAGGATAAAAAACAGTTAGCTGGCCTATGATGAACGAAACCATTGACACCATCATGAGCACCAAGCTCATCACCCTGACGCCGGACGATACGCTGGGTAAGGCGCGTGAAATTTTAATGACTAAGCGTATTCACCACCTACCCGTCGTAGAAGGCAAAAAGCTGGTCGGGATGATAACTGCGTGGGATATGTTCAAGATCGGCAAATCGGCAGACGAGTACCAGCACACGAAGGTGCGCGACGTCATGACGACTAAGCTGGCTACCCTGGAGCCTCATCAGCACATTGGGGCAGCTGCGGAAGTGCTTATGGAACATCTTTTTCACGCCATACCTATCGTCAACGACGAAGGGCACTTAGTAGGCATCATCACCAGCTACGACATCTTGCGCTATTCCTACAACAAGGAGTACCCGGAGAACTTAGAAAAGTTTATTCCTGAGAACATGTAGCAATAGACAGGATGCAGTGCCTGCGCTGTTCGGGACGCTTTTTGCAGAACTATTCAACTCTATAGCAGCAACCCTGTTTAAGGGGGCAAAAAAGCTATGGGTGTATATTCCTTAGAGCGTGTACAGCGCCTGCCAATTTCAATAGAGGAAGCTTGGGACTTTTTCTCCTCTCCGCTTAATTTGCGCGATATCACGCCTCCTTACATGCAATTTCAGGTGCTTTCCGACCCGCGTTGGGTGGGTCGCATGTACCCGGGTCAGATTATCACGTACACCGTCCGCCCTGTGCTGGGCATTCCGCTGTTCTGGATGACCGAAATCACCCATGTGCGCGAAGGCGAGTTTTTTGTGGACGAGCAGCGCATTGGTCCATATGCGTTATGGCACCATCAGCATCATTTTCGGCCCATCGAGGGTGGTGTCGAGATGACTGACTTAGTGCATTACCGCCTGCCATTAGGGCCGCTGGGTGCATTAGCACATGCGCTCTTTGTTCGCCGACAGTTAGAGGAGATTTTCGACTACCGCTATCAAGTGTTGGAAAAGCGCTTCGGTCGCATGGATGCTGTGCCAAAAGCAACATCAGCGGCTGTGTAGGAGAACAGGCGTCCTCACGCCAGCTTCAACAGCTTTCGCAGACAGGAGGAGGGTATTGCCAACAGCCTGAAACAGTTGTCCGGGCCAGAGCAGAATGCCTCTTCAAACGCACCCCACACGGCACGGACGTTGGAAACCCTGCTGGCCTCATGCTTAAAAAGAATTACAGGGGCTCGGAAAAAGAACCGTTTGACCCCTTGGAGAGGCTGCCAGGCCATAAAAATGGCGCAAGCAAGCGAAAAAGCCTGCCTGCGCCTATCGTTTTCAACGTGATCCTCCCTTGTCACGTGGACAATTCCGGTTCACCAGCCGCTTTTAATTTAGCCTCAAAAATGTAGGGACTTCTACGCGAAAACAAGCACAAAAACACGCGGTTTTTCGCGCGCAGAGGTCTTATCGAAAGGCCTCAATCTTGGTATTGCTTCGCGGTAAGACTTTGATTTTCAGTGGCCCACTGTCTTCAATGAAGAATTGCGCCTCGAAGTTGAAGCCGCTTTTTTGATACAAAAGTGTTTGGTTTTGCACGCTGAAATCCTGGGCATTCGTATTGCCGCAAACGCCGAATAGGGCCACTTTTCCCCCAGGAGCATCGTACTGGACGAGGAATTCGACGTCTCCTACGACTAAGCGCGTCGTCGGATACGTTCCTCCAACAGTTGCCCAAGGGAAGGTGTAGGCCGAGTCAGCGGAGGCCGCTGGCTGGTGATAGTAGCGGTTGTTCAACTGGTTGCATAATGGCTCGGTGGTTGAGGGCGGAGCTACAGCTAGTATCACATCTAAAATAATGATGTAGATAAAAGGCGCCCAGATGTTTAGAAATAGTGGATGGTGGTTTAACATTGCAGCGAAATTTGGTTAGATTTCAAAAACGGATTGCATTTCATATGTTACAATCGGACTTGGTGGAGGACTTGCTGGCATTCACGGAGGAGGACAAGGCACGCTTAATGCTTTTTTTAGACTCGCCTTATTTTCAAGATGGTGAGAATTGCAATAGAGAGCGCCAGTTTCTGCTGTACCTACTCACCTCGCTTGCTCACCCGAAAGAGGAGGAGCGCGTTCTGCTGCTAGAGCGTAAGCAAATTTTCAAGGCAATTTTTGGTCTAAAAGATTTTAACGAAGGCCAACTCAATCGATTGCAATACGCCGCTGCTGCCCGACTGCGGGCCTTTATCCAGATGGAAGCCACCGGAAGAGTAGCTCGGAAGGAGGAAGTTGACCTGGCCGGAGTGATTGATTTTTTTTTGGACCGGGGCGCCACAGAAGTAGCAGCGCGATACGTACGCCAATTAAAACGCCATATGCAACAATGGGGTTCCATTGGTCATGAAACAGAACAAAAAATTTTGACGGCTCACCGAACTCTCTCCCGATTTCATATTACCGTCTCTAATCAGGGAAAAGACTCACATCTTCCTGAAGCTTTGGAGGTCTTGGAGCACTTGTATCTCATGCAGCGCGCCGACCTGCTGTTAACCCTGCTCAATTTGGAGGCTCAGCGCGGCCCACTTGAAGTGTCTTCGGCGCCTTATGTCGCTGCTTTTTTCCGGGACTCTCAAGGCGCCAGATGGTTTGAAACGGAAACCGGGCGCTTGTACGCCACAGCGCTGCGCATGATGGCGGGAACACCTGAGGAGAGCCAGGCCGCTTTCGATGAGCTCATGCGCTTGTTCATAGAATATCAGGAGAAGATTGAGGACTATGAGCGCGAGCGCTTAGAAGCGTTGCTCTTTAACTTCTGCGTCCGCCACTTCGGCCAGCAGAAATATCGAGAGCACCTGTTGCAATTCTATCTGCATCAGGCCAATAAGCTGACGCGCTCTCCTCAAGGGTTTATTCGCTCCGATGTGTTCATCAGCCTGATGCGTATGGGACTATACGTAAAAGACCTGAACTTTGTTCGGAAGTTGATAGAGCAATGCCAAAACAAGGTCTATGGCCCGGACGCTCCGGCCATGTACCACAAATTTGCCCTGGCGCACTTAGCCTTTGAAGAGGGCAATTATTTGGAGTCGCTGGCTTTGCTCAGGACAACACGTTTGGAAGACCTCACCTTCCAATACATTTTGCGCGTGTTGGAGATAAAAAACGCCTACGAGTTGGGTGACCACACCATGATAGAAAGCCGGCTTCACGCCATGCGCATAGCGCTGGAGCGCGACAGGCAACGCAGGAAGTCTGTAGCATCGCAGGATTCTATTGAAAGGAAACGCCCGTGTCTTCCTCCTCGGCGCTACGAGGATTTTAAAAATTTCCATCAGATAGTTCAGCGCTTATGGCGCATAGCTACGTTACCCAGTAAAGCCGGAAGGCAGAAGAAGGCGCGCCGGTTGCAGGAGTACCTTCAAAATTTGCCCAGCCCCATAGAGGCACACTGGCTCCGCTCCAAGTTAGGCCAGCTACAGGAGGGCGCGCTTACTGTGGGATGAATTGCTGGCGCGAAGTGGGGGCAGCGGGTGTGGATCGCTGTGGTGCATCAGGCTGATCAGGCGGTGGCAGGCCGCTGTCGCGGAAGCGCAGCTCTAAGCGATAATTTTTGCCCATGCTCTTGACCACGGGACCCAACATAAGTTGCATGACACTGTCAGCGCGTTCGCGAGCGCGCTCCAAGATGCGGTCGTTTTCGATGGCGTCCTGCCGAAACTGGCGGCGCAGGTCGTTGAAGTTGCGGTTCATTTCGTCTTCGTTGATGCCGGCCAGAATGCCCACGTCCAGCTTATCCATGCGTGGAAAGACTTCGTGCGACAGGATGGTGGGAGGCGGCAGCGTCACATAGACTACCCCTTTGCGCGGATTGAACGTAACATCGAAGTTCTGGTCGAGTTTGAAGCCGGCTTTGATGACGCTCATGGCCTCAATGCGAATGTCCGTTCGAGACACCGGTATGCCGAAGATTTTGTACGACAGGGATTTGTCTAAGCCCATTCGGCTGCGCACCTCGTAGGTGGCCAGTTCGGCGATGCCCTGGCTCACTTTGTCGCGCAGCATCCCGCGCGAGGCGCTAAAGTCTCGGATGGCTGCCCGCGTTTGCAGGCGCTCGACCATGGGTCGAAGGGCTTCGTTGATGGCGATACCGCAAGGGTTATCCACATTGCGCCCTTTGGCCAGCAGCCGCCCATCGGTAACCTTAAGCAAGGTAGCAATGATCTGAGTAACAAAGAAGCAGGTGTATTTGCCCGCCACTTCGTTGAAGACGCGCACGGCCTGGTTATTGTTGTCGTGGTACCAGTTCTCATACAGGTAGGCTGTGGTGTCTTTCAGGGCTACGAAATCGTTAAAATACAGGCTTTTTAGATAGTCGTGGTGCTTTCGGTATTCCGGTTCGAGGCGGCGTTTGAGGCTGTCGTCTAAGTTCATCCGGTTGGCCACGTGGTAGAGCAGAGCGAGGTTGAAGTTATAGACCAAATCGTCAAACTCTTTGCGGTATTTCTCCGGTTGAGAAAGGATTTGCAGTGTCGCTTCTTCGTTGAGGTTGGGATTAAAATCTGAAGGAATGTAAGTCAGTTGCACTCCCTCCGGTTTTTTGAGCAGATCAGTTACCGCGTTGTCGGACGTCAGCAGGCGAAAAAGCAGCACTCCGGCGATGGAGATGAGCACCAGCAGAATAAGATGTTTGCCCAAGGCCGGCGTTTCAGAGGCCGGTTGCGGAGCATCAGGTTGTTGCGTAGCCATGAGAGCGTGTTTAGAGAAGAAGAAAGTCAAAATGCGTGCTCTTTTTTGCGTTTCAGGCAAAGTTACGACGCTGCCATACCTTTGCACTCGCTATGCTTACCCTGAACAACATTTACGTGCAATACGGAGACCGGGTACTCATGGATCACATTAACTTAGTGGTGAAACCCGGTGAACGCATAGGTCTGGTAGGCCGCAACGGCGCAGGCAAGTCCACTTTGCTGAAGATCATTGCCAACGAAATGTTGCCACACGAAGGGCAGGTGATCAAACCCGCGCATTTTACCATTGGCTACCTGCACCAGGACATGCTGCTGCCCAAAGGCAAGACCGTTTTAGACGAAGCGATGACGGCTTTTGTGGAAGTGCTCGAATTGGAAAAGCAGCTTCAGCAAGTGCAGGACGCCTTGGCCCAGCGCGATGATTACGAGTCTGACGATTATGCCCGTTTGCTGGAGCACATGAGCGATATCACAGAGCGCCTGCACCATTTAGGCCAGGCGACCACTTCTGCCGACGCCGAACGCGTGCTAACTGGATTGGGCTTCCGGCACAGCGACATGACGCGCATGACCGACGAACTCTCTGGCGGCTGGCAAATGCGCGTCGAACTGGCTAAAATCCTGCTGCGCCAGCCTGATCTCATTCTCTTGGACGAGCCGACCAATCACTTGGATATTGAGAGCATTCTGTGGCTTGAAGACTGGCTAAACAAGTACTCGGGCATGCTCATCGTCATCAGCCACGACCGCCGCTTCTTAGACAATGTAACCAACCGAACCGTCGAGATTGTGTTGGGCCGTTTGGAGGACTACAAAGCCCCCTACTCCAAGTACGTCGAGCTCAGCGCCGACCGCCGTGAAAAACTACAGGCGGCTTACGAAAACCAGCAGCGCCTTATCGCCGACCGCGAGCGCACCATCAACCGTTTTATGGCTAAGGCTACCAAGACAAGGGCTGCCCAAAGTATGCAAAAGCAACTGGACAAGATGGAGCGCATCGAAATCGAAGAGCAGGATACTGCCGTTATGCGCCTGCGCTTCCCCGACGCGCCCCGCTCTGGCGAGGTGGTGGCCAGGGCTGAACGCCTGAGCAAGCGCTATGGTGCTATTAAGGTACTGGAAAACGTGGATCTCCAAATCCTGCGCGGCGAGCGCGTTGCCTTTGTAGGTCAGAACGGTCAGGGTAAAACCACACTGGCTAAAATGCTTATCGGCCTAGAGCCACCTACTTCGGGCCAGGCATCGCTGGGCTACAACGTCAGCGTCGGCTATTACGCTCAAAATCAGGCCGAAACCCTTAACCCGCGCCTCACCCTGTTGGAAACTATGGAACAGCACAGCCCACCCGAAATGCGCACGCGCCTGCGCGCCATCCTGGGCGCCTTCCTCTTCAGCGGCGAAGACGTAGACAAAAAAGTGGCTGCCCTCTCCGGCGGCGAGCGCGCCCGATTGGCCCTGGCCTGCATGTTGCTCAAACCGTTTAACTTCTTAGTGCTTGACGAGCCAACCAACCATTTAGACATGCTCTCTAAGGACGTGCTTAAGCAGGCCCTGCTCGACTATAACGGCACCCTACTGGTCGTTAGTCACGACCGCGAGTTCCTCAGTGGCCTCACCACACGCACCATCGAATTCCGCGACGGCCAGCTGCGCGAGTATCTGGGCGACGTCAATTACTTCTTAGAAAAACGCCAACTCGATAACATGCGCCAGGTCGAACTGCGCTCCCCGCAACCCAGCCGAGCCGCCGATAGCTACACCGCACCTGACCAACAAATTAAAGCAGGCGCTGCTCGAACCCCTGAGGAGAAAAAACAACTCCAACGCCAAGTACAGCGCGCTGAAAAGCGCATCGCCGAAATTGAGGCTGAGCTCAAACAAATGGAGGAACTGATGGGCCACACAGACTTCTATGCTCGGCCCGACCATCAGCAAACCTTAGAGCGCTATCGCGCCAATCAGGCAGAACTGGAGCGTTGCTACGCCGAGTGGGAAGCAGCAGCGGAGCAATTGAGTTGAGACTCATGGCACAAGAGTGCTGACAATTTTGGCTATAAAGGCTGGCTTCATGGCTACTCTGCTGATACGAAATATAGGCTTGCTGGTGCAGGCAGAAAAGCGCCCGCGCCCGGTGGTAAGCGGTGCGGAGATGGCGAAATTGCCGGTATTGCCGCACGCTTTTTTGCTCGCCGAAAACGACCGCATAGCGGCATTTGGCCCGATGGAACGCTGCCCGGAACGAGCCGATACAGTGTTGGACGCCACGGGGCGCATGGTCTTTCCGTCGTGGTGCGACTCGCATACGCACTTAGTGTTTGCTGCTCCACGCGATGAGGAGTTTGTGGATCGCATCCGCGGGCTATCGTACGAAGAGATTGCCCGGCGCGGCGGCGGCATTCTAAATTCGGCGCGGCGGCTGCGCCAAATGTCGGAAGACGCCCTGCTGGAGGGCGCCTGGCAGCGGTTGTGCGAAGTCATTGCTCAGGGTACGGGCGCTATCGAAATTAAAAGTGGCTACGGCCTGAGCGTAGAGAGTGAGCTGAAGATGCTGCGCGTTATTCGGCGCCTGAAGGCGATTAGCCCCATTCCCATCAAAGCCACTTTCCTGGGAGCGCATGCTGTGCCAGAGGAATATCGGAGCCGTCGCCATGATTACATTGATTTGATCATTCACCAGATGCTTCCGCGTGTGGCAGAGGAGCGGCTGGCAGAGTACTGCGATGTATTCTGCGATCGCGGCTTTTTCACACCTCAGGAGACGGAGCGCATCTTGCAAGCGGCCTGGCAGTACGGGTTGAAGCCAAAGATACATGCTAATGAGCTGGCAAATTCGGGCGGCGTGCAGGTAGGGGTAGCCAATGGTGCGCTTTCAGTAGATCACTTAGAATGCGTTGGGGCAGAAGAAATTGCGCTCCTGCGCGATAGCCCTACCCTGCCCGTCCTTTTGCCAGTCTGTGCCTTCTTTTTGGGTATTCCGTACGCGCCAGCGCGCCAGATGCTCGATGCCGGTTTACCGGTTGTATTGGCTTCGGATTACAATCCTGGCTCGGCGCCATCAGGGCGCATGGCTTTCGTTGTCTCGTTGGCCTGCATCCAGATGAAGATGCTGCCTGAAGAGGCCATTAACGCTGCCACCCTCAACGGCGCAAGGGCGATAGAATTGGAAGCCGACTACGGCAGCATCGCTGTAGGTAAAAAGGCAAACCTTTTTATCACGCGCCCCATGACTTCGCTGGCACAGATCCCCTATTTCTTTGGCACCGACCCGATAGAAACGGTCATTTTAAACGGACGTGTGTGGAAGCAGCCTTGAGCGCCAAAAGACAAGGAAAAAAACCTTTAGCCAGCTATTTCCCACCGCATTCCTTCCGTTTACTGCCGCACCAACAATCGTTTCGACTTCAAGGCGCCGTTGAATACATATGCTCTACTTTTGCGCCCGACTTGTAGAAAAAGCGCAAGCGCCATGCTCCTGTGTCCAGCTAAACGTTAAAAATACGTCCATGTACAGCAAATCTACCTGGCATTGCATCTCTTTGCAATCTGAAAACATGCCGATTTTATTCATTTACCCATCTAATTTATTCAGCATGCGCAAAACGCTAATCCTTCCGCTGCTATATCTGCTCTGGGCATCGGTTTCTCTGGCCCAAACCCCGCAGACCGTAACCGTCCGAAAAGGCCAGCCAATAAGCACTAACGCAGATGCTGCCTGCTCGGCAGGTACCATTACCGTAGGCCAACGCATTGGCCAAACGAACGACGTCGTCTTAGATACGCTGTTTCTGTGCTTCGGCGACTCGGTGCTCATCCGCCACAACGGCAATGCCGTGTTCGACGATCCCATTCCGGCCACTCCGCCCGGTATCGCATACGCTATTTATGAATGCCCACCTACAAAAACAGGTACAAATGTGCTGGTGCTTTCCGACACCTGCCTGTGGCCAGGCGCGTTGTCGGGCTTCTTCGCGACCTCTGGCCCAGCTAATGGCAATCACTGGTTCTTCAACACAGGCAACATCCTTAATTCCACGCTGTTCTGCAATGGAAAGCCGTGCTTGCTTCATTTCGCCCCCATCACCATTACCGACTATCCGAACTTTGAGTTAGAGCCGGGCTGCGTAGCCGTGGGCATCAACGAGGCGTTTGCCGTTGTTTACCTGACGCCCATTGAAGTTACCAGCATTCTCACGAGCGTCAATGGCAATAATTGCGTGGGCCGCTTCCGCCTGACCGGCGGTTTGCCGGAGTGGGATAAGTCCACGTTTTATAACATCCGCATCTACAAGCAGGGCGACCCTAATAAAAAAGGAATCGTTTACACGCCGCCTTCGCAATGGCGCCACACCCTCAGCGTAACGTTCTCTGTGCCCGAACCGGGTCTCTACGTTGTCGAGGTAGAAGACGGCAAGAGTTGCGACCTGAGATTCACTGTAAATATGAGCGGCTGCAATTCGGACAATAACACGGTATATCGAACGCCGAATTTGGTGGGCGCCCCTAACAGCGTTTTATGTATTCCTATTCAGGTGGAAAACTTTGACAACGTCTTGGGAAGCTCTTTCTCCATTTCATGGGATACCACCCTGCTTCGATATATCGAGGTACGGAATCCTCATCCGGCTATCGAGCCATATAGCGTATCGGGCAACCTGAATGAGAATGAAACCAGCCAGGGCTATCTGGGCTTCACCTACTCCGAGTTTTTGGGTACAGGGATAACGATACCTGACGGCGAAACCATATTTGAAGTCTGTTTCAGGGTGATTGGTCCCAAAGACACGTGCACTACATTGGGCTTTGGCAGCTTCCCGACCATTGTTACGCTGGATAAATCCACGGTCAACCAGGTAGCGGTGAGCGCGCTGCCCGGAAAAATTTGCATTGACTCCATTCCGTTGGTCGTCAATCTTTACGTGGACGTGCCCAATTGCAACAATACGGCCAGCATTGGTACTATAATCCAGGGCGGTGTTCCGCCTTATGTGGTTAGCTGGCAACCTTGCGCGGGCGGTCAGAGCAATTTTGTCGTTTCCAATGTAGCCGACACCATCCTCACGTTGCCTCTGCCCGAAGGCTGCTGGCAGGTATGCGTTACCGACCAAAACGGCTTTGGCACGCAAGTGTGCGGCACGCGCGATATCAACATTCCAGAACTGGGCGTAACGCTCTCGGTGATCCAATTGCCCACCTGCCACGGTAGAACAGACGGCATCTTGCGCGCCGATGTCTCCATTGACGGCGTCTTGGTGCCCAACCCGGGCAATAATTTCAGCTTCCGCTGGAACACAACCCCACAGCAGACGACACAAACCATTGCCGGCGTAGGCGCAGGCCAATACAGGGTTACAGTAACCAACAATGCCAACGGCTGCACCCAACTTGCTGCCGGTACCCTGAGCCAACCCGCGCCGTTAGCCTTAAATATACAGGCTACCAACGCCTCTTGCGCGGGCGTGAGCGATGGCGCCATTCTGGCCACCGCGTCGGGCGGAACGCCAGATGCCCAAGGACGCTATCTGTTCGAATGGCAGTACGCCAACTGTGACTCGATTAAGCGCTTCCCAGACGACTCCTTCAACGGTAACCCATACAGCAGCACGAACAAAGTCAGCGGCTGCTATTTCGTCACGGTAACCGACTTCAATGGCTGCACCTACGTGCATCCTGCCCCCGTTCGGATTGATAATGCACGCAGCTTCAAGCTCAATCTTGTAACCTTAGTGAGCCCTAACTGCGCAGGGCAGCGCACTGGCGTTATCGAAGTAGATGCTGTCGCTACACCGCCTTTCCCTAATCCGCTGGCTACCTTCTATGCCTTTGTCTGGACGCCTATACCGCCGACGCCGCCGGGACCATATCCGCAGTTTAATGTCAACGAACGCTCCCGGCTATCGCAGCTGCCGGGCGGCCGATTTGAGGTTACAGTACTCGAAGCGGTGTCGGGTTGTTCTGCTACGGCAACCTACAACTTGACCGACCCGCCGCCTGTGGATGTTACGGTGGTGTCGCAGGCCAACCCGCTGTGTACGCAGCCCACCAGCGGTAGAATCAAGGTATCTGCTTCCGGCGGTACTGGCAGCGGATATACCTACACCTGGAAATCGGAACCGCCGCAAACGCTGCCGCCGGTAGATAGCCTGTCTAACCTTGGCCCGGGCACTTACACGGTTACCGTGCGCGATGCCAATGGCTGCTCCGACTCAGCAGTGGTCATCCTTGCCCTGCCCAGTGCACCGCCCATCACCGGCATTGACTCCGTGCGCGTCGTTTGCGGCGCGGACGGCTGCTTACGCGTCATCGCACCTACGGCAACTTCTATCGTGTGGACAAATGCTGCCGGCGCTCAAATTGGCACGACTGCACAAGTCTGCCAGCTGACGGGCGGCACCTACACCGTCACTGTACGAGACGCACAAGGCTGTACCAATACCCAGACGGTATCGCTGGCGGGCAAGCAACCCTTAGCCATCACCGACAGCCTGCTACGACAACCCACCTGCAATGGCGGCGTGGATGGCAGCATCGCTATCACCGTCCAGGGCGGTAATCCAGGCTATCTGTACAACTGGTCAAACAACCAGAATACGCCGGTCGTCTTTCCTATACCAGCCGGCACCTACACCGTTACGGTCACGGATACGCGCAACTGCACGTTGGTGCGCACGTTCGTGCTGCCCAACCCACCCGCCATCGTCATCCAGTACAACAACATTCGGCCCACGCGCTGCATTGATACCTGCGACGGGGGCGTAGAACTGGTGGTTTTCTACAATACAACGCCGCCCACGCGGGCCAACTTTGATTTTGAATGGAAAGATGGCGGCACCGACTCCCTGCGCGCCGACTTGTGCGCGGGATTCAACACCATCATCGTCCGCGACCCGCTCAACGGGTGCTTCCGCATTGACTCGGTGCAGATCGGGGCGCCACCTGCCCTGACAGCCTCCTTCGCCAACGACTCTGTCTCCTGCTTCGGCGCCTCCGATGGGCGCTCGCGCGTTACGGCCGGAGGCGGCAATGGCCAACCTTACAGCTACCTGTGGAGTAATGGCCAGACGTTCCCAACCGCCACAAACTTATCCGCAGGCCCCGTTACCCTGACCCTGACGGATAACCGCGGCTGCCGTCGAGTCTTTAATACGACCATTGTCCAGCCCGAGCAAATCCAAATAACTACACCGACCGGTGGCCTGGCCCCACCTAAATGCTTCGGAAGCAACGACGGACAGATCACGATCTCCGTGAGCAAAGGCACACCCGGTTATACCTACAAATGGTCCGGTATCAGTGGCCCGGTGGGGGATACGAACCCTCTCAAGAATCTGACTGCTGGCACATACACCGTCACGGTAACCGATAGCAAGGGCTGCACTGAGGTAAAATTCTTCATCCTAAGCGACCCGCCTCCCATCGTTGGCTCCTTCCTGCCGCTGGAACCTATTCAGTGCCACGGTGAAGAAACAACGCTCTACATTGATACTATCATTGGCGGCGCTGGAGCGCCTTATCAGTATAGCATTGATTTTGGCGTTTACCTGTCGCCTAACTTCCCCATAAGCATCAGCGGCGGTAAGCATTTCATCACCTATATCGATCGCGTAGGCTGCGAGCGCACCGACTCGTTCTTCGTCTTCGAGCCCGCGCCCATCGTGGTTACCTTCGATCCGGCAGAAGTGGAAATCGAGCTGGGCGATACGCTCTTCCAGCTCATCCCCATCATTACGGGCGCTAACGTGGATACTTTCGTGTGGCAGCCCGCAAACCTGCTGAGCAATCCTAAAGTCTTAGAGCCTTACGTACGCACTTTTGAGTCGCAGCGATATACGCTTACCGTCTATGACGCCAACGGCTGTTCGGGAACTGGATCTATCTTAATCAATGTTGACCCCAACCGCAACGTCTATATTCCGAACGTCTTCAAGCCTGGCAACACGCGCGGCTTGAATGACCATTTCAATCCCAACGTTGGGCTGGGCGTTGAGATCATCAATTACATGCGCATCTTCGACCGCTGGGGCAACCAGGTATATGAGCGCACTAACTTCTATCCGAACAACAACGACTTGGGCGAGGGCTGGGACGGTCGCTATAAAGGCCAATATGTTCAGCCCGGTGTTTATGTGTATGTCATTGAGGTGAAATTCTTGGACGGACGGGTCTTGCTTTATCGCGGCGATGTTACCGTAGTTCGATGAGCGTTAATTCTTGCTTATAGGCGCGCCAGCCGGTTTAAAAAACCCGGCTGGCGCGCCTTGTTTTTAGCCGTCGTGTTTCCTACCGCTCGCTTTTGAGCCGTTCCCAGCGGAATGAGCAGCAGCTCCTCCCTGCAAGGCAGAAGGCATATTAGAGCATTCAGGCGAGTGCTTTCTGGTCGAAAAAATGCAACCTCCCACCCTGAAAATGGTCTATTCTCGTCCGAACGTACAGGTGGAGTTATAACATTGCAGTAACATTATCGCTGAAGCAGTTTTTCCGCAGTATTCACTTCACCCAACTCTTATGCTTATGAAGTTTTTGCTTCCGATCCGTCTTTCCCTTATGGCCTGCCTGCTGGGGTGGGTATTTTCGGCCTCCCTGTTTGCACAGCAAAAAGAACTTCGGCTACCGCCGGGGATGAAGAAAGTTACCTCGATAGAAGGTATCACCGAGTATAGCCTGCCCAACGGTCTGCGCGTCTTGTTATTTCCCGACCCGTCGAAGCCAACGATTACGGTGAACATCACCTACAAAGTCGGCTCGCGCCACGAGAACTACGGCGAGACGGGCATGGCACACTTACTGGAGCATTTAGTATTCAAAGGCACGCCGCGCCATCCGAACATCCCGCAGGAGCTGACCGAACGCGGCGCGCGGCCCAATGGGACGACCTGGTTCGACCGCACCAACTACTTTGAGACCTTCGAGGCCACTGAAGATAATCTGCGCTGGGCGCTTGACCTGGAGAGCGACCGCATGGTCAATTCGTTTATTGCCCGCAAGGACTTAGAGAGCGAATTCTCGGTAGTGCGCAACGAATATGAAATGGGGGAAAACAACCCGTACAACGTGCTCAATAAGCGCATGATGGCGGCCATGTACCAATGGCACAATTATGGCAAGTCCACCATTGGCGAGAAATCCGACATCGAGGGCGCACCCATCGAGCGTCTGCAAGCGTTTTATAAGCAGTACTACCAGCCCGACAACGCGGTGCTCATCATAGCCGGCAAGATTGATGAGCAACGCACGCTGGAGCTGGTGCATCAGTACTTTGGTCCTATACCTAAACCCGAGCGCAAGATCATTCCCACGTACACGCGCGAGCCGGTGCAAGATGGCGAGCGCCAGGTCGTGGTGCGCCGCGTGGGCGACGTACAGCTGTTTGCCGTTGCTTTTCGCACACCTGCGGGTTCGCATCCCGACTATGCGCCTTTAGTCGTCCTGGCCGACTTGCTTACCGACGACCCTACCGGCCGCTTGTACAAAGCCTTAGTAGAGACGAAAAAAGCCGTCTCTGTTTTTGGTTCGGCCAGCGGCTATGCTGAGGGAGGCGCTACGGGCTTCACAGCTGAAGTGGCCTTAGACCAATCGCTCGACGACGTAAAAAACATCTTGTTGGCTGAGCTGGAAAAACTGAAAGGCAACCCGCCCACCCGCGACGAGGTGGAGCAGGCCAAAAAACGCCTGCTCAAAAACTGGGAATTAGCCTTCCGACAGTCCGACCGCATCGGCATCAGCCTAAGCAATTACATTGGGACAGGAGACTGGCGCTTAGCCTTCCTTTACCGCGACCGCATCGAAAAAGTAACGCCCGAAGACGTTGCCCGCGTGGCCGCCTATTACTTTAAAGAAGCCAACCGCACGCTGGGCTTTTTCATCCCTGACAAGACGCCTGACCGCGTCGAAGTGCCGCCTGCGCCCGATGTAGAGGAGCTGCTCAAAGATTACAAAGGCCGTGAGGCTATTGCCCAGGGCGAAGACTTCGACCCCAGCCCTGATAATATCGAGCGACGAACGAAGCGCGGCCAATTGCCCAACGGCATGAAATACGCCTTATTGCCCAAAAAGACCCGCGGCGAAAGCGTCAATGTGGTAATGACCGTTTATATGGGCGATCTGAAAAGCCTCCACGGAAAGGTAACCATCGGCAGCATGACCGCCTCGATGCTCAACCGCGGCACGCAAAAACGCACGTTGGCGGAACTGAAAGCCGAACAAGACCGCCTCAAAGCACGCATCTCTATTAGCGGCGGCGCTTCATCGGCCCGCGTTAGCATCGAAACCGACCGCGCCCACGTGGTCGAAGCCATCCGTCTGGCCGGCGAAATGCTCCGGCAGCCGTCGTTCCCCGGTGAGGAGTTCGAGAAATTGAAAAAGGAATACATCACCCGATTAGAGTCGCAAAAGAGCGATCCCATGGCGCTGGGAGCCAATACGTACAACCGGCTCTCCCGCCCCGAATATCCCGTGGGCGACCCGCGGCGGGTCATGAGCATCGAAGAGGAAATCGCAGCTGCTCAGGCCGTTACGCTGGATCAGGTACGCGACTTCTACCGGCGCTTTTATGGCGCTACTTATGCCACTTGCGCCATCGTGGGCGATTTTGACTCGAAAGAAATCGAAAAAACGCTGCGCGAAACCTTTGGCGATTGGAAAAGCCCGGCGCCTTACACGCGCATCGCGCAGGACTATGAGCCCGTGCCGGTGAAGACGGAAACCGTCCAGACTCCTGACAAGCCCAATGCCGTCTATTTAGCTGGCCTGGGCTTCCCTATGCGCAATGACGACCCAGATTATCCGGCTTTAGTGCTCGGCGGCCAAATTATCGGCGGCGGCTTTCTCAACTCGCGCTTGGCTACTCGTATCCGCCAACGAGATGGCCTCAGCTACAGCGTTAGTGCTAGTTTTGGCGCCAGTGCTTTAGACAAATCAGGTAGCTTCTTCGCCTTTATGATCTATAATCCTGTCAATTTAGCGCGTTTGGAAACGGCCTTCCGCGAAGAAATCGAGCGCGTCGTACGCGACGGATTTACTGCCGAAGAAGTCGAAGCCGCCCGAACCGGCTGGCTCAAATCGCGCCGCGTGGACCGCTCTTCCGATGGCACTTTGGCTCAAACGCTCAACAGCTATTTGGCCTATGGACGCACCCTCAACTGGGATGCCGAATTGGAGCAAAAGGTTGAAAAACTTTCACCCGAGCAGGTCAGCCAAACCGTCCGAAAGTATTTGAGCTACGCCAAACTAACTTTCGTCAAAGCTGGTGACTTCGCTAAAAACGCCGATCGGTAACGAATAGATACTGCCACCGCCAGGGCGCGAAGGCGCTCAGTTTTTATTCGCAGCGTCTTGCTAACGTGCGGTCTCGTGTTGTCCTTATTCGCGCAAAACATCCTCACTCACTCAACTTGATTTTTTATGTTAAAGCCATTAAAAACGCCCATACTCTTAGGGCTTGCATTCTTGTTTAGCTATGCTCCCAGCTTGGCTCAGCCTCAGAAAAAGCCGCCCTCGCAACAGCGCCTGACAACTTACTGGTCTTCCGGCGGCGATGGCGGTATTTTGTCCTTAGCCACCGTTGAAATGAACGGTCGAGAAGTACGCCCTGCCCTACGCTGGTCTCCTGTTTTCAACTTCGGCAGCAACTTCAACTGGGACTTTGCCAACGGGGCCGGTGTCTTCCTCGGGTGGAACATTCGCAACATCGGCCTCATCACGAAAGACAGCGTCGGCAAAGAAGACTATTTCAAACGCCGGATTTACATGCTTGGCCTGCCGTTGGGCATCAAACTGGGCAACATGCGCAACGGCCAGTTCTTCTATTTCGGCGGTGAGTTCGGCCTTCCCTTTAATTACAAGGAGAAGTACTTCCCCGACGGCAACCGCCGCAAAAAGACGAAGTTCAATGAGTGGTTTAGCGAACGCGTGCCGCAATTTACAACCGCTGCTTTCGCAGGCTTCCACTTCCGTAGGTCGCTCAACGTCAAGGTACAGTATTTCTTCAACAACTTCTTCAACCCGAATTTTACAACAAAAAATGCCCAGGGTGTTGAAACGCAGCCATACCGAAACTATCAGGCCAACGTCTTTTTCCTCACCCTCGGATTCGACTTTGCCAACAAGCGTGCGTCGAACGGCGAAGACCAGCTCAGACGTAACCGCCCTCCACAAGGGCAGCGCAGCACTGGGCCTTAGTAACGCCTACTCCGCGCTACGGCAAGAGTTTCTACTCTGAGACACCTATGCTAAGCAAACGCAAACGCCGCATTTGGCACGATTTTTTAAAGCAATAATGCGGCAAAGAGCTTAGCATTTGATTGGTTAATTGTTTTCATGGTTATGTTGCGCCATTTCGTCGGAAGACGGGATGGCTTTTTTCATAGCCCAAGTACGGCCTCGGCTGCAAGGCCTGCAGAAACGCGCAAGCGCGCGAAAGTGCGGGAGCACGCACAGAGAGCGCCCGACAAAAACCTGCGTTAATTTTCTGTATTTGCATCCGACAAACACCCAACAGCACGCACCCTGGCATCGTTATGGTAGGAAAAGAGGGTGAAGCAAGATTGATGTTCATGAGAAGACTCTTACTATCGTTATTCGTACTGACCCTGCCGGCGTATGTAACATACCTGTTGGCTGCCCCTTCGGACTCCACAGACCGATGGTTTAATCGCCTTATTGCACAATTTACGCACGACGACCGACCTGCCGATAAACCGCGTTTCCTGCTGTATCCTACTTTAGGCTACTCACCCGAAACGAGCTGGGAATTCGGAGCCGCCGGCTCCATCCTCTTTCACGCTAAGAACGACCCTCAGCGCAACCGACTGAGCGAAGTCACGCTCTTTGGTTTCGGTACCCTGCGCGCACAGTATGGGATATGGTTGGACAACGCCATTTATACCGACCGCGACCAATGGATCGTACTGGGCCGCCTGCGCTTCCAACGCTTCCCGTTGCTCTATTATGGGGTTGGGCCAGAAGCGCCCGCTAAGGCTCCGACCGTCGTAAACGGTACGTACTTCTTGATGCGGCAGCGCGCTTTCCACCGCCTAGCGCCCAACTGGTTTTTCGGCCCGGAGATAGACATCCAGTCGCTGTCGCGCGTAGACTTCGGTGGCGAACACCTTACCCGCCCACTCCCTCCAGGCGCAGAGGGTTCTACCAACTTTGGCATAGGGATGGGCACCGTTTACGACTCGCGCCCCAATATGCTCAACACGCGCAATGGGTGGTTTGCCGAGCTCTCCTGGCTCCACTACGACCGTGCTTGGGGCAGCGACTATGGCTTCAATCTTTATTTTGCCGAAGTGCGCCGCTATAAAAATATGGGACGCGGACAAGTGCTGGCCCTCCAGGCGCTGGGCAGTATTGTCGAGGGTGAGGCTCCTTTCAATCAATTGAGCCTTATGGGTAACGAGTCCTTAATGCGCGGCTACTATACCGGTCGCTATCGCGACCGTCATTATTATGCCGCACAGGCAGAGTACCGTTTCCTGCCCCTACCGTTCAGCAAGTACCTCGGAGCAGCAGCTTTCTTTGGCGTAGGCGCCGTAGCGCCGTCGTTCTCAGCCTTATCGTTGCGCCATGTGCGCTGGGCAGGCGGGGTAGGACTGCGCTACCTGATCTTCCCCAAGAAAGACATCTTTGTCCGGTTTGATATGGGCCTTACGCGCGAAGGACCGGCGTTTTATCTGTTTACCGGGGAAGCATTCTAATCAAAAACGCCACCTCTGCAGGAGATAACTCAATCCCTTAATCCTTTCTGCCATTTTGTCTGTCCTAATCTCCCTGGAACGAAATGTGCAGACGTTAACGCTCTCGCCCGCCGGCGAACACTACCTTTGCAGCGCCAAAAGGCCAATGCGAGCGATATTTTTGCACAGCGACGCCTTTCTGACAGCCTTCCCCCAACCGCATTCACGCACAACAGGCAAACATGTTAGGATTACTCAAAAAAATACTCGGCACCAAGCAAGAGCGCGATATGGGCCGCTACGACGGCACCGTGGTCGAGATTAATCGGTACTTTGAACAATATCGCTCACTCAGCAACGACGAGCTGCGCCAAAAGACGCTCGAATTTCGTCAGCGTATCGCCGAATACCTGAGCGACATAGACGCCGAGATCGCACAGGTGAACCAGGAGGCGCTGGACACAGAAGATTTTCATGAAAAAGAGGCCCTCTTCAAACAGGTGGACGAATTGCGCAAAGAGCGCGACCGACTGCTCGAGGAAGTTTTATCAGATATTTTACCAGAGGCCTTTGCTGTAGTGAAAGAAACCAGCCGTCGCTTTGCGGAAAACGACGAGATCGTCGTTACGGCCACTGAGCACGATCGCCAGCTCGCTACCCGGCCCGGCAAAACGTACGTGCGCATCGAGGGCGACAAAGCTATCTGGAAAAATCGCTGGGTTGCCGCCGGCGGAGATATCGTGTGGAACATGGTGCATTACGACGTGCAACTCATCGGCGGCATCGTTTTGCACGAGGGCAAAATCGCAGAAATGGCTACCGGCGAAGGCAAAACCCTTGTGGCCACCCTACCGGCCTACCTCAACGGCCTGTCGGGGCAGGGCGTGCACGTCGTTACTGTCAACGACTACCTGGCTCGCCGCGACCAGGAGTGGGTTGGCCCTATCTACGAGTTCCTTTTCCTGACAGTGGACTGTATTGACAAATATCGCCCCCACTCGCCCGAGCGCGCGCAGGCTTACCAGTGCGACATCACCTTCGGTACCAACGCCGAATTCGGCTTCGACTACCTGCGCGATAATATGGTCATCAGCGCCGACGAACTCGTGCAGCGCAAGCACCACTACGCCATCGTAGACGAAGTGGACTCCGTGCTCATTGACGAAGCCCGTACCCCGCTCATCATCTCCGGCCCCGTCACGCGCGGCGTCGAAGACCAGGAATACGTGGACTTGAACCCCACCGTCAAACGCTTGTACGAAGAGCAAATCCGGCTGGCCAATCAGTTCCTTAGCGAGGCTCGCAAGCGCTTTGCCGCCGGCGAACTCGGCTACGAAGAGGGCGGCGCCGGCCTGCCCCTCCTGCGCGCCCATCGCGCCCTGCCTAAGTATCGTCCGCTCATCAAATTCCTTAGCGAAGAGGGCGTCAAAGTGCTCCTGCAAAAAACCGAAGACTACTACATGCAGGAAAACAGCAAGCGCATGCCCGAAGTAGACCGCGAACTGCTCTTCCACATTGATGAAAAAAACCGCAGCGTCGAACTCACCGATAAAGGGCTGGACTTCTTGAGCCGCTTCAACAACGACCCCAACTTCTTCGTCCTGCCCGACATCGGCTCTGAGTTAGTCAATATTGACAACAACTTCAGCCTGTCGCCTGCCGAAAAGGCAGAAGCCAAAGAGCGCCTTTCTCAGGAGTATGGGGTTAAAAGCCGGCGCATCCACGCGGTACAGCAACTCCTTAAGGCGTACGCCCTCTTCGAGAAAGACAACGAGTACATCGTAACACCCGAAGGCGAGGTCAAAATCGTGGACGAGCAGACGGGCCGCATCATGGAAGGCCGCCGCTATTCTGACGGTCTGCACCAGGCCATCGAAGCCAAAGAAAACGTCAAAGTAGGCGAAATCACTCAGACCTACGCCACCATCACTCTGCAGAACTACTTCCGCATGTACCACAAGCTGGCCGGCATGACCGGCACAGCCGAAACGGAAGCCAAAGAGTTCTGGGACATCTACAAGCTCGACGTCGTCGTCATTCCGACCAACCGCAAGGTCATTCGCGAAGACAAGGATGACCTCGTTTTCAAAACGGCGCGCGAGAAATACAACGCCGTCATTGAGGAAATCGTCCGCCTGCGCAATGCCGGACGCCCGGTACTGGTGGGCACCACTTCGGTGGAAATCTCGGAACTGCTCTCACGCATGCTGCGCCTGCGCGGCATCGAGCACAACGTGCTGAACGCCAAGCAACACCAACGCGAGGCCGAAATCGTGGCTGAAGCAGGCTTAGCCGGCAAGGTTACCATTGCTACCAACATGGCCGGCCGCGGTACCGACATTAAACTCGGCCCCGGTGTCAAGGAAGCTGGCGGCCTGGCTATCATCGGCACCGAACGCCACGAAAGCCGCCGCGTAGACCGCCAGCTGCGCGGACGCGCTGGACGCCAAGGCGACCCCGGCTCTTCGCAGTTCTTCGTCTCACTGGAAGACACCCTCATGCGCCTGTTCCAGAGCGAGCGAGTCGCCAGCCTCATGGATAAAATGGGCCACAAAGAGGGCGACGTCATCCAGCACCCCATGGTTACCAAGTCCATCGAACGCGCCCAAAAGCGCGTCGAGGAAAACAACTTCGGCATCCGCAAACGCCTGCTCGAATACGACGACGTGATGAACATCCAGCGCGAGGCCATCTATAAAAAACGCCGAAACGCCCTCTTCGGCGACCGCCTCTCGGTGGACATCAACAACGCCTTCATCGCCATCACCACCGAATTGGTGCTCGTCCACCGCGAAGCTGGCGACTTCGATACCTTCCGCTTAGACGCCATTCGCCTCATCGGCATTGACCCGCAAATGGACCCGCTGTGGTTCAAAAGCGAACGCGAAGAAATCGTCATCGAGACTTTCCAAAAACAAGTCTTCGACCTCTACGCCCTCAAGCGCCAGCAAATTTCCGAGCGCCTGCTGCCGCTCATCCGCGACGTCCACGCCCGCGAAGGAGACCGCTACAAGCGCGTCCTGGTGCCCTTCACTGACGGAACGCTGGGCCTCAACATTAGCGTGGATATCGAAGAAGCCCTCCGTACCCAGGGCAAAAGCATCATGCACGACATCGAAAAAGTCGCCACCCTAGCCCTCATAGACGAAGCCTGGAAAGAACACCTGCGCAACATTGACGACCTCAAAGACTCCGTACAAGGCGCCTCTTTTGAACAAAAAGACCCCTTAGTCATCTATAAAATGGAGGCCTACAAACTCTTTGAGGCCCTCATCGGCCAGATCAACGCACAGGTAACCTCCTTCCTGCTCAAAGGCTCGCTCATGCTGCCCGACGAACGCCAGATGGAACAGGCCCGCCGTGAAGAAGCCCGGCGAAACCAACAGGCCGCCCTCAACCGCATGCGTATGATGACCAACCGGCGCCCCGTAGAGGAAGCCATGACCGAAACCCAACGCGCCGCCCAACGCGCCGGCGCCGAGGCCGGCCAGCGACCCACCACCCGCCCACAACCCATCGTCCGACAACCCTCCGTCGGACGAAACGAC
>JANWVR010000065.1 GCA_025056735.1 Saprospiraceae bacterium
GCTTTTTGGCCCGCCCAGACACGGCCCTGGGCAATTTCATGCACCTGTTCGGGCGTCATCTTGCGCCCTTTGGCCACGCGCTCCAGAAAGTCGGCGTAGATGCGGTCTATTTGCGCCTGGATGAGGCGGCTTTCGTCCGGCGAGAAGTCGAAGAATGGCGTTCCCAGAGCGGAGTAGCGCTGGGTGCGCACGGTGTCTGCCGTGATGCCCAGTTTGTTTTTCATCGTGTTTTGCAAGATAGGAATCAGGCCAAACACTCCAATAGAGCCGGTGATGGTGGTGGGTTCGGCGAAGATGCTGTCGGCCTGGCACGCGATGTAGTAGCCGCCAGAGGCGGCCACGTCGCCCATGCTGACGACAACGGGTTTGCCCGCTTCGCGGCACAGGTTGATTTCGCGCAGGATGTTTTCGCTGGCCAGCACGCTGCCGCCAGGCGAGTTGATGCGCAGAACGATGGCCTTGATCGCCTTGTCGCTGCGAATTTTGCGCAGCATTTTCACATAGGGACCATCCAACACCTCGCCTGCTTCGCCCTTGTCTCCGTCGGCGATGCCTCCCTCGGCATAGACGACGGCGATTTTATCCTTGTTTTTCAGGTCAATCTTCTTGACGCGGGCAGCGAAGTAGTCCTCTACTTTGACGCGGTGCAGTTTGTCGTCCTTGCCCAGCCCTAAGCGCTCCTTGAGGCGTTCGAGCGCTTCGTCTTCGTAGGCCAAGCGGTCCACTAAGCGGCTGCTGAGCGCGCCCTGAGCCGTGCGCCCGTCGAAGTTCTCGGCAATGCGGCGCAGCGAGTCGGCAGGTATTTTGCGGCTGGCGCTGATGTCGGCAAGCATATTTTCGTACAGCGCCGTTACGTATTCGCGCACCTGCAGGCGGTTTTCAGGGCTCATCTTATCCGAGCGGAACGGCTCGGTAGCGCTTTTGAACTTGCCGGCGTAAAAAATGCGCATCTGGACGTCCAGCTTGTCCAGCATGCCCTTAAAGAACAGGATCGTGCTCGATAGCCCGCGGAAGTCCACGCCGCCGATAGGGTTGAGCAGCACCTCGTCGGCAGCGGAGGCTATGTAGTAACCGCCCTGGCTGTACATGTGCGCATAGGCCACTGCGAATTTGCCCGACGAGCGAAAGTCTTGTATCGCCTCGCGCAGCGCATCGGCCGAGGCCTGGCCCATCATGGGAGCGACTTTGTTCAGGTAAATGCCTTTGATGTCAGGGTCTTCTTTGGCCTTCCGAATGGCTCGAAGGATGTCATGCAGCCCCAGGATGTCCTTTTGCTCTAATTCAAAAGGCGAGACGGGTACGTTATTGGTCTTCTCTGGAACCAAGTCGTCTAAGGTTAATTCCAGGACGGAATTCGGCTTAACGTCCACTTTGGCTTTTTCCAAACCTTTTGAGGCCAAGCTCGTCAGCGAGCCGAGAGCGACGAAGAAGAGCAACAGCAGAGCTAAGAATGTGCCCAAGCAGGAGGCGAATAGAAATTTGAAGAACTGACCCATAGCGCGCGAATGGATAAGGGTTTTTGAAATGAGGCTTCAAAGAACGGGCTGTTGTGGCCCGCTTTGGGGAAAATTAGATGAAAGCCCGCATTATTCCGACTCGGGCGCTAATTGTACCTGTAATCCATCGAGTTCGTCGCGCAGGCGGATCTGGCAGCCTAAGCGGCTGTTGGGCTGCACAAAGAAGGCCGAGTCGAGCATGGCCAGTTCGTCGTCCGACGGTTCGGGCAGCGCGTGTTGGCTCAGGACGTACACGTGGCAAGAGGCGCACAGGGCCATGCCGCCGCACGTGCCTTTGACGGGCAGGCCATAGCTCTTGCACAACTCCATCAGATTCAGCCCCATATCGGTGGGCGCTTCTAAGGTATGCGGTTGGTTTTCGCGGTCAATGACCGTAACGATGATGGCGTGTTCGGGCATGAGCGATTCGAGAGAACGGCTGGATTAAGCCGGCGTTTCCACCGGCAGCCCTTCGATGCCGGTAACGGTAGTGTACTTGAAGGAGAGTTTTTTGCCGGGGTTGACCACTTTGAAGGCCGATTGACAGGCTAAAGTAGCTTCATGGAAGCCGCACAGGATGAGTTTTAATTTACCTGGATAGGTATTGACGTCGCCGATGGCAAACACGCCCGGCAGGTTGGTGCTATAATCATAGGTGTTAACCGCGATAGCACCGTCTTGCAATTGCAGCCCCCATTCGCCGATCGGGCCAAGCTTGGGGGTCAGGCCGAAGAGTGGGAGGAAGTAATCGGTATCGGCCTCAAAAGCGCCGTCGGTGTCGTGTTGAATGGTAACGCGCTCCAGACGTCCGTTGCCGCTGAGGCCCACCACCTGGGCATTGGTGATGAGGCGGATGCGGCCCTGCCGGGCCAACTCCTGCACCTTTTCGACGGAGTCGGGCGCGCCGCGGAATTCGCTGCGCCGGTGCACTAAGGTCAGGGCAGCTGCCTCGTCGGCTAAGTAAATTGTCCAGTCCAACGCCGAGTCGCCGCCACCGGCAATGACGACGCGCTGGCCGCGGTAATCTTCTGGGTTGCGCACGTAGTAGGCCACCCCGCGGCCGTTCTCGTAGTCGCCGATGTTGCCGATAGGCGGCTTGCGCGGCTCAAACGAACCCAACCCGCCAGCGATGAACACTGCAGGGGCCACGTGCACTGTGCCGCGGTCGGTGATGACGCGCCAACGGCCGTCGGCCTGGCGCTCCAGCACTTCGGCGCGCTCGCCCAGCGTGAAGCCTGGACGAAACGGCTCGATCTGCTTCAGCAGGTTTTGCACCAGCTCGCCTGCCAGCACGCTGGGATAGCCCGGAATGTCGTAGATAGGTTTCTTCGGATAAATCTCGGTAAGCTGACCACCCGGCTGTGGCAAAATGTCTATCAAATGACAGCGCATTTTCAGCAGCCCGGCCTCAAACACGGCGAACAAACCCACCGGCCCTGCACCGATGATGATGACGTCGGTCTCGATGTATTTTGCATTCATGCCCATAAAACAACCCACTCAAGGATAAAGATGCGCGGCAAAGGTCAGATACGCCGCCAATGGCCTGAACTGGTTTTGATTGCTCTATAAAATGACATCCATCACCTCCCCTGAAAACGCGCCGCGCGCTTCTCCATGAAAGCGCTCACGCCCTCGCGGAAGTCCTCGGTATCGCAACACGCACCAAAAGCCTCGGCTTCCAATGCAAAGCCATCGGCGCCCGGCGAAAAATAGGCGTTGACGCACTCGATAACTTTGGCGATAGCCACCGGCGCTTTTGCAGCAATTTTCTCGATCAATTCGCACGCTTTAGCCACTTCTTCGCCAGCGGGCACGACGTAGTTGACTAAACCCAGCCGCAGCGCCTCCTCTGCGCCCACCATGTCGGCTGTCAGGAGCAACTCCAGCGCTTTCGTCCGACCTATGTAGCGAATCAGCCGCTGCGTGCCGCCGTAGCCCGGTATCAACCCTAAGTTGACTTCGGGCTGCCCAAAACGCGCCCGCTCGCCCGCCACGCGCAAATGGCAGGCCATGGCCAGCTCGCAACCGCCGCCCAGGGCAAAACCGTTCACTGCCGCCACTACCGGACGCGGAAAACGCTCAATGAGATCAAAAACCTGCTGACCGCTGCGCGCAAACGCCGCACCCTCAGCCGCATTCAGGCGGCTAAACTCCGTGATGTCGGCCCCGGCCACGAAGGCCTTCTCACCCGCGCCCGTCAGGACAACGCCCTTCAAGCCCGATAGCGCCGGCCCTTCCTCGCCAAAAAAATGGCGTAACTCGGCCATCGTAGCCGTATTCAGCGCGTTTAGCGCCTTCTCGCGGCTGATTGTAACAACGGCTATGCCGTCGCGGTGTTCGATGTGGAGGTTGGAATACATGTGGGAAGTGAAAAATGGAAAGTGGAAAGTGAAAAATGGAAAGTGAAAAATGAAAAATGGGAAATGAAAAATAATGGTCTTGGCGGGCTGGCGCGGGGGTGATTACTCATTTCGCCAGACTTCGATTTCTTCGGATTTCCATTGAACAGCTTTTTCTAAGCCGTAGTTTTTGAGGCGGTTGTGATAAAAGTAGAGCACGCGAAAGTCTGAGGAAACGATGGCCTCTTCTTTGACAAAGTAGAGCGGTTTTTCGCGGTGGAAGACGCCCAGTTTGCTTACGCCGTGGCGCACTACTTCGGGCGCGGGCCAGCGCACTTCTTCGGAGAGTTTGATTTTGCCTTCGGCTTCCCATTCGAAGAGTTGCCGTTGCATTTGCTCTACCACCTCGGCGACGGCTCGGAACGGGAAGCGGTAGTCGTCAGGGGGCAGGCGGAGCAGGCCGAAGAGGTCGAGGCGCGGGTGCTGGTGCGCCAGGATTTCAAATACAGCAAAAGCCACCAATTGGCTGCTCAGGACAATGTTGTCCACAGCGTAGCGTTCCACTAAGCGCTCGGCCAGCAGTCGGGTGTATTCGTTTTCGCGCTGTTTGTCTTCGTTAATGTCGCCATGCACGTCGCGGAAGTAGTCGCGGATGTCCACCTCGTTGCCGAAGCGGTCGTAGCTGCGGCCCTGGGCGTCCACGAAGTTGCCCACGACGTCCATGGGTTTGCCCACGCTGACGGCGATGTCGCTGGTGGTGGAGAAGAAGCGCCATATGTATCGGAACCAGCTGCGCACGCTATAGCTTTCGTCGCGCAGGCGCAGGTACTGTTCTTTGCCCACGCTGCGCAGGTATTCTTCGATAAGGAAGGGCGCTTCAAGCACGAAGTGGTAGCTGAGCACCATGGGCACGATGAACACTTTTCGGTCTGAGCCTTGCTGACACAGGGCGCGCTGCGCCTCCACGGTGGTGCCCAGCAGGCCCAGTTTCAGCTCGCGTTCCAGCTCGCCTGAGCGGGCGCGCGTACCGCCGGGGAAGAACAGGCTGTTCACCCCCCGCTGGATGCTCAGACGACTCATCGTCTTGAGCGTCTCTAAATAAATGATGTTTTTCTTGCGCCGATCTACCCGGTAAGCACCCAGCCGGTTCATGAAATAGGCGGCTGGCCCAAAATTGTACAGGTTTAGCCCGGCGCCGTAGGAAAAGGAGGGCAGGCCCATGATTTGATCCATCACGTAGCCTACCAGAATAGAGTCTAAGTTGCTCGAATGCGTAGGCACGACGACCACCGTGCCGTGTCGAAACAGGCTGCGCACCGTCTCGATGTCGCCCACAACGTTGAGCCGCTCGTACAATTGCCGCCGCCCGCGCCACAGGCTGGCGATGCTCTTGTCCACAGCCGCATTGAACAGACGGTTGAAAAACACTGTCAGAAAACGCCGCGCGAAGCGAAACGTCGAGATGCGGAACGTGCCCACAATCTCCTCGGCGTAGCGGTGGATGATGAGGCGCAACACTTCCTCGGCCTCTGCGCGCGCTTCCTCCTCTGGCCGGTCGAGCGACCGCTGAATGAGCCGCTTGCTCACCTTGCTCCAAAACACGCGCTCGTTGGGCGGATCCACCTTCCAGGGCGACTCCTTGATGCGAATGCGCTCCTGGTAAATCGTCTTCGTCAGCGTATCCACCATCGCCTGAAACTTGCGCGACGACAGGCGCTGAAACGTTACCTCCTCGATTTCGCGGATGAAATTGGCCCGATCCTGACTCAATTTATAGGTGGGCCAGTCCTCCATGTTTTCGTATAGGTGTGGATAAATGACTAAGTCCTTTTTCACGGCTCTCGTGTGTTTCAGGTGGGAAGGCTGCGCAAAACCTGCGCAATGTAGTCGAGAATTTCGGCGCGGCCCGCACCGGTAACGGACGAAGACAAAAAATGCGGCGGCAACGGCTCCCAGGTCTGGCTCAAAGCCTCCAGAAAAGCGGCGATGTTGTCGGCCTGATGGACGCCTTTCTTGTGGCGGTCGGTTTTGGTGAAAACCAAGGCGAAAGGCACCTGCCACTCGCCCATGTTGTTGATAAAATCCAGGTCTGCCTGCTTCGGCGGCACGTTGGCGTCAATGAGCACAAAAGCCAGGGCCAACTGCTGGCGTTTGGCCAAGTAGCCCTCAATCATGCCGGCCAACTGGCGCTGCCGGCTTTTCGACACCTTTGCATAGCCGTAGCCGGGCAAATCCACTAAATACCACCGGTCGTTGATGTTGAAAAAATTGATCAGCTGCGTCTTACCCGGCGTGGCCGACACTTTGGCTAAGCCCTTACGCCCGGTGAGCAGGTTGATGAGCGATGATTTGCCCACGTTCGAGCGCCCGATGAAGGCGAATTCTGGCCAGCCCGTTTTCGGGCACTGGTTTTCCGCCGTGAAGCTGGACACAAACTCTGCCTTGTGGATTTCCATGCGCGTAGGGTAGGGTAGGCGGGCGCCCCTACTGTAGGGCGCGCAAAGGTAGGCATTCCTTGCGCCTTGCCGCCTATGCGACGGACGCTTTTCAAAGAATTGAGGCGCTTATCGCACCTTCGCAGCGCCATGATGTCGGACATTCGCTTGCTGGCCGCCTGGATGCTGTTTACCGCAGCCGTGTACGCCTTCGCCTGGCCCACCCATGCGCTTATTGCCGACGAGGTTGCCTACTTAGACGACGCGCTGCGGCTGTTGGGCCGCCCTTCTGCGTGCGGGCCGTCCGGGTGGAGCAGCTATCCGCCCGGCGTGGCGCTGGTTGCCGCCATGTTCATAGGCCTCGCCGGCCGGCCCGAGGCGGCGTTTGGCGTCGGCTTGTTCTTCTGGTTGATCGGTTTTTGGGCATTAGCCTTGCTCTTGCGGCGCTGGCAGCGGCCTGTCGTCTGGGCATTTTATCCCGCCCTGTTTGTTCCCGGCCTGCCCCTAACGCGCACCATCATGAGCGATGTGCCTAGCTTCGGGCTGGCGGCAGCTTTCTTGTGTGCGTATGCGGGCTACGGCGACCGCCGCTGGGGCGCTTTCGGAGCAGGTCTGTGCGCGGGCGCCGCGTTGCTCGTGCGCGAAACCAATTTTCTGTGGGCCGCACCTTTCCTCGTCGGCGCCGCCTGGCGACCGGCCCAGCGCGCCGGTTGGCTCTGGACGGGCTTCGCAATCGGCGCGGCAGTGCGACTGCTCTGGGCCCAGATGCACTTCGGCCATTGGGCCTACGTCCGCGACCCAGGCATCGCTTTTTCGCTCTTCTATTTGCCCAAAAACATTGCCTTTTATGCTTTTGCGCTGACTGTACTGTGTCCAGGCGGGTTGTTTCTTATGATAAAAAATAAAAAAATGCCCTTTTGGCCGGAAACGGCCATCGCTGTGGCGGCTGTGTTGCTGCTGTACAGCGCTTACGGCTACGACGCTTTCGCTAAAAGCGGCAGCCTCAAAGGGCTGGTACTTCAGGGGCGATTTATGCTGCCGCTGGTCCCGTTTCTGGCTTTTGCCGGAGCGTTCTCCAAAGCCACAAGCTTAAGCCCGCCACTTCGGAAAGCACTTTTGGGGCTGGCCGCGTCCCTCTTCGCCGCTGTGCAAATCCTGGGCTGGGCCTACAATCGTCAACAGCAGACCCTGACCCATGCCCTCATAAACCTACCCGCTGAAGCGCACTGGAGCCTTTCCTACGACGAAAGCCGCAAATACCTCAACCCCCTGCACACTTCCACCTGCCTGCATCTGCTGCTCGAGGAAAACCCACCTGCCGAGGCGTTCTACGTCCACCTGATCACCCGAAACGACAGCGCCGATTGGCGCAAAAAAAACGCCATGGCCGCCAACGCGCTACAACGCTTAGCACGCCAACGAAACCTGACCTTAATCCTCGATCACACGCTCTCGGAGGGCACACGCCTGCGCGTCTGGCGCGCAGAAGCGAAGAGGGGGCGATAGGCGCGTGGGACTCCGCTACTTTCCACACACCCGCAGGCGGCGTTCATCCGCCAAAAAGGGCCTTCTGCGAATTTCCCCTTGCGTGGCTTCTACCGATGCCCTACCTTTCCAGCATCGCTTTGACACGCGGAATGTCTGGACGTTTCCCGAAGCACAATCCCAAAAATAGCACTTCCACCAATTTTGGCTAAAAGTAGCATTTCTGCATTTTTTCACCAACCGGCCCCTTGCGAAAATGTATACAATTCCTGTAACTTTGTTCCTGTCAGCCAGTGCCTATAGTCTAGGCGGGTTCTGGCGGCTGAACCTTTTTTTCACCCTTTAAACATGTTCTGCCATGTTAAAACACATTTCCAATCACCGAGCGCAAACCTCCTATAGCCAAACCCACAACCCACAACCCACAACCCACAACCCACAACCCACAACCCACAACCCACAACCCACAACCCACAACCCACAACCCACAACCCACAACCCACAGAATTTGTGGAGTGCAAAGGTAATTTTTGGGTTGTTAATCAGTTGTTTTTTGTGGATGCCGACGGCAGCCTATGCGCAGTGTAACTGCGGTGAGGATTTGTTGCTGGAGGTGTCGTTTACGCAACCTCAACCACCGGACACGTTTGTGCCGTTTTGCGATGTTTTTCGGGTCAATATCAGTATTTTTAATCTCTCGGATGATACCTGCGAGGTAAGCATATTGCTTCGGGTGTTGTTCATTACAACTAACGAAGCGCCGAATTTTGAACCTTTGAAGCCAATTCGATATTTGGGTGATCTGCCGCTACAGTACGACATTACGTACAACAGCGTTCCTGGAATAAACCCCACGCGCGAGTTTGGTTTGGTGTACAGCGGCGTTCTGGGCCCTGTGGGCGGTGTGGGTGCCTCTTCACTTCGTTTTACGATAGAGCCTTATGAGCACTTTGCGCCCAACGAGGGTCTTCGGATAGTGGTCATCGGCGAGCCTTTAGATCCTGCATGCCCGCGAATTCCCTTGTTTGAGGGTGGGACGACGACATTGGGTTTTCATCATGGTTTGTATGAGACGCCGATTAGCGGGCGGGTATCGGAGTTGATTGCGGCCCTTCGCCTGCAGTCGAACTCGTGTGTCAGTACGATAACGGAGAGGAAAATCATTCAGGGCGAGCTGGAAGTGGATACGGACTACTGTTTTAGGGGAACGCCATCTTTTCGGTCGTTTTTGTATTTGCTTCCCGGAGCTCAGGTGGTGGTTCGGTCTGGCGCGACGCTTACGCTGGACATGGTGAGTGTTTTCACCTGTGACACGTTAGCGCGTGGTATTGTGGTAGAGCCGGGCGGTACGCTGATTGTACGCGGATCGAGTTTAGAGGACTGCCGTTTTGCTATTGACGCGCGACCGAATTCGACAGTACGAGTAGAGGGGAGTTTTTTGGCCAATAACTACGTAGGTATGCGTTTTGACATGCAGGGTGCGCCGGCGCCGGCGCGGGTGAACCAGCTTATTCTGGGCAATTCGTTTACGACGACGCGCCCGCTCAAAAAGCCCTATGCGGGCATGCCAGATCTGGTGGAGACGCGCGGGTACTGTGGGATTTTGCTATACGACTACGACGATTTCAACGTCTTTGGCAGCCAGACGAATAGTTTCAGTCGCCTAGCCAACGGCATTGTGGGCTTCAACAGCACGGGCAATATCGGGAATATGACGTTTACCGACATGAATTCGGCGGACGGCATATCAGTGTATCCGCGAGAGGGTTACGGCGTTTATTTGAGCGCTACGCGCAGTGGGCGTTGGTTCAACATCAATCAGCCATGGACGGTGATGGTTTTTGACAGTATGAAGACGGCAGTGTATGGCGCGAGTCTAGCGGGAAAGGTGGAGGGTATTCGAGCGACGCGGGTGGACGTAGGTATTCATTGGGAGCGTAGCATAACGCGAGATGTTCGGCTATTGCGAAACGATATCGCGGCGCGTCGGGCGGGTGTGTTGTCCTGGCGCAACGAGCCTCTGCGATCAGTGAGTGAGATCAGTGACAATCGGATTGTGATTACGGCGGCATCGGCAGATTTAGGGCCAGGGCTTGGTATCTGGCTGGATGAGTTAGGGATATTTCCTCCTTCTTTCACCTGGCGCGGATGGCAGTTACTTCGCGACACGGTAGTGCTTCGGCGCGGTGGCACGGGCATTGGTTATCGTAAGGGCACGCGAGGGTGGTTGCTGGACAATTTGGTGCGGCACGAGGCTGCTTCAGAGGTGTTCTACGGCATTGTATGCGAGAGTGTGCGAAACAGTATCGTTGGATACAATCGCTGTACAGGAAGCAGCCTGACGCTGGAGGGGGCAGGCATCCTCAACCGCGGTGGCACGAACATTGACTACATATGCAACGTAGTGAACAATACCCAACGCGGTATGCTCTTTCAGGACTTGGGCAACCTGCAAGATCTGGTGCGCGGCAACTCGTTCAACCGTCACATCACCGGCTTGCAGATAGACCCAGGAGCCGCCATCGGCACGCAATTCCACACCGGAAACCTATGGAACCTGCAGTTCATTGACCCTGACCAGGGCATCCTGGGCGGACGATGCTTCGGCGAGGTAGAACAGTCCCGCTTCCGCGTGGACGGTTCGGAAGACCCGGCGCAGAACCCGCCGGTGGATCCGGTGGGCTGGTTTGTGAATGAACCCAGTCCCGGCACG
Organism: Saprospiraceae bacterium; assembly: GCA_025056735.1. GTDB lineage: Bacteria > Bacteroidota > Bacteroidia > Chitinophagales > Saprospiraceae > M3007. Next base: position 10,472 of record JANWVR010000065.1, read on the forward strand.
TATCGGTGTGATCCTTCCTTTGAGTTTGGTTCGGAGACAGATGACCCGACGGGTCTGGATGTGGTGGTGGCTTCGGGCGGGGCAGTGTCGGATGTGTATGCGACGGAGATGGCCTGGAAGGCGGCTTATCGGCTGTACCGAAAGTTGCTGCGGCAGCCGGAGTTGCTCCAGGACAGTCTGTTTGCGGCGTTTGCGGCCTATCACGCGACGCGCTCGACCGGTCGGCTGGCGGCGGTGGCCGAGGCGGCTGGTCAGTTGTTTGCGCTCACGCCGGCGCAGGACTCGCTGCTATCGCTTTATCGGGCCGAACAGGAAGACAAAGCGGAACAACTGCGGCATTTGGACAGTCTGCGCCATGCGGGCCAGAGCGTGTCGGCGGCGGTTTATCAGGCGGCTCAAGTAGCTAGCGCACAAGCGCGAGAACAGTACGAGACTTATGCCGATGCGCTCATTGCCGCGCGCCGTGCGCAAGCGGCGGTGCTGGCAGTGCAGAACAGCGGCATAGCTGCAGATGCTCTGCCGGCGACCAACCACAAGGCCGTAAACGCGGCTTTGTTGCACCTGCTGCAAACCGATACGCTTTCCGCTGCTGATGCGGCCGTCCTGGAAGGCATCGCCGGGCAGTGCCCGCTCGAAGGCGGCGACGCGGTGTATGAGGCGCGCGCGCTGCTGGGCGGCGGCGTTTACTACGACGACGATGTGCTGTGCGACCTGGCACAGTGGCGCAGCCGGGAGCTGCCGCCTGCGGCTGTGCAGACCCAGGTGTCGAGAGCGATGCTCTACCCGAACCCGGCAAGCGAGATGCTGTACTGGAGCGGAGCGCAATCGGTGCGCGTACGGCTGTTTAACGCCATGGGGCAACTGGCTGTGGAACAACTCTTAGTCGGCAACGCCTTGCCCATCGGTCTTTTACCCGAAGGGCTGTATGTGGCGCAGGTGTTTGATGCGCAAGCGCACACGCTGCTGGCGGTGCAGAAGGTGGTGCTGAAGCGATAACTTAGAAACCTCGGCGGGCAGTGCGGTTAGACCCGCGCTACCCGCCGATTTTAATTTTCTCATCATGTAAAGGCTAAAATCATGAAGAATAGGCTCTTCTACTGGTGTTTTCACCTTTTTGCATCAGTGTTTTCGTGTTGGCTTCACGCCCAGCGGCATGACAATGTGTGGGTGATGGGCTACAACACGGCGCCGAATAATTTGAATTGGGGCATTTTGTTTGAATTCAACGACTCTTTGACGATACGCTATCGGGCGCAGTATGCCGGTTTTTTTAATGCGAATACTTCCATCAGCGACTCGTTAGGTCGTTTGGTGTTGATGAGCAACGGTTGTTATGTGGCAGATTCGGCGGGGAATGTTCTTCCGGGGGGGCATGGGTTGAATCCGGGGTTGCTTTACAATATTTTCTGTCCCAGCAATCAAGGCTACACGTTGCCGCAGAGTTTGCTCACCCTGCCGGATCCGGTTCGTAAGGGTGTGTATCACATTTTTCATGTGAACTATGTGGCTTCTGGTTGGATGCGCTATCTACACCACACGTTGGTGGACATGCACTTGAACGGCGGTCAGGGCGGTGTGGTGTTCAAGAATGCGGTGGTAGTGGAGGACTCGTTGCATTACGGCGAGTTGCACGCGGTTCGTCATGGGAACGGTCGGGACTGGTGGGTGGTGGCGCCGACGTTGAATAAGAACAGGTACTACATTGTTCGTTTGGACCCGTCAGGCGTTCAGGTGAAGCATCAGGACATTGGGCCGGTTGTGGAGACGAACTACTACCACCGGGGTCAGGCGGCGTTTTCGCCGGATGGGACGAGGTATGCGCGGTACAATGCGTTGGAGGACTTGCGGTTGTTTGATTTTGACCGGTGT
>JANWVR010000022.1 GCA_025056735.1 Saprospiraceae bacterium
GAATAGGCCATCGGTGGTTGTGAAAAGCGGCACTTGTTGGCCAAAGGCATATAGACGCCATTCAGCTGCGGGCGCCTGGCCCACAGGAAAGCCAGCCTCTGCTAAGGTTTGATATCCAATGCGGTAAATGCCGTCTTCCGCCACGTAAATGCGGTAATAAGTTCGGGAAAAATCCAACCACTCGTTGCCATATAGCGTGTCGGCGCCAACGAGCATTTGAGCGCGCGCCCAACAGGCGAACAGCAGGGAGACAGATAGAAAAAACCAGCGCATCATGGAAAAAGTGGTTTGCGCGGTGAAAGTACGCTGTTTAGCGCATGAGGAACAGATGTCAAAAGCGCTTCTCCAGCGCCCGCTTTTAACGCGGGCACTGCAGAAACGTTTGCTGCTGCATGAGCAGGCTAAAAATGCCCTTTCTTTTTGTAAAAGACAGAGGCCAGTCAGCGCCTTCGTCCCAACGGAGGGCCACTCTTACGGGCTAAATTCCCCGTGTGCAATGGAGCGACCGTCGTACCTGGTCGGAGGCAGAAGCGTTGTTCGCTTTCCCTTGCAGCGCTGCACTGTCGAATAACCCGACTGCGGTTGCGCGACCTCGCTTCGGTGAGCGCTGCATCTGGATTACCTTTCGCAGCGAAACACCACTCAGTGCTTTGCTGCTAAGGCTTCCGCCTGCGCTGCTACCCGCTCGGCCGTCAGGCCGAAATGGCGATAGAGGTCTTCATAGGGTGCTGAAGCACCAAAGTGGTCTAAGCCCACGACGACGCCCTTGGGCCCGACGTACTTATGCCAGCCAAACGAAGCGCCTGCCTCTACGGCCACGCGCAGAGGACAGCGGGCTGGCAAAACCTGTTGGCGATAACTTTCTTCCTGTTTTTCAAACACATCCATGCTGGGCATGGAAACGACCCGTACACCGATGCCTTTGGCTCGAAGCAGTTGGCGCGCATTCAGCGCAATCTCCACCTCTGAGCCGGAGGCAATGAGGATGACCTGGAAGTCGGCGTCTTCCACTAACACATATGCGCCGCGTTCTGCGCCTCGGGCGTCGGCCATGCCAGAGGCCACGCGGTCGTAGACGGGCAGGTTTTGGCGCGTCAGGATGAGGGCCGTGGGGCCTTCGGTGCGCCGCAGGGCCATTTGCCAGGCCACTACGGTTTCGTTGGCGTCCATAGGCCGGATAAGCGACAGGTTGGGCATGGCGCGCAGCGAAGCTAAGTGCTCGATGGGCTGATGCGTGGGGCCGTCTTCGCCCAGCCCGATGGAGTCGTGGGTGAGCACGTAGATGACGCGCAGCCCCATGAGGGCAGCCAGCCGCATGGAGGGTCGCATATAGTCGGTAAACACGAAAAAGGTGCCGCCATAGGGCAAAATGCCGCCGTGAAGGGCCATGCCGTTCATGAGGGCAGCCATGGCGTGTTCGCGCACGCCGTAGTGCAGGTAATTGCCAGCCGGATTTTTGTGGCTGCTGACCGTCTGGCTTTGGGCGAAGGTCTTGTTCGAGGGCGTCAGGTCGGCAGAGCCGCCCACGAGCGCTGGAATGTGGGGCGCTATGGCATCGAGCACTTTGCCCGAGGCGATGCGCGTGGCCATTTTTCCCGCCGGGAAGGGCGGCAATTCGAGCGCTTCAGCAGGAACGTCCAAGCGCCGGCAGGCCTCATATTCGGCAGCTAAGGCCGGGTACTTGACCTGGTATTTCTCCCACGTCTCTTGCCATAGGCGCTCGGCTTTCTGGCCTTCCTGAACTGCCTTTCGGGTCAGCTGGAGCACTTCCTCGCTGATGTAGAAAGTTTTATCGGTGGGCAGACCCAGTTTTTTCTTTGTGAGCAGCGCTTCCTCTTTGCCCAGCGGCGCGCCATGCACCTCTTCAGTGCCGGCCTTGTTGGGGCTGCCGTAGCCAATGAGCGTTCGGCAGGCAATGATGGTGGGCTTATCAGAAGCGCGCGCAAGCGTGATAGCGGCCCGAATGGCATCGTAGTCGTGCCCGTCCACGCGGTAGGCGCTCCAGCCGTAGGCAGTGAAACGCTTGAGCACGTTTTCGCTGAACGACAGTTCTGTATGGCCGTCAATGCTGATACCGTTATCGTCGTACAGGACGATAAGCTTCGACAGGCGGTGGTGGCCGGCGAAGGAGCAGGCCTCATGCGAGATGCCCTCTTGCAGGTCGCCGTCGCTGGCGATGACGTAAGTGTAGTGGTCTACGATGCGGTAGGGACCTTTGTTGAAGCGGGCGGCCAGATGTTTTTCGGCCCAGGCCATGCCTACGGCGTTGGCGATGCCCTGCCCAAGGGGGCCAGTGGTCGTCTCGATACCTGGCGCATGACCGTATTCAGGGTGTCCGGCCGTGCGGCTGCCCCATTGGCGGAAGCGCCGGAGCTCGTCCAACGGCAAATCGTAGCCGTACAGGTGCAGTAGGCCGTAGAGCAACATGCTGCCGTGGCCTGCCGAGAGCACGAACCGATCACGGTTGGCCCAGGAAGGATTGGTCGGATTGTGCTGTAAAAATTCCGACCACAGCACAGCGGCGACATCAGCCATGCCCAACGGCATACCCGGATGGCCTGAGTTAGCGGCTTCAACGGCGTCAATGGCCAGACCGCGAAGCGTGTGGGCTATTTTCTTCAGTTGTTGATTTTTCATGCGGCGAAGGTACGCCGACGTGCCTGGTAGTCGCCTGATGGCGCATTTCTTTGCAAACCTTCGCGCCTTCCCGCACCGGGCGCGCCTTTCATCTTCTCCCTATTTCCACGTCGGTATCAGCCCGCGCAGGCCCATATCCACAATGCGCTCGTTGGGCGTAACGCCGTCGCCGTAAAAATCGAGCTGGCCGTTGCCGTTTGTGTCCTCCCATTCAAAGCTCTTGTTGACGGAGAAGGAGAGCGTTACGGTAATGTCCTGCTTTTCATCGCCGGTAACGACCAATGGGCGGTCAAATTTGCCTGTAACGACGCAGGAGCCGGGCGGGATGGGGCTGGTGGCGAAAAGCGGGTTAACCACCGTGGTAGCGCCTGGCGGCGCCTGCCCGCTGAAGAGCTGAGGGCTGATGGGCACATCCAGCACCCAGAAGCCCTGCTTCCGGTTTGCGTTGACGGCTAAGGCGCGGTCTTTGGGCCGGGCCTCGCGGATGTAGGTGTTGAAGCCTACAAACGAAGCCACATGGCCGGTCTGGTTGTTCAGATCGCCTATGACAGGCAGTTTTTTGACGTTGAACACTACGTCGTAGTTCTGGTACGTGACGCTGGCGCGCACCCATTCGTATGTGCCCGGCGGCACGTCTTTGAGGTTGATTTTGACCATCGTCTGGCCGTTGCCGGCGCGAGCGGCGCGGTCGAAGTCCACGGCGGCCTCGCCTCCGGTGGTTACCTCGGGCGCATGATAGACGATGGCGCCTTTCCCCAGCGGCGTGAGTGCTCCAGGCGCCAGTTCGATGTAGTGGATGCTCATTTCGCGAAACTGCGGCGTCTGAGCAGCATGGCCCGGCGGTATCGTCGCCGGCTGGCCAATGTTGTTGAGCCGCGGCTGGGTGGCATCGAAGCGAACCACGAAATTGAGCACTGGCGCGGGTGGATTGTCTTTCGAGCAGGCAAACAGCAGAAGGGCTGTAGCGACAGGGAACATTTTCTTGAGCATGTCAAGGGTCGTTTTATATGCCGCTAAAAACAGCCCGCACCACCAGGTTATTGCATGCCTTGCTGCTTTGCTCGCAGCACCACGAGGACTACCGAACGCTCCGATAGAAAAACCGGCAATAGATAGCTGAACTTACGCAAGTTAGCCACGATGTGGCAATGACGCCTTCTTACAGCCAGAGAACGCAGAGGGCTTCTGTCGGGGCAAACCATTCCCGCTGTGCATAACATCAAAATCATCCAGTATCACGCCCTTAGCACACCCATACCTTTGCCGTATGAAAATAGCGTTAGCACAGCTCAACTACCATATCGGCAACTTTGAGGGCAACCTGCAAAAGATGCTGGAGGCCGTAGAGAACGCCCGACGCCAGGGCGCTGACTTGATCTGCTTTGGCGAACTGGCCGTATGTGGCTATCCACCGCGCGACTTTCTGGAGTTCGATGATTTCATCCGGCGCTGCCAGGCCAGCATACAGGCCCTATGCCAAGCCAGCCACGGCATAGGCATCGTAGCGGGCGCTCCCACGCGCAATCCCGTCGTTGAGGGCAAAGACCTGTACAACTCGGCCTATTTTATGTACGAGGGAGCGGTTATCGGCGCTCAGCACAAAGCGCTGCTGCCCACTTACGACATCTTTGACGAGTACCGCTACTTCGAGCCGGCGCGCGTGTTTAGACCTGTCGAGTTTAAAGGCCATAAAATCGCGCTCACCATTTGCGAAGACATCTGGAATGTGGGCAACGACAACCCGCTATACACCATTTGCCCTCTGGATGAAATGCGCCCTTATCGGCCCGACATCATTCTCAACCTGTCGGCCTCGCCTTTTCATTACGGCCAGGCGCGCGAGCGGCTCCACGTCATTCGGGCCAATGTGGCGCGCTACGGCATTCCGATGTTTTATGTCAATCACGTAGGCGCGCAGACCGACCTCATCTTCGATGGCGGAAGTATCGTCATGTCGCCCGATGGGCAGGTTTTCGATGAAATGCCCTATTTCCAGGAGGGTCTGCGCGTGTACGACCTCGCGGAAGTGCTGCGCGGCGGCCAACAGCGCGAACAGCCTAAGGAAAAAATCGCCCTCATCCACGACGCATTGGTGCTGGGCATCCGCGACTATTTCGGCAAATTGGGCTTTCGGAAAGCCATTCTGGGCCTGTCGGGCGGCATTGACTCCGCCGTAACGTGCGCGTTAGCGGTAGAGGCGCTTGGCGCCGATAACGTGCGCGTCTTGCTCATGCCCGGCCCATTCAGCAGCGAGCACTCGCTGACCGATGCCCGCCAATTGGCCGAAAACGCCGGCATCCAGTACGACGTCGTGCCTATTAGCGGCGCCTACGACGCCTTTTTAAACGCCCTCAAGCCCCTGTTTGGCGACCGGCCTTTCGACGTTACAGAGGAAAACATTCAGGCGCGCATCCGCGGCACGCTGCTCATGGCGGTGAGCAACAAATTCGGCCACATCTTGCTGAATACCAGCAACAAAAGCGAAATGGCGGTCGGCTACGGCACTCTTTATGGCGACATGTGTGGCGGCCTATCGGTGCTGGGCGATGTGTACAAGACCGAGGTCTATGCCTTAGCGCATCATCTCAACAGCCTGCCTATTGGCCGATACGCCCGGCGCGGTATCATTCCGGAAAACAGCATCCGAAAGCCGCCCAGCGCCGAACTGCGCCCCAACCAAAAGGACAGCGACAGCCTGCCGGAGTACGAAGTGCTCGACCGGGTGCTGTTTCATTACATCGAAGGCCGGCGTGGCCCGCGCGAATTGGTGGAAATGGGCTTCGATGAGGCCTTAGTAGCCCGCGTGCTGCGCTTGGTGAACATCAACGAATTCAAGCGCGAACAAGCGGCGCCGGTGCTGCGCGTCAGCCCTAAGAGCTTCGGTATGGGCCGGCGAATGCCTATTGTGGGGAAATATCTGTCTTAGAGTCGGGCACAAACAGTCATTTTTAAAACAAATTCTGTTACTTTTGCCCGTGTCATGCTTGATACCGCCATTGAATACCTCAAAGGCGTTGGCCCGCAACGCGGCGAAGTGCTCAAACGCGAACTCGGGATTTACACCTGTGGCGACCTGTTGCTGCATTTCCCATTTCGATACATTGACCGCACGCGCTTTCACCACATCCGCGACATGCGGCAGGAAGGCGAGGCATATCAGTTAAAAGGCGTCTTGCGCCGCTTAGAAACCGTAGGCGAAGGGCGCGTCAAACGTTTGGTGGGTACGCTGCGCGACGAGACGGGCGCCGTAGAGCTAGTCTGGTTTCAAGGCATCTCCTGGTTGGAGCGTTCTCTGACGGTAGGCAAGCAGTACGTCGTCTATGGGCGCGCGTCGCTCTTCAACGGGCGTTTCAACATCGCCCACCCGGAAATGGAAGAGCTCTCGCCCGAAAACGCCCAATCTGCGCGTACTTTCGACCCCGTCTATCCCTCGACCGACAGGCTGACTCAAAAGGGTTTAGATGCACGCGGCCTGCGCAAACTACTGCGCACTTTGCTCGACCAGATCACGCCTGCCGAAGTGCCCGAAACGCTACCCGACGCGCTGCTGAGTGCCTACCGACTCATGCCGCGCTGGGAGGCGCTGAACAAAATCCATTTCCCGGAAAACCAGCAAGAGCTCGACGCCGCACGCCGACGGCTCAAATTTGAGGAACTGTTCTTCCTTCAACTTCGCCTGCTGCAAATTCGCCATCGGCGCAAAACCAGCAGCCAGGGCTTCGTCTTTGAAAAAGTGGGCGATTACTTCCACCGTTTTTATCGCGAAAAACTGCCCTTTGAGCTCACTAACGCCCAGAAGCGCGTCGTGCGCGAAATACGCGCCGACTTAGGCGCCGGTGCTCAGATGAATCGCTTGGTACAAGGCGACGTCGGCTCTGGCAAAACGGTGGTGGCCCTGCTTTCCATGCTCATTGCCATAGACAACGGCTATCAGGCCTGCCTGATGGCGCCTACCGAAATCCTGGCCCAGCAGCATTACAACAGCATCACCGAACTCGTGGGCGATCTAGGCGTCCAGGTAGGCTTCCTGAGCGGTACCGTCAAAGGCAAAACGCGCAAAGCCATACTGGAAGCCTTAGCCTCAGGCGATATGCACATCGTTGTGGGCACGCACGCACTCATTGAAGAGGCCGTGCAGTTCCATCGCCTTGGACTGGCCGTCATTGACGAACAGCATCGCTTCGGCGTCGAGCAGCGCGCCGCCTTATGGAAAAAAGGCGCTGGGATGCCGCCCCACGTCCTTGTCATGACCGCTACGCCCATACCGCGCACTTTGGCCATGACGCTGTACGGCGACTTAGACACCTCCATTATTGACGAACTGCCGCCGGGCCGCAAGCCCATCAAAACTCTCCACTTTACGGAGGCGCACCGCCTGCGCGTGCAGGGCTTCATGCGCGAACAAATCGCTCAGGGCCGCCAGGTCTATGTCGTTTACCCCATGATCGAGGAGACCGAAAAAGCCGACATGCTCAACCTCATGACCGGCTACGAAGCGCTTAGCCGCGACTTCCCGCCGCCGGAGTACCAGATTAGCATCGTACACGGCAAGATGAAACCCGCCGACAAAGATTTTGAGATGCAGCGCTTTGCCCGCGGCCAGACGCACATCATGGTAGCCACTACTGTCATCGAAGTGGGCGTCAACGTGCCCAACGCTACCGTCATGGTTGTCGAAAACGCCGAGCGCTTCGGCCTAAGCCAGCTGCACCAGCTGCGCGGGCGCGTCGGGCGCGGCGCCGAGCAATCGTATTGCCTCTTGATGACCACTCAAAAACTCAGCGCCGATGCGCGCGAACGCATCCAAACGCTCGTGCGCACCAACAATGGCTTCGAAATCGCCGATGCCGACCTACGCCTGCGCGGCCCAGGCAACATCGAAGGCACCCAGCAAAGCGGCATGATCCGCTTCCTCATCGCCGACCTGGCCCACGACGGCCACATCCTGACCGCTGCCCGCGAAATCGCTAAACGCATTCTCGAGGCCGACCCTGAGCTGACCGCTCCCGAAAACCACCGCCTGCGCGAGCACTTGGCTTCTACCGGCAAAGAGGCCCGCCTATGGAGCCGAATCTCCTGACCCTACCCTATTGAAGCGGTACGCACGTGTACTCCGACTTGCGCACCAACATGCGCTGCGTCAGGTCAAACAGACACCGTTGCCCGTACCCTATGCGAAGGCCATCTTTACGCCACTGCTCAGCATCGGGGCAATATGGCTTCTCTCGCATGTTTGCCTCCTCAATCGGGGCGTAATACCACAGCGAGCCCGACGCCGAAACCAATGGCGCCTCATGCGGCAGGTACTCCGTCTGGTGCACCTGATACAACAATCCGCCTTCCTCCTTGTACACGTTCAACTTGCGCACATCAGCTGCCGTGCCCAGATCTACAAAAAAGAAGTTGCGCCATTTACCCTGAAAATAACCGCCCTCATCTAAAGGCGGAAAGGTTAGGCGCCGGCCGGTGGAGTCTATAATCGCCACAATCTCCTGACCAGGAGCGTCCGAATTGTTCTTTACCTGGACTCGATAGACGCCGTAAGAAATCTCAAAACTCTCTGCCGAGTCAGCTCGATACAGTCCCTTGTCGCAGCCCTCAAAACCCAAGAGCGAGTCTGCCTTTTCGTACGGGAACGTTACCTCAACAGGAGGCTTGTCAGCTTTCTTATCTGGCGTTTTACTCGATTGACAGGCCCAGGCCAGTAGAACCAGCAAGGCCATTCCGGCAGCGATGCGAATGTTCATGATGAAATCGTGCAGTGTTGTTTTTTATGAATGGTTCTTAAAAAATTTTGTGGAGTCGCAGTTGGATGAACTTAAGAGCGACGCCCTGACCGGTCAATAATAGTTGCTGACGCCTGTTGCGTACTGTACATCCAGATGTCCTGCACATTTACATGCGGCGGTCGAGTGGCAATAAAGTAGATGGCCTCGGCCACGTCTGAGGCTTTTAGCGGCTGGAAGTCATCATAGATGCGGGCGCGTTCAGCGTCGCCGTCGAAGCGCGTCAGGGCGAATTCGGTCTCTTCCGTGTGGCCTGGGCTGACCTGGCTGACGCGGATACCATAAGCATGCAGGTCTAAGCGCATGCCGCGGGTAAGGGCCTCTACGGCGAACTTGGTGGCGCAGTAAACGTTGCCGTTTGGATATACCTCTTTACCGGCGCTGGAGCTGACGTTGATAATATGCCCGCGGCGGCGCTGTACCATACCCGGCGCTACGGCACGCGTTACATAGAGCAGCCCTTTGATATTGGTATCAATCATGGTGTCCCAGTGCTCTAAGTTGCCCTCGTGGATAGGCGCCAGGCCTTTGGCCAGGCCAGCGTTGTTGATGAGCACATCTATCGCTTCCCAGTCTTCGGGCAGGTGGCTGAGATACTCCGCGACGGCTTTAGCATCGCGCACATCGAAGGGCAAGGTCAGTACGGCGGCATTCGGATACTGCTGGGCGAAGCGCTCACGCAGCGCCTCTAAGCGTTCGGTGCGGCGTCCGACGAGGAGCAGGCGGTGGCCGTTCCGGGCGAATACCTCGGCGGTGGCCAGGCCGATGCCGGAGGTAGCGCCCGTGATAAGCACCGTAAGCACGCGAGCCTGTGGCTGTTGAAGTACGTCCGTGCCGAGTTGTGGGTGTTCTGGTGTTGGCGTTGCGGGTATCTCTGCTTTGGGCAGAGCAAAGAAGGCATCGCGCTCTGGAGAGCGCAGGCGCGGGTCGAGTGTGCTGGCGTGTTGATAGAGGTCGTGGGCCTGTTTTAGGTCGCCTGCCTGGTGCGTCAGTTCGGCTAGGGCCAACCAGGCGTTGGCCTGTTCAGGCTGCAAAGCCACTACCGTGCCGAAAAGTTGGCGAGCGCGGTCGGGTTGGTTCATGCGATCGCGCAGTAAAATGGCATAGCGTAAGTGTAAATCGGCGTCATTAGGCGCAGCAGCCAAGGCCTGTTCGATGTAGTAAAGCGCCGCCTCCGGATACTCGTCTAAGAGGTGCTCTGTAGTCATATCGGCCAGTTTTCGGAAGACTTCGGGGTAGTTGGCATCGAGGTCGGCTACGCGGTCCCAGCAATACTTGGCCAGCAAGTAATCGCCCTTGCTGGCGGCGTTGTCGCCCATGGCGTTGTAAGCGTCGGCTTCAGTGGGCGCGTATCCATTGGAGGGAGCGGCGGGCTTTTGCGGAGGTGGTGGCGGCGGAGCGAGTTTTTCTTCGGCAGGTGTAGGTGCTGGCGGTGCGAAGTGAGCACGAGCGCGGTGGTATTCGGCCAGGGCAATAGCATGTCCGGGATGCTGCTCGGTCAGCTGGCGCAGCATCTCAATGCCGCGCTGAGGATATCCCTTCTCTATCCATATCCAGGCATCGCGGATGGCCTGTCGCACAGCTGTCTCAGCGTCGTCTTCTTCTGGCTTGGTTTCGGCAAGTGATTTACGGACTTCTGGAGCGCCTTCGGGTTCAGCAGCGGGCGCCACTACCGCTTCTTCGACGGGTGCCTCCACGGGCATAGGCCGGAGCGGCCCGCTAAAGACCGGCGGCGGTATAGGTGTGCTGGAGGTGGGCATCTCTGCTGGCGGTATGGGCGGCGCCTCTGCGTCCAGGACCGCCAACTCCCGATAGACGTGGTAACGGTCTATGAGGCCGAAGTGCTGGAAAAACAGCGCGTATTCGTCGGCCTGGAAGGTCTCCCAGCGCACGTAGCCTGCTTCGCGCAGGGCCGTGAATAGTTCACCAATATCATTGGCTATCAAGCGGTATGCCTCCACCTCGCGGTCGTAGGCCTCGCGTTGCTCCAGCGGCGCATCGCGCAGGCGGTCAGCACTCTTCAAAAAAACCTCCTGCCAGTAGTTCATGTACCGCACCACCTCGCCGGCCCGGTCAAAGTGGGTGGGCACGGAGCGATAGGTGCCATCTGGCTGCTGCTCGCGACCGTCGGCCACTACAGTGAGCAGGCGTTTTTGCGCCGAAAGCGTCTGGTACATTTTCCAGGCGCCGGCCATGCAGAGCGGACTCTTCAAAAAATTGTCGGTTAGTAGCCACAGCACAGGGCCGCCCGTGGCCTCCATGCGCGCGCTCAAGCGGCCTGGAAGCTCATCAGATTGCAGCGTATGGTGTTCAAAGACAATGCCTGCCCGGCCTAAATCGGCCGTTAGGCGGTCAGCTAAGTCGCGATTTTCGGGAGCGTACAAGAGGTGTATGGAAGTCATGATGATGGGTGGTAAAAAAAACAGGTCATAACAACGCCGCGCAGCAAATTGAATTTTAAGGCGACTGCAAAAGGCCCCGGGCGCATGCCCCAAAGCGCGGGCGAAGTTAGCGTTATTGGTTATGTGCTTTGCAAAACGGCCTGACCAAAAGCATACCGAAATGCGATAACGGGCGTCCGATGGCGGACGAATGTACCCCTAAGCAGGCGCTTTGTCATACGAAAGGGCATCTTAAGTGCTGGCGTTACGACTGGGAGTCAGGGGAGCAAGCGCCCTATCGGCCCTGTCGGGCCACCCATTCCTGAAAGCGGCGAGCATTAACCAAATGCGCAGCGTAGGTAGCAGCAAACACATGCGTGCCAGACTCATCGGGCCGGGCGCAGAAGAAAAGATAGTCGTGTTTGTCGGCGTTGAGCACAGCATCTATACTTTGTATGGAGGCCATGCTGATGGGCCCTGGTGGTAAGCCTTTGTAAAGATAGGTATTATACGGTGAGTCGAAGGTGGTATGGTATTGGGTAACGCGCCGGGCAGCAAAGTCCCGCGTGGCGAACACACACGTAGGGTCGGCTTGCAGCGGCATGCCGACGCGCAGGCGGTTGAGGTAAACACCAGCAATCGTGGGGCGCTCGCTGTCGGCATTCGTCTCTCGCTCGACAATGGAGGCCAGTGTATAGACTTCTTCGGGTGACAGGCCTAATGCCTCAGCCTTTTTCAATCGGTTGTTTTTGGCCCAAAAAGCCTTATTTTCTCTATTCATGCGCTCTAAAAATGCGCGAGGCGAGGTAGTCCAGAACAGCTCGTAAGTGTTCGGGATAAACAGCGCAAGGAGCGTTTGAGGGGTGTAGCCCAGCTCCTCCAGCAGTGCTGGGTCAGCAAAAGCCGCGACCAAATCGGCCGAGTCGGTTTCCAGCACCCGACCAGCAGCACCAGCGACGTCTTCAGGTAAGCGCTCGACATTGAGCACAAAACGCACGGGCGCCTGCTCTCCGGCGCGCAAATGCTGGATGAGACGGCGATTGCTCCAACCCGGCTGCACCTGGAAGCGCCCCGGCCGCATCTGCGGACGACGGTATTTCATCTTTTCGGCCAGCCAAATGAAACTCTCCCGATCGGTCAGGAAGCCTCCTTGCACGAGGCTATCTACAACTTGTTCAAATGTAGCGCCTGTGGGAATGTAGAGGTACTGACTCGGTAATTCACCGGGCACCCCTGAAAAGTAAATGGCCTTAAGCGGCCTCCACGCAACTACAGCGCCAACGATGAGGGCGATAAAAAAAGTAAAAACGAGGATTTTCTTGTACATGGGCAAAAAACCATTAGTCGCGCAAACCTGACGAGGCTTCCAAAATCAGAGTCTTTTTTTTTGCGCAAATAACGTTAGGACGGGCGTATCTGCGTACATGGCAGAGCAACCGGCTGATCGGGCGGCCTCCGACAACCTGAACCTCTTTTTTAGCGCCATACGCATGCGCCGCGATTTCAGCGCGTTTTTAGCGGCGATTGCAAACTTGTTCCATAATTCTTCAGCGAAACACCGTACCTTTGCGCGCCATGAGAAAAACGATTGTGCTCCTGCTTGCCCTCAGTCTTTGGGCATGCAAAAGCGAATATGAGCGCGTCCGAGCCAGCGGAGACGCCAATCTTATTCTGAAAAAGGCCTACGAATATTACGAAAAAGGCGATTACCAGCGCTCTCAAGGGCTGTTTGACTTAGTGCTTAACACCTTGCGCGGTGGAAAAGAGGCCGAAAAAGCCTATTTTTATCACGCTTACACTTACTACCACCTCAAGCAATACATGTTGGCGGCGTACTATTTCCGGAACTTTTCCAATACTTTTACTACGTCGTCGTACCGCGAGGAAGCAACGTTCATGTCGGCATACTCGAACTACCTGCTCTCGCCTTCGTTCCGCTTAGACCAGGGCAGTACACGCCAGGCCATTGAGGATTTCCAGCTCTTTGCCAACCTGTTCCCCAACAGCCCGCGCGTAGCCGAATGCAATAAATATATTGACATCTTGCGCCGCAAATTGGAACAAAAGGCCTTCGCCGAAGGTGAACTCTACTTCAACCTGCGGCAATATCGCTCCTCGGTTGTTTCCTTTGAAAACTTGCTGCGCGACTATCCAGAAAGCCCCGACGTCGAGCGCGTGCGTTATTTAATCGCCAAAGCCTCGCTCCTCCTCAGCCAAAACAGCATCTTAGAGAAAAAACCCGAACGCTACCAGGAAACCATTACGCGCTGCAACGAGTTTTTGGAAAAACACCCTTCGGGCAAATACGCTAAAGAAATTCGCCAAATGCGCCAAATAGCCGAACGCGAAATGAAAATTGCGAAAAAGCAAATGCAGACTTAAAATAACGGTATTTTATACGATAAAACACCACCGAAGCAAAAAAATACACAAGCATCTGATATGACAGAAATCAAAGCCAAAGCCCAGGGTCTAGACCCTAACGTACAGCCGCGCGATGTGAGCGAGCTGGTCACGCCGACGGGCAACATTTACAAGAGCATCGCCATCATTAGCAAGCGCGCTGCTCAGCTAAACAACGAGTTGAAATGGGAGATTCAGCGCAAGTTGGAAGAATTTGCTGTGCCTTCCGACACTATTGAGGAAGTACAGGAGAACAAGGAGCAAATTGAAATCTCGCGCTTTTATGAGCGCCTACCTAACCCGGCTATCATTGCCACCAATGAATTTTTGCGCGGAGAGCTGCAGTGGCGCGAGCCGGGCCAGACGGACGAGCAATAGCGCGTCGGCTGCTTTGGCATGAAGAAGATTGTCCTGGGCGTCAGCGGCTCCATTGCCGCTTACAAAGCGGCGCATTTGGTCCGTTTGCTGGTCAAGGAGGGCGCTGAAGTGCGCGTGCTGATGACCGAGTCCGCAACGGCTTTCATAGCGCCGCTGACGCTCTCGACTTTATCGAAGAATGCCGTATTAACGGAGGTAAGCACCGAAGCCGGCTGGAACAACCACGTAGAACTGGGCCTGTGGGCCGACGCCTATCTTGTGGCGCCCGCTACGGCCAACACGCTGGCCAAGATGGCCAATGGCCTGTGCGACAACATTCTGACAGCAGTGTACCTGTCGGCCCGCTGCCCGGTGTTTGTGGCGCCGGCTATGGATGTGGACATGTGGCGCCACCCGGCCACTCAGGCCAATATAGAGCGTCTGCAAACGCATGGCGTCCGCGTCATCCCGGTAGGCTACGGTGAGCTGGCCAGCGGCTTGGTGGGCGAAGGCCGCATGGCAGAGCCGGAAGACATCGTCCAGCACCTGCGCACCGCTTTGGCCTCCGGACGCGCCTTGCAAGGACAGAAGGCGTTGGTAACTGCTGGACCCACGTATGAAGCGCTCGACCCCGTGCGCTTCCTTGGCAACCATTCTACCGGCAAAATGGGCATTGCCATCGCCGAGGCATTGGCCCGACACGGCGCTGAGGTAGCCCTTGTCCTCGGCCCCACACACCTGCGCCCCCAACATCCGAACGTGCGCGTCGTGCCCGTTGTGTCAGCCCAAGAGATGTACGAGGCGTGCGCAGCCCTTTTCCCTGAAAGCCGCATCGCCGTGCTGGCCGCTGCGGTAGCCGACTACAGACCCCAAACAGTGGCTACGACTAAAATCAAAAAGCAGGATGGCATTGCACGCATAGACTTAATCGAAACGGTGGACATCGCCGCCCAACTGGGCCGCCAAAAACGCGCCGACCAGCTGCTGGTAGGCTTTGCCCTAGAAACCGACCACGAAGAGGCCAACGCCCGGGCCAAGCTGGAGCGCAAAAACTTCGATTTTATAGTCCTCAACTCGCTGCGCAATGAAGGCGCCGGCTTCGGCGGCGATACTAACCAAATTACCATCCTGCGCCGCGACGGCACGAAAACAGCCTTCGGCCTCAAACCGAAAAGCGCCGTCGGCGAAGACATCGCACAAGAAATCATCCGCTGGGTAAACCCAAACCGCCTATAGTGCGTCAACACGCTTACATCAAAAAACATCCGACCTATGGTACGCCGCTTGTTCCTCGTCGCCGTCCTCGTGGCCTTTGTCGCCGCTGTCCGTGTACATAGCCAGGGCGAACTCAACTGTACGGTACGCATCAACACGCCGCAACTACAGCAAACCGACCGCCGCGTCTTCGATCAGCTCGAGGTGTCACTGCGCGATTTCTTGAACAACACCAAATGGACCAACGACGCCTTCGAGCCGGACGAGCGTATCAAGTGCAATTTCATACTGACCATCCGAAGCGAACTGGGCAACAACACGTTCGAGGGCGAACTGGCCGTCCAATCCGTACGCCCGGTGTATGGCTCCACCTACGAGTCACCCATGCTCTCGCATTTAGACCGGAATATCATCTTCCAATACGAACAAAACCAGCCCATTCAGTTTCAGCCTGATGTCAACGACAACCCCAACCTGCCGTCGCTGTTCGCTTTTTACGCCTACATCATCTTAGGCTTGGATTACGACTCGTTTTCGCTCTTTGGCGGCGACCCGCACCTACTCATGGCCCAGCAGGTGGTTACCAACATCCAGAACACACCCGGCAACAGCAGCCCAGGCTGGCGACCTGCCGACGGCGGCGGCAACCGAAACCGCTATTGGATTATCGAAAACCTCCTCAACCCGCGCGTCAGACCTATGCGCGCCGCCATGTACACCTATCACCGCAAAGGCCTTGACCTCTTCGGCTCCGATGTGAATACCGCTAAAAACAACATCTTGCAGGCCCTGGAAGAGGTAGACAAGGTGAACACTGCCTACTTCAATGCCATGATCGTGCAGATGTTCGCCAACGCCAAAAAAGACGAAATCGTCGAGATGTGGAAAATCGGCGACCGCCAACAAAAAGAGCGCGTCCAGCAAATCATGATGCGCATAGACCCGCTCAACATGCCGCGCTATCGGGAAATCGGCCCATAAAATACTCAACACGGCAGCCGAGTCAAAAAGCCACTCGAATAAGCCCGCAACAACACATGAGCACGGCATCCCTTGCCTGACAGCTCGTTCTGTCATGTTTTTTCGCTCCAAAGACGCCAGACATCCAGCCCTGTGCTCGAATTTTGCAGCACATACCAGTGCTGTTTCATGAGAGCAATCACCACAGAAGGTATCACTGTCCGCGCCGAAGCGCAGTACCTACCCGAGCACTCGTACCCTCAAGGAGGGCGATTTCTTTTTGGCTATCGCATCACCATTACCAACGGCAGCAAACACACAGTACAGCTCTTGGAACGCAGCTGGCTCATCTTGAATGGTTTCGGCGCGCGGCGCGAAGTAGAAGGCCCTGGCGTCGTAGGGCAACAGCCAGTAATGGCGCCGGGCGAAACCTTCGAATACTCCTCCTATTGCGAGCTGGACACAGATTACGGCGCTATGCTGGGCGCTTACTTTATGAAACGCATAGACAAGGGCGACTTCTTTAGCGTCCGCATTCCACGCATGCTGCTCATTGTACCGGCGCGGCTGAATTGAAAAACATAAGGGCTGCAGGGATGTGCATCCTCCCTCAAAACCGCGATGGCCTTGTCCGCACAATCGGACAAGGCCATCGCTTATTCCTTTGCGCCTCATCTAGGACTTGAACCTAGGACCTACGGATTAACAGTCCGCCGCTCTAACCGACTGAGCTAATGAGGCGTTTTTTCAAAAGCGGGGCAAAGATATGCGTACGGCACGCGAACGTGCAAGCCCTTTTTAGAAAAAAATCAGAATGCCGTGTCGTCCACGCTGTCTAAGTAGCGCCGGATTTCGCCGATGACGGAGGGGACGCATCCGTCGTCGAAGGGCGAGCGTAAGTTGGCTAAGCGGACGAGTGCCAGAAAGGGCTGGCTGCCCCCCGCGCAACACAGGCGCACGTAGTCTGCCCAGGCGTTGGCACGGTCTTCGCGGCTGCGTTTCCAAAACTGGAAGGCGCAGATTTGCGCCAGCGCATAGTCAATATAATAAAATGGCGAATTGTAGATGTGGCTTTGCTTTTGCCAGAAGCCGCCGGCCAGCAAAAAAGCATTGTCGGCGTAATCTCGATGAGGCAGGTAAATGGCCTCCAAACGTCGCCACACGTCTTTGCGTTGTTGAGGAGTGAGCCCGGGGTTCTCGTAAACGATGTGCTGAAACTCGTCCACAGCTGCCGCATAAGGCAGGAAGCGAATAGCGCTGGCTAAGTGCATGAAGCGATATTTTTCCGCCTGTTCGCCGAAAAAGAGCGGCATCCAGGGCCAGGCAAAAAATTCCATGCTCATCGAGTGAATTTCGGCAGCTTCGCTGCTGGGCCAGTGATACTCCTCGAGGTCGAAATGGCGGCTCGACCACACCTGAAAAGCGTGGCCGGCCTCATGGGTGAGCACGTCCACATCGCCGCTGGTGCCATTGAAATTAGAGAAGATGAACGGCGCTTCATAGGCCGCAATGTACGTGCAGTAGCCGCCAGTAGCTTTGCCGTCGCGGTTGACTAAGTCCAGCAAATGGGCCTGAAGCATGTGCTGGAAGAAGGTGTCGGTTTCGGGCGATAGTTCGCGGTACATCTGAGCGGCGCTGCCGATGATGTCCTGAGGGCTGCCGACGGGTCTGGGATTTCCGGTGGGAAACAGGTAGTCCTCGTCATAGTAATACAGGTGTTCCAGCCCTAAACGGCGCCGTTGCCGTTCGTACAGTTCGGAGGCAATGGGCACAATGAGCTGGCGGATTTGCTGGCGAAAGCCCGCCACCATTTCCGGCGTGTAGTCGGAGCGTCGCATGCGCGCATACCCGACGGAGACGAAGTTAGGGGCGCCCAACTTTTGCGCGATCTGATGGCGGATGAACACCATGCGATCGAAAATTTCGTCGAAGCGATCGCCGTGCTGCGCAAAAAAAGCCCATCGGGCGGCAGCGGCGCGGCGGCGCGTGTCCCGATTGTCCGACTGCTCCAAGGGCGTCAGGCTGCTGAGGTTGTATGTCTGACCGTCGAATTCAATCACCGCCGTGGCTTTTAGCCGCGTGTATTCCGACGATAGCGTGTTCTCTTCTTGCAAATCGCCCAGAATTTCCGGCTTAAATGTTCGCAACGCCAATTCGGCTAAGGTGAACAGATGCTTGCCGAAGCGCTCTTCTAAGGCGCCTCGAAAAGGCGAGGCCAGTAGCGCGCGGTACAGCCGATCGTTGAGCGCTTCGAAGGCGGGCAGTGTCTCGTCGAAGTACCGATTTTCTGCCTCGTAAAACGAGTCGCGCGTATCCGCAGTGTGGCGCACGTAGCACAGGCTATACATGCTGCTGAAGCGCTTGCGCAGAGCATTGATGCGCTCCAGCGCCTCCGTCTGCGCCTGGGCGTTAGCAGCGCCTTCGAAGGCGTTGAGCAGCCGGTTAAATTCCTCCGTAACCGCCTGAATGTCCGGACGATTATAGGTAAAGTTTTCAAATGTAGTTACATGAGGATCTATACTGGTCATGGCAGTAGCGAGGATGATGGATAAATGAATAGTTGGCAAAGATAAGGCAACGCTCAGAAACTGACCCAGGATTGCCGGACATGCCGACGGCTTTCCCGTTATTTGCACCATAAAAACATAAGCAGATGCGCATAGGAATCGTTTTGGTGGTCTTCATGGCCGTGTGGCGTTCGTATTTGATAGCCCAATCCACGGCGTTTGTCTTGGGCGGCGGGCCAAGCATAGGCTGGCAGCGCTGGGACAATTCCTTTGACCGCCAACCGCTGTTCAAATACCACGCTATGCTGGCCATCGAGTCGGTAGATAACAAACACGACCGCAACAGCGTCTTCGCCCAATTCGGCTATCACGTGCGCGGCAGCGCCAACCGATTCACGTTTTTTCAGGGCATCGGCAGCCCATTGCTCGTCTTTACCGAAGAATTTCAATTTCGCAACTTAGCGCTGACTTTGGGCGCCAAGCAAAAGTTCGATTGGGGTGCGGGCAAAAAGTATTTCTATGCCGTTGGCCTGCGCGGCGAATACACCCTGAGCACTAACCTGAACGAACTGGTAGGTGGCCAAAACCCGGTGTTGCAGATTTACTATCCCTTCGAAGGCGCTGTCAATCGCTGGTTAGCCGGCGCTTTTGTGGGCGGAGGTCTGGAACTGCCCTTCTCCGATCTGGTGGGCGGACAACTCATGTTTTCCGTAAGTCCCGACTTTCTGCTTCAGTACAACCAGCCGCCTATCGAGAACGTCATTGATCCGCTCAATCCCGGACAGCGCATCCGCATCCCGGAGCGGCGCATCCGCAATCTTTCTATGGAACTCACCCTGAGCATACGCTTGCTGCGAAAGGTGATCTACGAATAAAAGAACCTTGCTCCAATGGGCCTCCGTTCTACCCTTATTCGCCCGTTTGCCTGGGCCGCAGCACGCCGTATTGAACGCATGGCTGCCAATGCCATAGCCGACCAGGAAAAAACACTGCAGCAGCTCATGCAACGCGCCCAACACACGGCCTTCGGCCGGGAGCATGGCTTCGACTCTATCCGCACGCCGAAGGACCTGTCCGACGCCGTACCCATTCGCGACTACGAAGCCCTCAAACCTTACATCGAACGCATCAAAGCCGGCGAAAGCGACGTGCTCTGGCCCGGCCGACCGCGCTATTTCGCCAAAACCTCGGGCACCACCTCTGGCGTCAAGTACATCCCCATGAGCCGCGAAAGCACGCCCCTCCACTTCGGCACCGCGCGCGATGCCCTGTTCAATTACTATGCCCGCACCGGTAACGGCCGCTGGCTCGACGGCAAGATGATCTTCCTCTCCGGCAGCCCGGCTTTAGACGACGTTGGCGGCATACCCACCGGACGCCTCAGCGGCATCAGCAACCACTTAGTGCCCGCCTGGCTGCGCACCAACCAGCTGCCCTCCTGGAACACCAACTGCATCGAAGACTGGGAAACAAAACTCGAGCGCATCGTGGACGAAACCCTCCACGCCGATATGCGCCTCATCTCCGGCATTCCACCCTGGGTGCAGATGTATTACGAGCGCCTGCTGGCTCGCGCCGGCAAACGCTCCGTGCGCGAGGTCTTCCCCAACTACTCCGTCTTCGTCTATGGCGGCGTTAACTTCGAACCGTACCGCGCCGTATTGGAAGGGCTGGTGGGCGAGCGCATAGACTCCGTCGAAACCTATCCGGCATCGGAGGGCTTTATCGCCTTTCAGGATACCTTCCCCCATCAGGGCCTGCTGCTCAACACCGATGCGGGTATGTTCTTCGAGTTCGTACCCGCCAGCGAAACCGACAGCCCCCGCCCAACGCGCCTGTGGCTGCGCGACGTAGAAGTAGGCGTCAACTACGCCCTCGTCCTGCACACCAACGCCGGCCTGTGGGGCTACGATCTGGGCGACCTGGTGCAATTCGTCTCTACCCGGCCCTACCGCCTGGTGGTGAGCGGCCGCGTCAAGCACTTCATCTCGGCCTTCGGCGAACACGTCATCGGCAAAGAGGTCGAAGAAGCCCTCCTGTCCGTAGCCGGCCAAATGGGCGTAGGCATCGTTGAGTTCACCGTAGCCCCCCAGGTAACGCCACCCGAAGGCGGCGCGCCCTATCACGAGTGGTTTGTCGAATTCGAGACGGCGCCTGCCGATTTGACGGCTTTCGCTTTAGCCGTAGATGCTCGCATGCGCGAGCAAAACATTTACTACGACGATTTAGTGCGCGGCGGCATCCTGCGCCCCTTGATCATCCGACCGCTGCAGCGCGATGCCTTCCGCCATTATATGAAAACCCAGGGCAAACTGGGTGGGCAAAACAAGGTACCCCGCTTGTCAAACAATCGCACCATTGCCACCGCGCTGGAAGCGCTCGTGCAAAAGACCTGAGACGGGCATGCCTTTGCTCACCTCCCAACCAAACGCCATGAAATCCTGTTTTTTCAAAGAAAAAAATCTACGGCACACCACAACCATTACACACAACCGATAAAACACCCGCACTATGAACTGCAAACCGATATTCACAACCCTGCTCGTCGCGCTTATGGCGCTGACGCTCAACGCTCAGAAACAAGAGCCCTACGAGTTTAAGCCCATCAAGACGCACCCGGCTACGGCAGTAAAAGACCAGCAAAAAACCGGAACCTGCTGGAGCTTCGCAACCGCTTCGCTGATAGAAAGCGAACTAATGCGCATGGGAAAAGGCGAGCACAACCTGTCAGAGATGTACACCGTGCGCTGCATCTACCGCCAAAAGTGTGAAAACTACGTCCGCCGCCTCGGTACTGCCCAGTTTGGCCAGGGCGGATTGGTACACGACAAGTTGAATGCCATTCAAAAATATGGCCTTATGCCCGAAAGCGCATATCCGGGACGCAAGGACCCAAACAAACCTTTTGACCACGCTGCTATAGAAACAAAGCTGAAAACCCTGTGCGATACTTTCATCGCCCAGGCAAAACGCAACGAATTGGCCGAAAACTGGCTAACGCAAATTGAAAAAGCCTTGGACGAAGAGTTCGGCCCCGTGCCCACTACGTTTGTCTATGAGGGCGTCCAGTATACGCCAACGTCGTTCCGCGACTTTTTGGGTGTCAAGCCCGACCATTACGTGCACCTGACATCGTTTACCCACCACCCGTTCTGGACGTATTTCATCTTAGAAATCCCGGACAACTTTTCCAACGGCCAGTACTACAACTTGCCCATCAACGACCTGATGCGCTGCCTCAACCACGCCCTCCAAAACGGCTACACCGTCGCCTGGGATGCCGACGTGAGTAATCCCGGCTTCTCAGCCAAAGACGGCTTGGCCATCGTGCCCGACATAGATTGGAAGAACCGCACGCCCGAACAGGCCGCCGCCGTTTTCAAGTATTGGGAGCCCGAAAAAGTGATTACCCAGGAGATGCGCCAACGCGCCTTCGACCGCTTGGAAACTCAAGACGACCACCTGATGCACATCACCGGCATGCTCAACGAGACCCATAGCGGCCTCTTCTACGCCGTCAAAAACTCCTGGGGCGAACTCTCCGAACGCAAGGGCTACCTCTATGCCTCCAACGCCTACCTGCGCCTGAACACCATCTCCATGACGATGCACGTCAACGCACTGCCACGCGACATCCAGCACCGCATGGGCCTGTTCCCCGTGCCCGAAGGCCGCACCGAAGCGCCCATACCCGGCGAGGCCGCTCCACCTGCCCAGACGCAGCCGCGCACTCGCCCCGAAATCGTGCCGGAACCCACGCAATCGCGCCTGCGCAACCCTAACTTGCAAACGACGCCCGCAGAGCGATATCCGCGTCCGAAAGCCATAGAGGCGCCGAAAGAGAAATAGGGGGAATTAAAAGTGAAAAGTGAAAAGTGAAAAATGAAAAATGGCGGGGAGGCTTGGTGGCTTCCTCGCCATTTTGCTTTTTGTCGTGGTTTTGTTGAGTGGCTTTGGGGCGCCTTGTGTTTAGCGCCAGAGGGCCTGGCCGCGGCTGATGATGCCTATGGGCTGGCCGCGCAGGCGTTGGCCGAGTAGCGGTGTGTTGGCCGAGCGCGAGCGCAGGTCTTGCTCTGTTAGGGTCCATTCCTGGTTAGGCGCAAACAGTGCCAGTTCGGCGGGTGCGCCCACTTTAATTTCAGGGGCGGGCAGGCCCAACACACGCCGGGGGGCCAGCGCCCATTTTTCTACCAGCGTTTCCGGAGGCAGCGCGTCGGCTAAGTACGTGCGGCACAGAGCAAAGGCCGTTTCCAGCCCGATGGCGCCTGCTTCGGCATAGGGGAACTCCAGCTGTTTGGCCTCGATATGCCAAGGCGTGTGGTGGGTGCACAGGAAATCAATCGTTCCATCGGCCACGCCTTCGAGCAGAGCCTGGCGATGGCTTTCGTCGCGCAGAGGCGGCAATACCTTCCAAAGGCTGTCGAAATCGGCGAGCGTTTCATCCGTAAAACAAAGGTTGAGCACAGCCACAGAGGCCGTTACGGGCAACCCGGCTGCCTTAGCCGCGCGCACCAGCGCTACACTTTTGGCTGAAGAGAGCAGGTGCAAATGCAGGCGCCCGCCGGTGTATTCCAGAATGCTCAAGCTGCGCTGCACAGCCACCTCCTCGGCCAACGGCGGAATACCGCGCATGCCCAGCCGGGTGCTGACGAGACCCTCGTGCATCTGGCCGCCGCCAGCCAGGCCTTTGTGAAAAGGCCAGTCAAGCACCAAACCGCCGAAGGCCTGTGCGTATTGCAGCGCGCGCAGGAGCAAACCAGCATCCTGCACGGGCTGATTTCCATCGGAAAAAGCCACCGCGCCGGCGCTGTGCATGTCGTACAGCTCGGCTAAGTCCTTGCCTGCCGCGCCTACCGACAGCGCGCCGATGGGATAGAAATGCACGGGCGCATCCGCCGTTTTGTGCAGCACAAACGCAACCGCCCCCTTGTTGTCCACCACGGGCAACGTATTCGGAAACGGCGCTATGGCCGTAAACCCGCCAGCAGCAGCGGCTTGAGCAGCCGAGTACAGGTCTTCGCGATGCTCATAGCCAGGCTCGCCTACTTGCGCGCCCACGTCGAGCCAACCCGGCATGAGCCACGCTTCGTCGGCGAACGCCCTCTCCTCGGCGTTCGCCTCCAACGGCAGGTGCTGGCCTATGGCGGCAATGACGCCGTCGCGCAGGAATACATCTTGAGGCCCAGAAAGGCGTCCCTCGGCAAACACTCGGACGCGGCGAAGCAATAGGCGCATGTGGTCGAAAATGGTCTGAACCCGACACCAGAGACTCGCTAAAAGCGTCGGTCGCCGCAAACATCCACAAAAAACCCGGATTGAAACCGTAAGCAGCGGGAAAAAAGAAGCCAGGCGCCTTGGTGGCAAACGGACTTACTAACATACATTCAATTATCGCCTCCCGTCAGTCGGCGCAAAGGCTATTGCTCCGGCACAAGGCATCAATCCAACACCAGCCGCCCTGCCAGCGCCTCTCCGGTTTCTAAGACCAGCTGGTACAGATACACGCCCGGTGGCAGGGCGCCCCGCTGCCAGCGCAGGCGCTCGCCCGCCCAGGGCTGGGCGAAGACTGCGCGGCCCGTAACGTCGAGGATAGAGAAGCGGCCGCGCACATCGGCGCCTGTGGGCGCATGGAGCAGGCTGAATACCGTCTCGTCGAGCACGGGGTGCGGCGCCGGGCGCAGCTGCGGCCCACGCTCCAGACGCCCGAGGTCGCCGGTCGAGACCGTTATGCTGAGCGGACGACAGAAGCGGTCATCAGCGGGGTTGCCGTCGAGTCGGTTGTCAGGCATGGCCGCCCAAAAGCACAGCAAGAAGTCCAGCGACTCGCCCACGCTTTGTAGAATGAGCGTGTCGGTCAGCAGAAGTTCGACGGACTCGCCCGGCAGGATGGTCTGCTGCACCGGATAGATGAGCTGCATATAAGGCCTCGGGCAGATATAGAGGTTGCACGCCTCTGACGCGCCATTGACGGTAAAGCGCTCCACGGGCGTCTGGCCCACATTTCGGAGCGTAACGAACACCTTGCCGAAGTGGACCGGGTAAGCGCGCGGCCACCAGGGGTTGCACATCGTAATGGGAATGGGCGGATAGCGCAGCGGCTTGCCCTCGATGCGCACGTCCGTCAGCGCTAACGAGCGCGTAGGCTGCACGCTGGGCGCCCCGACGGGCGCACGCGCCGCAAACAGGCGCTGGTTGAGGTCGGCGTAAGCATGGCCGGTCAGCCAGATCGTCTTGGAGGGCGAAGCCGGATCGGTCAGCACGCGCCGAAGTTCGTATGCCGCATCTAATAAAGAGACCTGGCTCAGCGTCGTTTGCTGGGTATCCAGCACACCGATAAAGCTTGCCTGGTTGCCGCTATTGCGCCCGATCACCCACAGCCGGTTGTGCGTTTGCTGAAAGCGCTCCATCCGCAACGAGCCGCCCACAAAGTTCTGCTGTATTACGTTGAAGGCAGCATCCACGCGCGTCAGCACAGACGCCGACAACCACAGCCACCCACCGTCGGGCAGGGGAAGCACATCTAAAGGCTCGCCGCCGCCGGGCAACTGGTAAGTAGCAACGCTCCCATCAGGTCGGGTGTGCCGCACTATGTTGCTGAAACCGGGTACCAAAAAGTACTCGCCCTTCCCATCTGGAAAGACGCGCCGATACACAAAGTCAAACTCGCGCACGCCCAGCACATGGCCATCCATACGCATGCGCTGGCGGCATTGCCGGGTGAAAAAGTCGAACTGGTCGGGCTGCTGAGGCGCCGGGAACAGCCAACCGTCTTCCAGAAAGACGCATTCCTTATACAGTTCCTGCCACATCTCCTAGCCTTGCGCATCTACGCGGAGCAGCCAAAAGGCGGGCGCCACATCGCAGGGATAGACCTGAACGGCCAGCACCGCGCCGCCGTCGGGCAATAACAGCAGCCGGACACTTCGGATAGAGTCCGTCATGCGCAAGTGCTTCTGCCACAGCACCTGGTTGTGGCGCGCATCCCAGCGGAGCAGCGTCAGCGTATCGAAACCGCCTTAGCAGCAGCCATAATAAACAGAGTCGTTCAAAGGCGCCCACTCGGCCAGATGGTTTCGGAAGTTTAACTGAAATTGTCGTTCGTCGGCGCCTTGGGCAAAAACAGAGAGGCCCCACAGGAGCAGACCACAGCAGGTCAGGCAAGTTTTGAGCATGGCAAACGTCGTTTAGCGGCCATATAATCGCGGGTGGCGCCCGAAGCAGAAAGGCCCGGGTATCGGTCATCGCCGCCACCGCAGGACAAAAGTATAGGTATTGGAAGGCACTTTTTGCGGGCCTTTGCGCCAGAAATGGCGGTTTAGCGTTTTTTACAGCCAAAGCAAAGCTGCGCTCCTGCGGCTGCGAAAATCGCACCCGTCTAGGGAGACACTACTGTGGTCTTAGCAGATGCTTTTCGGGAGCAGCTCTCCTCTTCATGCTTGCAGGAGAGGTTGAAATATTTAACAGTTGGGTAATGTGCAGATATTGGAAATTTGCTATAAAAAATAAAGTTTATGAAACCGTCAAAAAGCAGTAAAACACCGCTAATGCGCCTTGTGCGCCGCGCTTTTCAGCAAAGCATGTCCATGCCTCTTAGAGCTGATGGCTCTGAGCAATTTTGCGCCCAGACACGCCGGTGGAGTCGTCGAGAATTTATTCAAACCATGGGCAAGGTGCTCTTGCTTGGTGGAGTAACCTCTTCCATCCCCTTTTCCTCTTGTCGCCGCGACAAGGACAAAGATGTACGAGTGGTGATTGTGGGTGCTGGTATGGCTGGGCTAAACGCGGCCTGGCAATTAAAGAAGTCGGGCATCAACGCCACCATTTACGAGGCGAATAATCGCGTAGGTGGGCGTATTTACACCGCTCGAGGTTTTTTTGGTTCAGATACCGTAACAGAATTTGGAGGCGAGTTCATTGACTCTATTCATGAAGACATGCTCGCGTTAGTTAGAGAATTCGGTTTATCGCTATTGGACACCGAAGCCGATAAAGCTCTGACGAAGGATGCTTATTTTTTTAACAACCAACATTATACTGTAGCGCAGGTCATCAACGAGCTGCAAAATGTTGCTCCGCGCATCCAGGCCGATATTAATCTGTACAAGAATAATTACAAACAGGCCGTTGAAAGTTTGGATAAGCTATCGCTCGAGCAATATCTAAACAATATTGGAGCCACGGGTTGGATCAAATCTCTGTTAACAGAAGCCTATGTAACTGAGTATGGTCTTGACGCTGGTGAACAATCATGCTTGAATATGATTGCGCTCATTTCATTGGATACGAGCGACGGGACGTTTGAGATTTTTGGCGAGAGCGATGAACGCTACAAGATCCTTGGCGGCAACGAAAGCCTTATCAAAGCCCTGGCCAGCCGGCTCTCTGACCAAATTAACACCGATCATCGGCTTACGCGCTTAGCGAAGTCAGGAGCAGGATACCAACTTGTTTTTGAAAAAACAGGTGGTGGAACGAAGGAAGTGCTGGCAGATTTTGTTGTGCTTACGCTGCCATTTACGCTCCTGCGCGAGGTTCATCTCGACCAAAGCCTTAATTTGCCCCCGCAAAAAATCAAAGCAATTAACGAACTGGGCTACGGTACCAACGCCAAACTCATGCTCGGATTCAATAGCCGTCCGTGGCGCATTAATGGGTTTAGAGGGTATCTTTTTACCGACAATGGCCTGCAAACGGGCTGGGAAAACACGCAGCTACAAAACACAGCTGAGAGCAGTTACACTGTGTTCTCAGGAGGCACAGCCGGCCTCAATGTAGGTTTGGGCTCATCAGAGTTTCAAGCGAGCAAGCACCTACCCCTACTTCAGCAGGTATTTCCAGGAGCACAAAGTGCTTACAACGGCAGGGTTGCGCGCTTTCATTGGCCTACCAGCCCTTACGCGAAGTGCAGCTATGCCTGTTACAAGGTTGGACAGTGGAAAGATATTGCCGGCTGGGAATTCGAACCCGTGGATCGCCTTTTCTTCGCCGGTGAGCATTGCAGCGAGGAATTTCAGGGATATATGAACGGCGCTGCGGAGACGGGCCGACGGGTAGCGGAGCAAATTCTCGAAATGGTTTGAGAGGAAATGCGGTTGAGAGCGTGTGTATTCCTCTAACCTCTCACATCTATCTTCGCCAGGCTTACTGCTGAGGCGTACATTTGCTTTTTTTAAACAAAAACCCATCACCGCTGACCATGCCGCGCATTTTGCTTTTTTTGCTGCCGCTTCTACTGGCCTTTTGCAAATATGCCCAAAAGTCGAAACCGGCGCCCTCGACATCTACTCAACCAAACACCGAAATCATGGCCAAAACCAGCACGCCCAGACCGCCCTCTTTCGACGATTACGCCGATGAGTGGGCCAAAATTGACAGTTTAGAAAAGAAAGGTCTGCCTAAGAGCGCCTTAGAACGCACGGAAGCCCTCTACGCTCGCGCTAAAGCCGACCGGAATACGCCGCAAATCATCAAGGCCCTGCTCTACCGCGGCAAGTATATTACTCAATTAGAAGAGGACGGTTTTGAGAAAGCCATCGCCCTGTTGGAGCAGGAAGAAAAAACCGCTTCCGAGCCCGAGCGCTCCGTGCTGCAAAGCCTGCTGGGCGAGCTGTACAGCATTTACCTGCAAAACATGGCCTGGCGCATTGAAGACCGCACGCCTTTAGCCGAGGGCCAGCAAGGCGACATCAAAACCTGGTCGGCGGAGCAAATCGAACTGCAAGCCCTGCGCTACTACCGCGCTTCCGTGGCGAATGTGGACGTGCTGCGCGCCACACCTGCCGACCATTTGAAAGCCCTGCTGACCAAACCACTCAACGACTCCGTGGACGGCGTTCCGCTGCGCCCTACCCTATTCGACATTTTGGCCCATCGGGCGCTGAAGCATTTTGCCGACGAGCGCAGCTATCTCACGCAGCCCGCCTACGAGTTTGATTTAGACCAGCCCGAGGCCTTTGCGCCAGCGGCCGAATTTGTCCGCTACAACTTTGCCAGCCAGGACACCAACTCGGGCGAGTGGTTGGCTATTCGGCTGTTTCAGCAGGTGCTGGCAGTACATCTGGCGGGCAGCAACACGGCGGCGCTCATTGACGCCGACCTCTTGCGTTTGCAGTTTGCCCGGAACAAATCTACCCTCAGCGACGAATGGGAGCGCTACGCCGAAGCACTGCGCCTGCTGAGCCGCGAGCATTACAACCATCCCTCTGAGGCAGAAATTGCCTATCACTTAGGTTCGGCTTACCGGCAGCTGAGCGAACAGCCTGAAAACGCCCAAAGCGACCTGCTGCAGCAGGCCGTAGCCGAATGCGAAAGCGCCATGGCACGGCATCCGAATACGTACGGCGCAGCGCTGTGTCAATCGTTGGTGCAACAGATCCGCCGCCCATCGGTGCAAATTCAGGTGGAGCAGGTCTATCTGCCCGATAAGCCCAGCCTGATGTCGGTATCGTTTAAAAATATCCAGCAGGCACATGTGCGCGTCGTGGCATTGCCCGACGCCGATGCGATAAAAAACGAGCGCCTTAACCTGGGCGATTTGCTCGCGCTTGCCACAATAGAGCAGCGCGCGTGGAACCTGAACGCTCCCGAGGATTTCCGCGAACACCGCACCGAATTGCGCCTGCCACCGCTACCTGTCGGGCATTACGCTGTGCTGGTGTCGCCAACCGACAACTTCGACGGCCGAGACCAACCGGTGAGCTATGCCCTTTTCGCCTGCTCTCATCTGGCGGGCATTACCTACGATTTCAACGGCGCTACGCATGTTGCCGTCGTGCACCGCGAAACGGGCGCACCCTTGGCCGGCGTCCTGGGTGAGTTTTTTGAACAAAAATGGGACGTGCGTGCGCGCGACTACCGCAACGAACGCATCGGCCAGGGCACTACGGGCAAAGACGGCCTACTGCGCCCCCAGGTGGCTCTCAACCGTTCCTTCTCCGTGCGCCTCAGCCAGGGCAAAGACACCCTGTGGCTCGACCAGGGATTCTATCGCTATCCGCGCGAGCGCAATCGCGCCTCTCAGGAAGTGGTCTTCTTTACCGACCGCAGCCTGTATCGCCCTGGTCAGACGGTGTACTTCAAAGGCATCTTGCTGCAGCGCGACCCGAAAGGCATGCCGCGCATCCTGCCCGGCGCCAAAGTACAGGTAACGTTCTATGACGCCAACGGCCAGCCCAAAGGCCAGCTAGCGCTTATTTCCAATGAGTACGGCACGTTTAACGGGGCCTTCCAGGCGCCTACCAGCGGCCTGACAGGCGCTATGAGCATCCGCGCAGAAGGCTACAGCGGCCAGGCGTCGTTCTCCGTAGAGGAATACAAGCGCCCGAAGTTCGAGGTAACCTTCCAGCCCATTGAAGGCAGCTACCGCGTCGGCGATGTCGTCAAGGTGCGCGGCGAAGCCAAAAACTATGCCGGCAACAGCGTGGACGGCGCCCAGGTGCGCTACCGCGTCGTGCGGCAAACGCGCATACCCTGGTGGTGGAGCTGGCGCATCTGGCCGCCGTTTGGCGGGGAAGAAGTGGAAATCGCCAACGGAATTACTACTACCGCCGCCGACGGCTCGTTTGAAATTGCCTTTACGGCCCTGCCCGACCGCAAATTGCCCGAAAAAGACCTGCCTACTTTCCAGTACACGGTGAAGGCCCACGTTACCGACATCACAGGCGAAACGCGCAGCAACGAAACCACGGTCTCTGCCGGCTATGTCGCGCTTAATGTGGATTTGGCCCTGCCACAGGAGGTAGAACTGCAGGACTTGCGCAAGGTCCCACTGAAAACGACCAACAACGCCGGGCAACCGCAAAATGCCGAGGGCACGATAGAGATTACCCGGCTCGTATCGCCCCAAACGCGCTTTCTCGAGCGTTACTGGCCCGCGCCCGATGTGCTGGCCCTGAACGAGCGCGACTTCCGGCGCGAATTCCCGCTCTACGCCTGGAACGGCGAAGACAATCCAGAAAAGTGGGGCCGCCAGGACTTCACCCGCACCCTCTCGTTCCGCAGCAGCGGCAGCACAGAGCTCGACCTGGACGGCGGCCAAATGCCCCCCGGCCACTACGAAGTGGTGCTGAAAACGCGCGACGCCTTCGGCAAACCCATCGAAATCAAGCAAATCGTGCGCGTTTGGGACGCTAAGACACCCGCCACCCGTTTCGATAAGCCCGCTGGCGTCTTAGAAAAAAACACCTGCGAACCCGGCGAGGTGGCCCGCCTGTGGCTGGGCGGCGGCCAGGGGTTACACTTCCTGCTCCTCACCGGCCGCGAAGGCAAAACCTTAGAACCGCGCTGGCTCCAGGTCAGCGGCGCCCAAAGCGCCGACATCGCCGTACAGGAAGCTGACCGCGGCGGCATTGGGCTGAATGCGTTTGCCGTGCAGCACAACCGCTTCTACCAGACCGGTCCGCACAGCATCGCCGTGCCCTGGAGCAACAAGGAACTGAACATCGCCTTCGAGACCTTCCGAGACCGCCTGGCGCCCGGCGACCGCGAAACCTGGCGCCTGCGCATCAGCGGCCCCAAGAAGGAAAAAGTCGCCGCCGAACTCGTCGCCGCCATGTACGACGCCTCGCTCGACCAGTTCCTGCCGCACGGCTGGAGCAGGATTGGCTTTCCTGGCCATTATCATTCTCTCAGCCTGTCCTCCAACGGCTTTGGCTCTCGGGGCGGTAACGTGCGTTTCGCGCGCAGCGAAACATTCGTACCCGGGCAGCGCAAATATGCTGAAATCAATTGGTTCGATTTCCCGCGTTATTACGGTGGCAGATACCCGTATGCAGATGGCCTTTACATGATGCGTGCGGATGTACCTGGAGCAATGCGAAATAAAATGGCGGACGGCGAAGCAACCGAGGCGTATGAGGCCCCGCCTTCCCTCGACGCTGAAACTGCCGCTCAAGCCGCGCCGCCAATGGGTGGACAAAAGCCCGCCGAACCCGCGCCAGCGCCCATTCGGCGCAACCTGAATGAAACGGTGTTCTTCCTGCCCGAACTGCGCACCGACGCCCAGGGCAACGTGGTGCTCCAGTTTACCATGAACGAGGCGCTCACGCGGTGGAAACTGCTGCTGTTTGCGCACACCAAAGAACTGCAGCAGGCCACAGAACAGCGCACGGTGGTTACGCAGAAAGAACTCATGGTGCTGCCCAATCCACCGCGCTTTTTGCGCGAGGGCGACGTGTTGGAATTCACCGCCAAAGTGAGCAACCTGTCGGAGGCGCCCATTTCGGGTACGGCCACGCTCAGTCTGTTCGACGCTATTACGATGCAATCGGTAGAAACGGCCTTTGGCCTCAGCCCGCGCGAGATG
>JANWVR010000092.1 GCA_025056735.1 Saprospiraceae bacterium
TTGCATGTATTAGGCCTGCCGCTAGCGTTCATCCTGAGCCAGGATCAAACTCTCCATAGTAACCTCTTCAGCAGCTATCGCTGCCACTCTCTTTAAAGCGTATCCAAATCCAAGCCCCTCATCAGCGAAGAACCTGGCGCCGTGTTCAGGCTACTCGTCCAAACTTGTCAATGAACTTGCTCTTCTATAGCACCACTCCTTAGAGGGCGCCTTGTTTCCGAAATGGAGGACAAAGATACAACCCGTCCTCGCGTGCTTCACAGTATTAGCGCACTTTTTTTTCTCACACTTTTTCAACATCGTTTTCAACACGACCGCCTCAAAAGTGCTCGAATTCAAAAGCGGGCGCAAAGTTACGACCGTTCTCTCTTTTGTCAAGATGTCGGTTAAAATTTTTTGAATATTTTTTATCTTACTTCGGAAGACAATTGAATATCAGGCATAAAATAGACCTGACTTCAAAATTATCCTCGAGTTGAGAGCGACTTCTCTGCGCGCATGCTTGATGCCTTGAACCGGTTGTTACCGTTTTGGCTCGCCGGGGTTGGATTGGGGCGGACGCGCTTCGAAGGCCTGCACATCTACGCGGACGATGGAGAGGTCTTTTATGGGTTGCGGCAGGTATTCGTAGGCGATGTCGTAGAAGACCTCTCTGCTGGTGCCTCCGGCAAGGACACCCTCTGAAGTCATGTAGAGATTCTTGGGCTTTTCCTCAGGGTTGACCATCTCGGCGTAATAAAGTTTAAGGTCTTTGGCATAAATAAGGTAAACCAGGCGCGGGTGGAGGGCTTCGATGGGCAAAGGGTTTTGCAGCGTCGTCTTAGACTTGAAAGCGACTTCTTTGAGTTTGTTTTTAGGGTCTTCAGGGTCGGGCACCTGGACGCGCACGCCGCCGTTATCGGGAGCTACGAGAATGGGGCCGGGTTCTCGAAAGCGCACGCCGGCGCCTTCGAGCAGGAAGGTGTCGGGTTGACCTCCAGAAATGAGGCTAAGCGGGATAGCCCGAAAGAAGGCGGTGGAGCCAACGGGCGGCACAGCGTCGGCAAAAGCGCGAATGATGATGCTGGTATCGCCTTTTATTTTTAGAGGCTTGCCGTTTGCATCGAGTAGCTTAGCGCGCACCCAGATCTCGACCCAATCGGATGAGAGGTTGTCTACCAAGCTGACTAAACAGTAGTAGTCGCCGCTGACATAGCCGTTGTAATCGCGGAAGCCCACTTTGGCGGGAGCGCAATCAGGCGGCAGAGGGTCGGAACGAAATTTTTCGGCAATGACCTCGTACAGCGGTTTATTTTCGGCCGGTTTGCAGCCTGGCGTGAAGGTCAGGTAAAAGAGGAGAGAGGCACCAGCCGAAAATGCGGTGAAATAGGCAAGTAGTCTCGGTGTCATGATGAGCCAAAAACTTTATAAGTAGGGAATGCTGTTTTGTGATCGCCAGAGAGTTTCTACGATTTTTCTTCGGGCATCGGGCGGGCCGCTAATTGGATAGCGTGTTGCGCTCCTGCTAAAGCAAACGTTTTAACTACTTCAGCCGCACGTTCTAAGACAGGGGGCAGCTTTTCGGCCTCTTCGGGCGTCCATTTGCCGAGCACGTAATCTACCTGACGGCCTTTTGGGAAATTGTTGCCAATACCCAAACGCAGGCGCGGGTAAGCATCGGTACCAAGGGTTTCCTGAATGTTACCTAAGCCGTTGTGCCCGCCTGAAGAGCCTTTGATCCGCAAGCGCATCTGGCCGAACGGCAAATTCAGGTCATCGCAAATGACTAAGCTATTCTCCAACGGAATTTTCTCCTTCTGAAGCCAGTACCGAAAGGCTCGCCCGCTCAGATTCATGTATGTGTTAGGCTTAAGCAGCAAAAGGATGCGGTTTTTGCAGCGCACTTCGGCGACATCGCCAAAAGAGTCGGCCCTCCACTGCCCCCCCAACTGATGGCAAATCACATCGGCAACGTCGAAGCCGATGTTGTGGCGCGTGTTGGCGTATTCAGCACCAATGTTGCCTAAGCCGCAGATGAGATATTTCATAGGTGTGCTCAAAAGCGGCGCAAAGGTAGGGCAGGAGCGGCGATTCGCTACGTCTCTGCGAGGCTTGGAGGCTTACAGCCGGGCGACCCATTCTTGCAAAATCGGCATAAAGGCGTCGGTAGTGTAGGTGTTGTGCGGGATGCCGGTGGTCTGGTCTATGTGGCGCAATCCTGTTTCGATGTCTAAGGCGTCTTGTTTTTGCGCAACGAAGAAGCGGCGCTCTGCGAGGAAGCGGGCTAAGTATTCTTGCTCGGTTTGGCCAGGCGTGGGTATTAAAATAGCCTTTTTTTTGAGCGAGGCCAGATCCATGATGCTGCTATACCCTGAGCGGGAGATCAGGTAGCGGCTGGAAGCAAGCACATTATTCAACTCCTCTGAGGTGAGAAAAGACACCACTTCCACATTAGGTGAGACGAAATGGTGATTTTTGGCCTGGGTTTTTCCTTGAATAAAGATGAATTTATATGGAAGAAACATGGCTTGCTCCAGCAGGCGTTGCTCCAGAATACTGCGCTGCGGCTCTGGGCCGGAGAGGACGACGGCAATATCGTATTCGATAGAGCGCTCGTAGCCTTGCATCCGCGTAAGGATGCCGATGTAATGTACTTTAGGCGAAGGCGCTTTTGCGCTGTGCGAGAGTTCGCCTGATAAGCCCGGAGGCTCGGCTACGTCTGGAACCCAGATGGATTCAAACCGGGCGAGGAAGAAGCGTATGACTGGGCGAACAAGCCAGGATAACCCTGGGACGCGCACATGCAATTGATGAGTAATCAGCGCGCTTTTAGCCCGACGACTAAAACACCCGTAGCGATTGTCGGAAAGAATACCAGAGAGGTTGTACTGTTGCACTAAGCGCTCGACCGCCCGATGTTCCTGAGCTATGGCCCAAAGGATGCGCGGCAACTGCCGCCCAATGTTCCAGACCATGCTGGGCGTATCGTACCGGATGCGATACGAGGGTAGCTCGATGCTGGGTAAGTGCGGAAACTCAGCGCGCAACAAATCCAGCGCTACGCCATCAGAGGCCAGCAAAACTTCGACGCCGAGCTCTTGAAGTTCTCGAATAAGCGGGATACAACGAGTGGCATGGCCAAGCCCCCAATTGAGCGGCGCAACAAGGACACGTTTCAAGACTCTTCGCTAATGTGTTTGAGAACGCTTTCGCGCAGAATGCAGCAAACTTACGTGAATGGATGCAACCCAAAAAGCAAAGTTTTTTGGCTCTATAAAATAAAGGTGTACTGCCTGTTTGCGTCCAAACGACCTTCTGGAAGCTGAGCAGAGAGTGAAAACGGCAAAAGGCGCTACCTTTACCCGGCACATGACGCTATCGGATAGCTTACAACCTCGAATAGAAGCACTTCTGGGCGAAAAAATTGCCTCAATTGCTCCAGTAAGCGGCGGCGACATTAACCGGGCGTTTTGCCTGACCGGTGAAAGCCGACGAAGGTGGTTTCTCAAAACCAACACCGACGCGGCGGCGGCGTTGATGTTTCGACGCGAAGCACAAGGTCTGGCACTGCTTGGCGCATCAGGCGTCATTCGAACGCCGCGCGTGTACGGGCATGGTGCGGATGAGACGGGCAATGCCTTTTTATTATTATCCTTTGTGGATAGCGGCCCTCGCTCTCCGCTCTTTTGGGAGCGATTTGGACGCCAGCTGGCAGCGCTGCACAGCCAGACCTCTGCATTTTTCGGCTTTGCACACGATAATTTTATCGGGCGACTGCCACAGTCGAATCGGCGCTGCGAGACCTGGGCCGAATTTTACGCTCAGGAGCGTTTGCAGCCGCAAATGCAACTGGCGCGACAGCAGGGCTACTTAGACAAAGCAGCCGAGCAACAACTCGAACGGCTGTGCCGCCGATTGGATGTCCGGTGCCCAAACGAACCGCCGGCGCTGACACACGGCGACTTGTGGAGCGGCAACTTTCTGTGCAACGCCCAAGGCGAACCTGTGCTCATAGACCCCGCAGCCGCCTATGCACACCGCGAAATGGACATAGCCATGAGCCGACTTTTCGGCGGCTTCGATGCCCGCTTCTACGCCGCTTACCAGGAGGCATGGCCCCTGGCGCCCGGCTTTGAGGAGCGCATCGAGATTTACCAACTCTATTATCTACTTGTCCATGTCAATCTCTTTGGCAGCGGCTACGAAAGTGGCGTCCGGCGCATCCTGAAGGCGCAGTCCTGATGGGCTTAGGTCTGCAAACACCCTTGACGGACGCCAGAACCTGGCCGAATGAGGATCCCTGAAAAGAGAAAAATTCGATAACTTAAAGGCAAAAATGCGCGTTCCAAGCGCCGATACCCGGCTTTCGGCGTTAACCTTCCTGCATGCAACGCGCATTTTTTCGTACCTTTGCAGCATGAAAAATGCACAAGTCGAACTGGAACCAGAAACGCTCCCCAATGCCCAGCAGAAGTCGGACTACGATGCCAGCAGCATTACTGCGCTGGAAGGCCTTGAGGCCGTCCGAAAGCGCCCGGGCATGTACATCGGCAGCACCGATACCAAAGGGCTGCACCATTTGGTGTGGGAGGTGGTGGACAACTCCATTGACGAACATTTAGCGGGCTACTGCTCGCATATCTGGGTAACCATCCATGCCGACAATAGCCTGACGGTGCGCGACAACGGACGTGGCATCCCGACGGACCTGCATCCCAAACTTAAAAAGTCGGCCTTAGAAGTGGTGATGACCGTGCTGCACGCCGGCGGCAAATTCGACAAAGACTCCTACAAGGTGTCGGGCGGCCTGCACGGTGTGGGCGTTTCCTGTGTCAATGCGCTTTCCGAGCACGTGCGTGTAGAGGTGCACCGCGATGGCAAAAAGTTTGAGCAAGAGTACCGCAGAGGTAAACCGCTGTACGACGTGCGTGAGATCGGCACCACCAACGAGCGCGGGACTATTGTAACATTCAAGCCTGACCCAGAAATTTTTGAGACTACCGAATTCAAGTTCGATGTGTTGGCTCACCGCCTGCGCGAATTGGCTTTCCTGAACAAAGGGCTGCACTTAGACTTAGTGGACGAGCGCGAAAGCGAAAACGGACAATTCCGCTGCGAACATTTTTACTCCGAAGGCGGCCTTCAAGAGTTCGTGCTATGGTTGGACGAAGCCAAAACCAAACTCATTGACAAACCCATTTACATTTCCGCCCGGGAAGAAGACGTGGACGTGGAGGTGGCCATGCTTTACAACACCTCTTACTCTGAGAATGTGGTCTCCTTCGTCAACAACATCAACACGCGCGATGGAGGCACTCACGTGAGCGGCTTTCGGCGCGCCCTGACGCGCGAATTCAAGAAATACGGCGAAGACAACGGTTTTTTCAAAAAACTCAACTTCGCCATCAGCGGCGAAGATTTCATGGAAGGCCTTACCGCCGTAGTGTCGGTCAAGGTAATGGAGCCGCAATTCAAAGGCCAGACCAAAGGCGAACTGGGCAACTCCGAGGTGCTGGGCATCGTCAGCCGCTGCGTAGGCGACGCGCTGAAAATCTTTTTGGAGGAAAATCCCTCGCAAGCGCGGCGGATTATTGAAAAAGTGGTGCTGGCGGCCACTGCCCGCAATGCCGCTCGCAAGGCGCGCGAATTGGTGCAACGCAAGGGCGCCCTCTCGGGCGGCGGCTTGCCCGGCAAATTGGCCGACTGCGCCAGCCGAAGCCCAGAAGAAAGCGAAATCTTCCTCGTCGAAGGCGACTCTGCCGGTGGCACCGCAAAACAAGGGCGCGACCGGCAAACCCAGGCTATCCTCCCGTTGCGCGGCAAAATCCTCAACGTGGAAAAGGCGCTGGAGCACAAAATCTACGACAACGAAGAAATCAAAAACATCTTTACCGCACTGGGAGTCTCCGTAGGCGAAAACGAAGAAGGCCATCGCGTGCTCCTGACCGATAAATTGCGCTACCACAGAATCGTCATTATGTGCGACGCCGACGTGGACGGCAGCCACATTACGACGCTCATCCTGACCTTCTTCTTCCGCTACATGCGCGAACTCATCGAAAAAGGCCACGTCTATATCGCCCAGCCGCCGCTTTACTTGGTTAAAAAAGGCAAGCAACAGCGCTACTGCTGGAACGACAAAGAGCGCCGCGAGGCCGTAATCGAGTTCTCCGGCGGTCGCGAAAACGACGACTCCGTCAAAGTGCAGCGCTACAAGGGTCTGGGCGAAATGAACGCTGAGCAACTGTGGGAAACCACGATGAACCCGGCTACGCGCATCCTCAAACAGGTAACGATTGAGGACGCCGCCGAAGCCGACCGCATGTTCTCCATGCTTATGGGCGACGAAGTGCCGCCGCGCCGGGCCTTTATCGAGGCCAACGCCCGCTATGCGCGCATTGACGCATAGCAGCTGCTCGCGTTATGCACGTGGTCATCCTTTCGGCCCGCATACCGCCTGCAGTAGATGGCGTGGGCGACCACTCCGCTCACCTGGCTGCTGCGCTCTTGCGCCGTCGCATCTGCGTTACCTTAGCCTGCGGTCTCCAGCAACAGTATGCGCCACCTGCCGGCGCTGAACTTTGGGCGGGCGCCTTAGAAGAAGCCCGGCAGCGCCCTTCCGCCTGGGCCAGCCAACTGGCTGCGCGACGCGCTGACTGGCTGCTGCTGCAATACGTCCCTTACGCCTTTCAGCGGCAAGGGCTACCCTGGTTCTTGCCCTTGCTTCTAAGAAACGCCCGCCGGGCAGGCGTCCACATAGGTATTGTCTTCCACGAAGTGCACATTCGCCCACGCGAAAACCAGCTCATTAGCCTGGGCCAGCAGTGGATCGCCCGACAAATAGGCCGACAGGCTGACTTAGCCATAACCTCTATTCCGCTTTACCAAAACATGCTGGCCCGCTTAGGCATACCAGCGCACGTGTTGCCGGTAGGCGCCAACGTCGCGCCGCATTGGCCTCCGGCAGAGGGATGCGAGCGCCTTCGAAGGCAGCATTTTCAAGATAAAACCTTCATCGTCAGCACCTTTGGCCGACGCGACGTGCGCGCCCTGGCCGCTGCCGTCCGGCAAATGCCCGAAGCCGGGCTGCTCGTTGTAGGCCCTTCACCGTGGGCGAAAGCGCCACCCTACGCGCATGCAACGGGCTATCTGCCCGCCTCAGAC
>JANWVR010000149.1 GCA_025056735.1 Saprospiraceae bacterium
GTGCAGGCG
The DNA here is from genome assembly GCA_025056735.1 of Saprospiraceae bacterium. Taxonomy (GTDB): domain Bacteria; phylum Bacteroidota; class Bacteroidia; order Chitinophagales; family Saprospiraceae; genus M3007. The sequence continues at coordinate 10 of JANWVR010000149.1, forward strand.
CTCCAGAGCGCCAAAACAACACAGGCAAAGATGAAACGAGGGAGAAGGGGTAGTGCCATGTCCGCAGGATGTTCGTACAAAGGAGAGCGACCTTTTTGCCTTGAAACAGGCTATGTGGAAAACGGGTTCACAACAGATACCTGCGTTTTTAGTACCTTGCCCGCCTAAATAGCATCACTTATGGCACAACCTTCTGGCGCCGGGTTTTTCGTTGGCCGATTTCAGGTGTACGAACTGAATGCCGTACACGAAAAACTCATTGAGCAGATACAGAAAAAACACGAGCGCGTGTACGCGGTCATTTGCACCAATCCTGCTCCGAGCCTGAGTAATCCGTTGGACGGGGAATTGCGCGAAGCTTTGTTCATGGAACGATATGGCGACACTATTCAGACCCTTGAGATGCCCGATCTGCCCGATGACCGCATCTGGAGTCAGGAACTCGACCGGCGCATTCTGGAGTTGCGACCGCCCAAACCCATCGTGCTGTATGGAACGGAGGACCGTTTTGTATCCCGCTATTTAGGCCAGTTTCCTGCCAAGCCTTTAGAGGCTGTTCTGGAAGATGTGTTGGCGGCGATGCAGCCCGAAGGGATAACCTCGCTGCGCGACTTTTGTGCCGGCGCCATTTACGGTGCTGTACGCCGTTACCCGACGGTGTACCCGACGGTAGATATCGCATTGTTTAGCGCTGATTACCGCTGGGTGCTGCTGGCGCGCAAGGCAAACGAAACAGGTTGGCGCTTCCCAGGCGGCTTTGTGGATCCGGAAGACGAGAGCTATGAGGAGGCAGCCCTGCGCGAGCTGGAAGAGGAATGCGGCGAAGTGAAGATAGACAATTTTATCTATTTAGGCTCATGCCGTATAGATGACTGGCGCTACCGCAACACGCCCGATGCGGTCATGAGCCATCTGTATGCTTGTACCTTGCTGAGTGGTGAGGTTGAGGCCAATGACGACATTATCGAAGTCCAGTGGCACGATATGACGCGGCTCGACACCTCGCAATTGGTGGCGGAGCACATCCCGCTGTTCCACCTGTTGCTCCCATACTGGGAAGAGCAGGTAGAGGCCCTGGGTGGTTCAGCGCGTTAGCAATTGCTCGCGGCCGGGCCCTACCGATACCATGCGGATGGGTATGCCGATGAGCGCTTCTACTTCCTCTACGTAAGCCTGGGCGGCAGCAGGAAGCTGGTCGAAGCGGCTGGCGCCGGAGAGGTTGCTTAGCCAGGAGGCGTATTTTTTCAGTGTCGGCTCTACAGCCACCTGGCAGAGGTCGTAGGGGAGCTGGTCGGTCTGCTGCCCGTGGTAGCGGTAGTGGGTTGCCACAGCGATTTCGGGCATCAAGCCCAACACGTCTAATTTGGTCATGCACAGTTCGGTAGCGCCAGTTAGCTGGATGGTATAGCGCAACTGGGGCACATCGAGCCAGCCGCAGCGGCGCGGGCGTCCCGTGGTGGAGCCAAATTCGCTGCCGGCCTGGCGCAATTGGTCGCCAAGGGTGTCGGTCAGTTCGGTGGGGAAGGGGCCGCTGCCCACGCGGGTGCAGTAGGCTTTAGAAATGCCGATGACCTGTCCGATGCGTTGTGGCGCCACGCCCAGCCCGGTGCAGACACCGGCGGTAACGGTGTTGGACGAGGTAACGAAGGGATAGGTGCCAAAATCTATGTCGAGCATGGCGCCCTGGGCGCCTTCGGCCAGCACGCGCTTGCCGTTGTTGAGGGCGTCGTTGAGGTAGTACTCGCCGTCCACGAAGGGCAGTGCGCGTAGCGCCTGAAGGCTGGCAAACCACTCGGCTTCGGCAGCTTCGAGGTCGAAAGCGATAGGCGGGTAGAGGCGCAGCAGTTCTATGTGCTTCTGTTTGAGCATTTCATAGCGCTCGCGGAAGCCGGGCTGTTCTACATCGCCCAGGCGCAAGCCATTGCGGCCAGTTTTATCCATGTACGTAGGGCCGATGCCTTTAAGGGTGGAGCCGATTTTTGCCTGGCCCTTGTGGGCTTCGCTGGCCATATCCAACCAGCGATGCGTAGGCAGGATAAGGTGCGCTTTTCGGGCCAGCAGCAGGCGGTTTCGGTAGTCCACGCCACTGCGGTCCAACTGCTCCAGTTCACGGCGCAGTACGACGGGGTCGAGTACGACGCCGTTGCCGATGAGGTTGGTAATGTGCGGGCGAAAAATGCCGGAGGGGATGGTGTGCAGTACGTACTTCTGGCCGCCGAGGTGGAGGGTATGCCCGGCATTAGGGCCGCCCTGGAATCGGGCTACCACATCGTAGCGTTCGGCTAAGTAGTCTACGATTTTACCCTTGCCCTCGTCGCCCCATTGCAGGCCGAGGATGACGTCTATTTTCATAAAAAAGTAATGAGAAAATGGGTATGTTGGCCCTGAAAAGGAAAGCGAAGCGACATAGGCGTCTTGAGCGGCCCAAAGGTAGGGCAAAGAAGTCGGGGTGGCGCAATACCTTTGCCGCATGCAATGTCGGAGCTTGCTCGCGCTGTTGTTTGCTCACGTGCTGGTTGGGCTGCATGCTCAACGCGCTGCGTCCAATCCTTTCGACATAGAAGCACGCCTTCCGAAGCAGTCTGTGGGGGCTGCGCAATCAGCGCCCTCGCTCGCGCTTTCGGAGATAGCCGCCAATCCCTTTAATGTAGTGCCCCATCGGCGGGCAAACGCTGAAGCGCGCACGGAGCCGCCTACTGCTTTGCAACCGGTGCAGAAAATTGCCACCCGAAGCGCCTTTGGACCATCGCTTACAGAAGGCCAAATTTTCTGGCTGCTCGTGGGCTTACTGGCCTTTCTGGCTTTTGCCGTCGCTTCCAAGCGCGATATCGTTGTCAAGTCCTGGCGGGCATTTCTGAACGACAATGCACTTAACATCGCCCTACGCGAAGCCAGCGGCCTCATCGGAAGCACGCCGTACTACCTGCTCTACGCTAGCTTTCTGCTCAATGCCGGCATGTTTGTGTTCCTGATTGCGCGGCATTTCAATCCGGACACCTTCAACCGCATTGGCTTTCTCCTCTTGTGCCTATTGGGCGCCCCGCTGCTTTTCGTAGGTAAACATGCATTGGTCTATTTGGTGGGTATCCTCTTCCCGCTGCAGGCCGAAATGCGCCGATATAGTTTTCTTATCATGCTGTTCAACTGTGTGCTTGGCCTCTTTCTTATGCCCTTCAATTTCCTCCTGACCAGTCAGCGCCCTTACAGCGGTTTCTTAGTGTTCTGGTTGCTCGCCTTAGCCGGCATTTTTTACCTCTATCGCTACCTGCGGGCCAGCACCATCGCGGCCAAATTTTTGCCCCAACATCTCTTCCATTTTTTGCTGTATCTTTGCAGCGTGGAATTCGCACCAGTGCTCATTTTGGTGAAACTGGTTTTCGGCGCTTCCTAAACCGCTCGACACGTGCAAAATGGCGTTTTTCAAGCAACTTCTTGACCTTAAATTTCCTACCCGAAAAACCCAGCCGACTCCCGCCTTAGCCGTTAATCCAAGAACTACTGAACCAGCATCTAAACACAGCTCCCAAATGTCTGCTCCAGCCGTTCCTGCCCAAGAAGAAACGCACAAGAGAGTTTATAACATCCTCATTTCTCAGGCCGCTCCGCCACCAGCACAGCGCCAGCCCTACGAAGAGTTGGAAAAGCGCTACGGCGTGCGCATAGACTTTGTGCCGTTCGTGCAGATAGAGGGCCTGACTGAAAAGGAGTTCCGAAAGAACCGCATTTACCCTTACGATTATACGGCCATTGTGTTCACCAGCCGCACCGCTGTGGACCATTTCTTTCGTCTGTGCAACGAACTGCGCATTAAAATGACGGACGAAACTCGCTATTTCTGCGCCAACGAGGGTATTGCGAATTACTTGCAGAAGTTCATCAACTTCCGCAAGCGCCGCGTCTTTAATGGAGAGCGCTCCGTTGCCGACATGCGCTCTTACATCCAGCGCCACAAGCACGAGCGCTTCTTCCTGCCCTGCAGCGACCAAGGCAATCCGGAGGTAACGCAGTTGTTTGCCGAGATGAAAATCCCCATTCAGGAGGCCGTCATGTATCGCACGGTCAACAACGATCTGTCGCACCTGAAGGACATTAAATACGACATCATCGCCTTCTTCTCGGCGTTAGAAATCAAGTCCATGTTCGACCAGTTTCCCGACTTTAAGCAGGAAGACCGCCGCATCTGCGTCTTCGGCAAAGTCGCTCAAAAGGCGGTGGAGGAAAGCGGGCTAACGGTCAACATCTTAGCCGGCACGCCGGAAGCACCTTCCATTGCGGTGGCGTTAGAGAAGTATCTGAAGATTTCCAACAGGGAGGTTGTTGCCAACGGCACTAAGGGCTAATTGCCCTGAGGTCGCTCATAGACCATGATGCGGTTTTGGTGCTGAGGCACGTAGTTGCGCAGCGCGTCGCCCTGCCGATACAGGGCACTCTGCTGAGGCGGCATTTCCACGAGCTGTACCAGATGATATTGTAGGCGATAGGTGTTGTACCAGTCGAAGATATGGTCGGGCGAGCCATCCTGCCGCAACCACGAAAGCGGCGAGTTGACGTACACCAAAAAGCGCGGTTTGGCGCGCTCAATTTCGGCTGCCATTTCGCGCTGCATGGCCTCGCTGTACGGCTGGTTTTCCATTAAAGGATAGGTATAAATCCGGTGGCGGGCAGCAGCCGGCTGTAAAAATACAACTGCGGTTCCGAGCCGATGACAGCCAGCCGGTCTCCCGGCTTCGCTCGAGCGCGCAGAAACTTGCCTACCTCGACCGTCTCAACAAATGGATTGCTGCGGCCATAAAGCCGATAGCAGACCATCTCCGGGCTTTCCTGAAAAAACACATTGCGGTGATAGCGAACGCCATAAATCGCCAAAGCCAGAAACAGCCCTACGGGCAAAAGTCCGGCCCAGCGCCCAAAGCGCCCCAATAGCCACTCGCCCCAACCCTGAACGGCCAGCCCGGTCAGCAGGGCCAGCGCTGGGAAGAAAGTGATGAAATAATGCGAGCGGAAATAAAAACCCGGCAGCACACACAGCGCCGAAAGCACGGCAAACAGGAGCATCTGCACCCGCCAGGGCCGCAATGCCGACGATATCCACAGCGCACTCACACCGCCCAATAGGCCCAACAGCCACAGCGGCACAACGCCCTTGGTGATGTTGGTCAGGTTAATGGTCAGGTTGTTCCAGATGCGCTCGGCATCTTTCGTGCCGGCATATTGGCGGGCATATTCTACCGTCCAGTGCCACAGGCGTTCAAAGGTGCCGTTCGCCATCGCCGACAGCAACACCAGCGCATAGGGCAACAGCACGGCTAAGCCAAAAACAGCCAATCGCGCGCTTCCTGCAGCCCAACCGGCGCGCGGAGGCCGCCCCCACGCCGCCCAGACCAACGCCAACGCGCCAAAAACCGGGAAGAATACCCCCTGTTGTTTGGCAATAAAAGCCAACCCAAAACACAACCCGCTATTGACAAGCAACGCCCAGCGGGGGCGCTCCAGATATTACAACAGCAGCTACCACCCCGCCAGCGCAAACAGCACATTGAAATGCGTGGCGTGCGCCATCAGGCCCAACACCGCCGGTATCAGGCACAGCAGGCCATACGTTGCCGCCGCCACTGCGCCTATTAATAGGCCGCCCATCCTGCGCCCGATGGCAAAGAGCAGGCCGATGCTGATGAGGTGCGCGACCAGTAGCCCTATCCGAATGCCTTCCGTCGTCTGGCCGAAAATGGCCATCAGCAGCGCATAGGCGTAGTATGTGCCGGGTAATTTCATGTTGTAGGCCATCTCGTAGGGCGGTATGCCCTGCAGGATGAGCTGGCCCATCAGCGCGTACTCGCCCTCGTCGCGCTCCAGCGGGACACTCAACAGGCGGACGCGCACTACGACTACCAGCAACACGGCCGCGGCTAGCAGGAGGTACGCCAGGGTGTTCAGGTTCAGCGTCGAGCGGCGCGCGGGCGTTGGCGTTTCTGCCGCCTTTTTGGGCACGAGTTTGGGTCGAGGTGGAGCGGCGGATAGGCGTTTGCGCGAAGATTTCATTCCAAAAAAGACAGAATGGTGAGCTGGAAAGAGCAGGAGCAGGCCTGTTGTTAGCTTCCGATGAGTTCTCGAGCGGTGGCCAAGGCGGCCTCGCTGGGCGGGTCGCCGCTGAGCATAATGCCGATAGCGCGCACGCGCTCAGCGGGCGCTAAGGCACGCAGGCGCGTAACGGCCCGGCCGTTGTCCACTTCTTTGTATACAAAGTAATGGCGGTCGGCGCAGGCCGCTATTTGAGGCGTATGGGTGATGCTGACCACCTGATGGCGATTGCTCAGCTCGCGCAGGATGGCGCCCATGCGGCGCGAGACTTCACCGCTGATTCCGGCGTCTATTTCGTCAAAAATCAGCGTGGGCAGCGGTATAGCGTCGGCCACTAAGCTTTTGGCGCACAGGGTAAGGCGCGAGAGTTCGCCGCCGGAGGCGACGTCTTTGATGGGCAGGAAGCGGCTGCCGGTGTTGGAAGCGAAAAGGAATTGCACGGCGTCGGCGCCCGTCGGGGTCAGCGTTTGGGCGGGCTGGATGTCCACCTTCAGGCGGGCATGCGGCATGGCTAACTGCGCCAGCAGGGCGTGCACTTTTTCCTCGAACGGGCCAGCCGCCTGTTGCCGGCGCTCGCTCAGGCGGTGGGCCAGCTGGCGCAGGCGCTGCTCTTGCTGCTGGATGCGTTGCTCCAATTCACCGATTTTGCCGCCCAAATCAGTGAATTCGCTCAGACGGCGCTGGAGGTCTTCCTGCAGGCGCAACAGGGCGCCGACATCTTGCACCCCGTGTTTCTTTTGCAGGCGATAGATGACGTTGAGGCGCTCCTGCACTTCGCTCATGCGCGCGGGGTCGTACTCGGTTTCTTCGCCGATGCGCAGGCAGTCGCGGGCGATCTCTTGAAGTTCGGTCAGGGCGTTGTCCAAGCGTTCGCTAACGCTGTCGAGGGCGCCTGCCACGCGCCGCATTGGATAAAGCGAGCGCACAATGGTCTGCAGCTGGCCAATGACGCTGTTTTCGGCTTCCGATAGGTAATGGCCTGCTGCGCCGTAGAGGCGTTTGATGTCTTCAGCGTTCGTCAGGCGGTTTAGCTCGGCTTCCAGGGCTTCTTGCTCGCCTTCCTGGAGGTTGGCCTGTTGCAGCTCTTCCCATTGGAACTGCAGAAAATCCATCTCCTGGGCCGAGCGTTGGCTGCGCTCGACAAGTTCCGCCAGCAGGCGGCGGTCGGCCTGGTATTGGCGATAGCCCTGCTGGTATTCGGCCAGCAGAGCGCTATTGTCGGCCAGCGCGTCGAGCATGCGCAGCTGGAAGTTGACCTCGTGAATATCTAAAGTGTCGAACTGTTGGTGCAAATCCACTAGCACTTCGGTTAGGCGGCGCAACACTGCGTTGTTGGCCGGAGTGTCGTTGACAAATGCGCGGCTCTTGCCCGAGGGCGACAGCTCGCGCCTGAGGACGACCTCGTCGTCGTAGTCCAGTTCGTTTTCCTCAAAAAAATCCTTCAAATCGTAGCGCGCTACATCGAACCACGCCTCGACGACGCACTTTTCGGCGTCGTTGTAAAAAATCTTGGTATCGGCGCGCTCGCCCATGACCAACCCTAAGGCGCCCAGCAGGATGGATTTACCTGCTCCCGTCTCGCCGGTGATGATGGTCAGGCGCTCGGAGAAGTCCAGCTCGGCGCGGTCAATCAGCGCATAGTTTCGGATGTGCAGGCGTTTCAACATGGCTTAGCCCGTGCATATGCAGGGCAAAAGTAGCCCGACTGCGGCGGCTTCGGAGCGTTTTTTTGCCGCAGGCATGTGTCCCAGGTCTTCGGAAAAAGCAGTTCGGCGAAGGCTCCAGGGCAAGACTGCCACCCTGCAGGGTAGCGCCGCGTCCCTCAGACTCAGCCATGTATCAGGTTGATGATTAGCCGGATCATGATTTCTTTTTCCTCCAGTGCGCTCTAGGCCACGGGCAGGGCTAAGGCGGTGAGGCCGTTGTCGTTGATCTTGACTTCGCCGTTTTTCTTGAAGCGGTGTTGGTTGCGCTCTAGAAACCACACGAACAGAAAAGCGCCAATGCGCTTGTTGCCGTCCACAAACGAGTGGTTTTTGATAACGAAATACAGCAGGTGTGCGGCCTGCTCCTCTACGCTGGAGTACAGGTACTGGCCGCCGAAGGTCTGCACCACGCTCTGCAGCGAGCTGCGGAAGCTGTTGTCTTTTTCCCTGCCGAACAGGTCGGTGGCTTCCTTTTTGGCCATGAGAGACCGCTTTAGCTCGGCAATGGCAGCGATGGCCTCTTCGTATGTAATTTCATAGGTGATGGTCGTGTTCAGCTCCTCTACCGGCAGCGAGCGATTGTCGTACTGGTTGAGCAGCACAAAGCTACGGGTGTAGGCGCTCAGGATGTCCAGCAGGCCTCTGGCTTCTTGCAGCTGGAGCGTTTCGATGTTTGACGTTGCCTGAATGAGCGAGACAGCGCGCTCCAGTTGCTGCAGATTTGACGAAAGTTGCTTCAGCCGGCTCTCGTTGAGCGCGTAGCCTTTGACTAAATACTCCTTCAGCCTTTGGGTAGCCCATTGGCGAAACTGAACACCGCGCTTCGACTTCACTCGATAGCCTACGGATATGATAACATCGAGGTTGTAGAAGTTTACAGGTTTGTCCGAGTTTGCAATGTGCAAAATTTGCACATTGCTTTTCTCGTCCAGTTCTCCTTCTGCGAATACGTTACGAATATGCTTGGTAATGACGCTGCGTTCCCTTTGGAAAAGCAGCGACATCTGTGCCTGCGTAAGCCAGACGGTATCTCCTTCCAGCCTCACTTCGAGCTCTGTTCGTCTATCCGGTGTTTGATAAATAATGATCTCGCTCATTTCTTCCTTTTTTTATCCGCGGCCTTATGCCACATCGAGGCATTTACTCGACGCTGTCGTAAAGGAAACACTTTTTCAACCTTTTTCGTCAGCCAGCAGAGCTATCGAATGTTTCAAAAAGTTCGGCAGGCGCCCTCTCACGATGGTTAGAAAGACGGTAGAGGGTGAAGTCAGTCTTTTGACTCTCTTTTTTGCATCCACGGAGTAGTAGCCCCTGGTTTTTGCTTATTGTTCATTGGGCCGACAGCTATTCAACGCAAGAGCAACAAGTGTTTAAGCGGCAAGGTTACTATACGTTCGTCAGTCGTTGGTACCTCGCCTTTCGTGATCAGGAGGCCAAAAGGGGCCTGATTATGGGGATTTTCCACGAATTGGAGGAGCCCATGATAGTCTTCGAGTTGTATCCGGTTTCGGTACTTTATTTCGATAGGGATGCGCTGGTCGCCTACAGTGAGGACGAAATCAATCTCAGGCGTTTGGCCGCGCGCAGGCTGATAGGCGACATCTAAGCCGCTGATGCTGCAGAACAGCGCGCCGACGATGCTTTCGGCGATGTGGCCAGCCATTTTAGCAAGGGTCTGGTTGGCCTCGTCGTCGGGTAGCTCTAAGGGTATAGGCTCTTGCAGCCAGCTGGCGCGGAGGCTGTGATCGGCTAAGCAGAGCTTGGGTGGGCTTTTTTGCCGTTTCAATCGGATTTCTAAAGGTCGAATGAGTCGAATGAGCAGAGTGTCGTTCAAGAATTGCAGATATGCCCTGACGCGCTGATGGCCGATGTTGGCCTGCAACAGAGACTGTATTTCCTGGATTAACTTGGGCAGGCCGGGCGCCTGACCCGCATAACGGCAGCACCACCGAAACATTTCCTCCAGCAGCAAAGGGTCTCGTTTGCGGCCCTTATCGCCCACGCGCAAATCGTGCTGGATTACGCGCTTGATGACAGTTTCGTTAAGTTGATCGGCCACCAACTCCCACGGCGCTTCAGCGCGCAGGTGTGCGATGGGGTATGCGCCGCGTTCCGCAAAGTAATGAAAGGCCGTTTGAACAAATGTGCTGTGTTGCCTGCCGTAGGCATCCAACGCTTTCCAGAAGGAGGCTTCCTTCATCTGCCTCAGGCCGTTATCGGATAAAAAGGGCTCAGGCGCATCGAGCCGGCGAATGCGGCCGATTTCTGTAAGAGAAAGCACGCCGGCTTCTATGGTGTTTACCCGGCCGGCCAGACTGTCGCGGCCTTGTTCGATGCGCAAAGCAGAACTCCCGGTTACCACCCCTAAGAAAGTATGGTGATCAGCCAAAAACTTCAGTTGAGTGCTCCAGTTATCCACGTTTTGCACCTCATCGAAGAACAAATAGGCCATCTGCCCCTGGGCCGCCGTCTCGTTGAGCGACATTTTCAAAATTTCCCGCTCATACCACCCTACGAACCATAAAATAGGGTCTTTCCGCCGGATATTTAAGGACTCTATCTCGTCGAATTGAACGCGGAAAATGCGCTGAGGTGCTATGCCAGCCGCCAGCAGGTCGGAAATGACATGCAAGTAGGCGGTGGTCTTGCCTATTTGCCTGGAGCCCCGCACCACGGTGATACGCGCCAGCTGATATGCAAGCCGCCGTTTGATTTGTTCCACCAGATGCCGTCGGCTGGCGGGAAGATCCACAGTAGGCATACCTCGCCACCACGGGTTCATGCGGTAGAGGACGTCGGCGGTAGCGACGTCGGTAGCGTAGTAAAGCTCGGAGCGCTTCATCAAAAGGGCGCGGATATTTGCTTGCGTTGCGCAAAATTAGCTTTATCCTACCAGGTGTTTGCCTAAAACACCCTTGCCCGCTGCCTCTGTCGGCCCTTCTCGCACACAAACCTTCCGTCGAATTGCTGGTAATGCTGGATTTTTGCCCGCAACACCAGCGCCGCCCCGGCAGCTGTCACCTGACCCGAACGCATGCGACAGATTTTATTGATCCTTTTTTTGCTCCTTGCCTACATGCCTGCCGAGACCCAAACCACTGCTGTGCCCCTGCGCCAACCGGTGCAAGCCGACTGGTCGTTCCGAAAGGCGCACACAGGCGAGTGGATGCCCGCAAAAGTGCCTGTCAGCGTCCATACCGCTCTGCTGGCCGCTGGCCAGATTGAAGACCCGTTCTACGGCGCCAACGAAGAAAAGCTGCAGTGGATCGAACGCGAAGACTGGGAGTTTCGATGCACCTTCGACGCCTCTCCCGACGTACTGGCGCGCAAGCACGTGGAAATGGTCTTCCGCGGCGTTGACACCTACGCGCTCATCTTCCTCAACGATACCCTTATTCTGGAAACGGAAAACATGTTCCGCACCTGGAAGGCCGATGTGAAGCGCCTGTTGAAGCCCACGGGCAACGAGTTGCACATTTATTTTGAAAGCCCCATCAAAAAGGCAGAACCCGAATGGCAGGCGCTGGGCTACGAGCTGCCCGGTGGCATCCGCACGATGACGCGCAAGGCACAATTTCACTACGGCTGGGACTGGGGGCCGCGCTTTGTTGGTTGCGGCATTCTGAAAGAGCCGGAGCTGCTGGCCTGGGACGATTTTCTGTTGGAAAATGTTTTCATTACGGCCCAACAAATTACAAAAGAAGAGGCCAGGATGGTGGCTCGTTTCCGCTATCGGGCCGATGCCCCCATGCGGTTAGACGTTTCGCTCTTAGATGGCCGGCGCAAGAGCATCGAAACCCGCGACGTAGAGGCTGGCGTGTGGGAAGATTCCATCACCTTCAGCGTGCCCAACCCGCGCTTGTGGTGGTGCGCAGGCATGGGAGAGCCGTATTTGTACGATTTTACGCTGGACTTCAAACGCGGCTACCAGCTCATCGAGCAGCGCCGCGTGCGCACGGGCATCCGCGCCATTGAGCTCGTGGCTGAGCCAGACGGTCAGGGCCAGTCGTTCTATTTCCGTCTAAACGGCAAACCCGTCTTTGCCAAAGGCGCCAACTACATCCCGATGGACATCTTCCAGGACCGCGTCGGGCCGCAGCAGTACCAGCGCCTACTCGACGACGCCGTAGCGGCCAACATGAACATGCTGCGCGTGTGGGGCGGCGGCATCTACGAGGACGATGTCTTCTACGACCTGTGCGACGCTCGCGGCATCCTGGTCTGGCAGGATTTTATGTACGCCTGTGCCTTGTATCCAGGCAGCGGGCGGTTTTTGAAAAACGCTGCCGCCGAGGCGTTGGAACAAATCGAGCGCCTCCGCCAGCATCCGTGCATCGCCCTGTGGTGCGGCAACAACGAGAACAACGAGGGCTGGCACCATTGGGGCTGGCAAATGGCCTTTACCGAAGCCCAGCGTAAACAGCTATGGCGCGATTACCAAATTTTATTCCAGGATCTGCTGCCCGTCTATGTAGCCAATTACGGTGGCGGCGTTCCTTATTGGGAAAGCTCGCCCAAATATGGCCGCAGCAACCCGAAATCGCTGCGCGAAGGCGATGCCCATTACTGGGGCGTTTGGCACGATGAGGAACCGTTCGACACCTTCAACAAAAAGGTTCCGCGCTTTATGAGCGAGTTCGGTTTCCAGTCTTTCCCCGACTGGGCCACCATCGAGGCCTTTAGCCAGCCCGAAGACCGCGCATTAGACAGCAAGGTCATGCTCAACCACCAGAAGCACCCGCGCGGCAATGCTCTCATTGCCGAGTATTTGCGGCGCGACTTCCGCGTGCCGCGCACCTTCGAGGACTTCGTGTATGTCAGCCAGATTCTTCAAGCCGAAGGTATGCGCGTGGGCATCGAGGCCCACCGGCGCAATAAGCCCTATTGCATGGGCACGCTTTACTGGCAGCTCAACGATGTGTGGCCGGTGGCCTCGTGGTCGAGCATAGACTATTATGGCCGCTGGAAAGCCTTTCATTACTACGCCCGCGACGCTTTTCGGCCGGTAGTGGCCCTGCCCATCTTGGAAGACGGCATTCTCAAGGTCTTCGCCAGCGCCGATGTGCCCGACGACTCGGTGGTCGTTACGCTGCAGGTGCGCGCCCTCTCGCTGACGGGCAAGCGCCTCAGTGAGGTCGTCGTGCCCAACCTGACGCTGCGTCCTGACTCGGCGCGGATGCTCTGGCAAACCACCGTGCGCGCGCTGCTCGACCGCCACAAAGAGGAAGACGCTGTAGCAGACATTCGCCTGCTTTCGCCTGCAGGCGAGCTGCTGAGCCAGCGGCTGTTTTATTTTGTACCGCCGAAAAAACTCCTTCTGCCCGAAACCCGCGTCAGCGTGCGCGTCAGCCCCGTCAACGAGGGCTATCTGCTGGAATTGGAAAGCCCGGCCTTAGCCAAAAACGTGCGCCTGAGCACCGGAGCCCCCGGCCAGTTCTCAGACAACTACTTCGATTTACTGCCCGGCGAACGCCGCTCCGTGCTGTTTCGCACTGAGCGCATACTCGATGCGCCCGAGCAGGCCTTCCGCGTGCGCCACCTGCAGCAAGCCCAGTAGCGGCCAAACTTGTTTGGCCCCAGTAACGGCCAAACTTGTTTGGCCCACAGTAGCAGCCAAACTTGTTTGGCCCAGCAACAGCCAAACTTTGAACACCATTCTTTCACTTCAAAACAAAACACTCATGACCCACCGCAACGCCTACTGGCTCCCCTTCGCCTTAGTGTGCAGCCTCTTCTTTTTGTGGGGCTTAGCCAACAGCCTGAACGGCTCGCTGATCCGGCATTTTCAGTTTGCCTTAGACCTGAAGCGCTGGCAGGCGGGCATTGTGGACTCGGCGTTTTATCTGGGCTACTTCGTCATGGCCATACCGGCGGGGCTTTTCATGCGGCGTTTTGGCTACAAGAGGGGCATCCTGGCCGGGTTGTTGCTGTATGCGGCAGGTGGGTTGTTGTTTGTGCCGGCGGCTGAGGTGCGGGTGTATGTTTTTTTCTTGTTTGCCCTGTTTACTATTGCCTCTGGACTGGCTTTTTTGGAGACGGCGGCCAACCTGTACGTAACGGTTTTGGGCGATCCGGAGCGGGCGGAATGGCGCATCAACTTTGCGCAGTCGTTCAACGGCATTAGCATTATTCTGGGGCCGGTCATTGGCAGTCTGTTCATTTTTTCGCAGCAGGAGTACACGGCGGAGTTGCTGGCGACGATGACGCCTGCCCAGATTGAGGCGGCGCGTGTGGAGGAAGCGCTGTCGGTGCGCGGGCCGTATGCGGTTATTGCCGGCGTGGTGCTGTTGGTGGCGTTGCTCTTCTGGCTGACGCGCATGCCGGAAGTAGGTCGCGAAGCCGAGCAAGCCGAGGCGCAGGTAGGCGTGTGGACGTTGCTGCGTCGTTATCGCCACTTAGCGCTGGGGGTATTGGCGCAATTCGCGAATGTGGGCGCACAGGCGACGCTTTGGGGTTATTTTGTAGATTTTAAGATGGATTTTGCCGCGTCGAACCATCTGGCAGTCGTCGTGCCCTATGCCGAATTCTGGCACAGTGCCATTAAAAAGGCTGTAGAGGGCATGACGCTGGAGCAAATGGCGGGCTATCACGCCTCGTTTGCCTTAGTGCTTTTCATGTTGGGCCGTTTTGTGGGCACGTATCTGATGACGCGCACGGCGCCGCGCCGCGTGATGGTCGGGTACAGCGTTGCTGCTGTTTTTTTAGTGGCGCTGGCGTTGCTAACAGGCGGCCTGATAGCCGTTGCCTGCATTTCGTTGGTGTATTTCTGCCAGAGCATCATGTTTCCGACGGTTTTTGCGCTGGCGACGAAAGAGATGGGGCCTTCGGAGCAGAAATTAGCCTCGTCGTTGGTGATTATGGCTATTGTAGGTGGCGCTGTGATGCCGCCTTTAGCGGGTTTGTTGTCGCAATGGGGAGGCATGCGCATGGCCTTGGTTGTTCCCTTAGTATGCTTTGCTTACGTGGCTTTTTATGCCATGTTGGGCTATCGGCCTCAACGGACAGGTGCTATTGTGCGTTTTTAGGCAGCCATGCTTGTAAGATGGAGGATGAGCGTGCTTTTGTCCGCGCTGTTGCTGACGGCGGCTGCGAGCTGTCGGAAGGACGCGCTGGTGTTGCCGGTTTTAGAGGAAGTTCGCACGCCCGTTTCGGAGGAGATTACGTCGGTGTGGTTTACGGATAGTTTGCGCGGTTTTGCTACGGCTGGGGCGGCCTGGGTGCGGGGGCATTTGCTTTCTACGCGGGATGGAGGGCGCACGTGGCGTTTGGACACTACGGTGGTCAACCGCCTGGAGTGTGTTCAGTTCGACAGCTTTGGGGTAGGGTATGCGGTTGGACTACACGGGTTGGCGCTCATCCGCTGGCCCGACGGCCCGCACTGGTATACCTTTCGCACCGATTACAACTGGCACCGCAGCGCCTTTTTCTGGAGCTATCGCCATGCGCTGTTGGTGTCGGGTGAGGGGTTTCAGGGAGGGCTCTTGCGCAAGCTTGGGCCAGAGGTCTGGTACATAGACACCATGCATGCGTTCGTCAACAGTCTGTACGACGTGTGGATGACCGACTCGCTCACGGGCTGTGCCGTAGGGATGGGCTGGGTGCTGCGTACGGAGGACGGTGGGCGCTCGTGGCAGCGCCAACCGCCGCGCGGCGATATGTTTTGCTCCGTGCACTTCCCTTCGCCGCAGGTAGGCTACATTTGTGGACGCAACGGCACCCTGCTCAAGACGACCGACGGCGGCCAATCCTGGCAGACGCTGCGCCAGGGCGGCAGCATGGGTCAGCGCCATCAGCCCTTCCGCGCCTTGTGGTTCGTGTCCGAACAGCACGGCTTCCTCGTGGGCGATGGCGGCCTGTTCTGGCGCACCAACGACGGCGGAAACACCTGGACGCCCCTACTCGGCCTGCCCCCTAATGCCAACGCTACCAGCGTATTCGCCCTCCAACACACAGGCTGGATAACCGCCGACGCCGGACGGATTTACCGCTTTGAATACTAAAAAACCTCACCCTAATCCCGTCCGAACAAGAACCGAACAAACCCATTTTCCACTTCTCATTTTTCACTTTTCACTTCTCATTTTTCACTTTTCACTTTTCACTTTTAATGCTTTTTCCCTTCTGGAAAAAATGGCTCTCCTACCTCCATCCCATCACGCTGGAGCGCCTCTCTTCGCCCAAAAACCCGCAGCTGGCCGTCGTGCTTGACCGCGGGCGCCTTCAGTTGCTCAGCGGAAATGCCATTTATTCCTGGGACGACCTTTACCACAACTTCACCATCGCCTTTGGCCAGCTCAACGTGGAGCGCCGTTCTATTGCCGACGTTTTGGTGCTTGGCTTGGGGTTGGGCAGCGTTCCTTTTATCTTAGAAAAAGTCTATAAATGCACCTGTTCTTACACTGCCGTCGAATGGGACGAGGCCGTCGTTCATCTCGCCTCAAAGTACACCCTGCCGCGGCTACAAAGCCGGGTGGACATTGTAGTGGCCGACGCCGGGCATTTTGTGCAGGTAACGAAGGCGCGCTTCGACCTTATCGCAGTGGATATCTTTGAAGACGACCATACGCCGGCGCCGTTTGAGTCTGCCGACTTTCTTCGCGCCTGTCGCCGACGCCTTCGGCCAGGAGGGTTGCTGCTGTACAATCGCCTGTACAACAGCGACGCCAATCGCCAGGCCTCGCAGGCATTTTATCGCGACACGTTTTGTCGGGTCTTCGAGCATGCGCGCGCCATTGAGACGAATGGCAACCTCATTTTAGTAGGCGAGGCGGAATAGGGCTTTTCAAACGCCAGATACGCAGGAGGCTCGAGGGCATTCTGGGCGACTTTCTATCCTTTTCCCTGCAAAATCGCCGAAGCGCCTATATTAGCCGCGTCAAGCAAACGCCATTTTTTTTCATGGATTTAATTTTGGGTATTGACGTCGGCGCTTCGGGCGTCAAGGGCGCTTTAGTGGATGTCCAGAGCGGTCGCTTGCAGGGCGAGCGCTATCGGGTGCCGACGCCGCAGCCGGCTACGCCGCAAGCGTTGAGCGCAGCTTTTGCCGAGGTGGTCGCTTTCTTCGATTACCGCGGGCCGGTCGGCTGTGGCTTTCCGGCTATTGTCAAGGATGGCGTGGCGCATTCGGCGGCCAACATTGACGCCGGTTGGATAGGCGACAACGTGGAAAGCCGCTTTAGCCAGGCATGCGGGGCGCCCGTTTATGCCACCAACGATGCTGATGCGGCGGGCATGGCCGAAATGCGCTATGGCGCCGGTCGCGGCGAGCAAGGGTTGGTCATCCTCATCACCATCGGCACCGGCTTGGGCTCGGCGCTCTTCTACCGCGGCATGTTGGTACCCAACACCGAGCTGGGCCATCTTTTATGGAAAAAAAATAAGCCTGCAGAGGCGTTTTGCTCCTCTGCCGCCCGTGAGCGCGCCAAAATCAGCCGGGCTGCCTGGGCAAAGCGGTTCAACGACTATTTGCATCACTTAGAACGCCT
The DNA here is from genome assembly GCA_025056735.1 of Saprospiraceae bacterium. Lineage (GTDB taxonomy): Bacteria > Bacteroidota > Bacteroidia > Chitinophagales > Saprospiraceae > M3007. The sequence continues at coordinate 17,279 of JANWVR010000149.1, forward strand.
TTTCTCACCCGACCTGTTCATCCTGGGCGGAGGCGAGAGCAAATACTTCGACCAATACGCCCAATATCTGACGCCCCGGGCCCGCGTTGTGCCGGCGCAACTGCTCAACAATGCCGGCATCATTGGGGCGGCAGCGTATGCGGCCGAGCAGGCAAACGGTTTGTAGGGGCGCGCTAAATAGCATTGAATTTCATCGAGTAATAATCAAAAAAACCATATTCTCATGCGTAGTCTTTGGTTTCGCCTTTGGATGGGTGTGCTGTTGGGCTGGGCGCACTTGGTGGCGGCGCAGGAATATTCGCTGCGTTTCTACGGACACGGCCCTAACGACATAGACCGGGTAAAAATCCCGATTGACAACCCGCATCGCCCGGTGGATGTCAGCCACAATTTTACCATTGAGTTCTGGATGCGCGCTTTGCCCGGCGAAAACACGGCCAACGTGTGCGCGGCCAACCAATGGTATTTTGCCAACATCATGATTGACCGCGACATTTTTGGCGACGGCGACTACGGCGACTACGGCATTGCGCTGGGCAACCGGCGTATCGTGGTCGGTGTGCAGGTAGGGAATAACGCCACCACCGGCGTGTGCGGTAACACTATTGTGGACGACGGAGTCTGGCGACACATCGCTATCACGCGCAATGCCTCGAATGGCCAGGTGCGGCTGTTCGTCAATGGCGTGCAGGATGCCGTTGGCCCGACTGGGTCCAATACCGGCAATATTAGTTATCGCGACGGGCGCTCTACTTCGTATCCGAACAGCGACCCCTTCTTAGTGCTGGGAGCGGAAAAGCACGACTATCCTGGCTCGCTCTACTACAGCGGCTGGTTGGACGAAATGCGCATTTCCAACATCATCCGCTACACGGCTAACTTCACGCCGCCGTCGGCGCCTTTCACCACCGATGCTAACACAGTGGGCCTGTACCACTTCAATGAAGGTTCGGGCACGACGCTGACGGATGTGTCCGGCGCTTCGGGCGGCCCTTCCAACGGCACGCTCATGGTGGGCGGCAACCCGCCTGGACCCGCCTGGAGCACTTCGTCCCCCTTCTCGCCTCCGATGCCCGTAGAGCTGGATGCGCTCACGGCCTTCCGGATGCCCACGGGCGAAGTGCAATTGCAGTGGAAAACCTACACAGAGACCAACACGGCCCGTTTTGTGGTGCAGCGCAGCACCGATGGGCTGCAGCGCTGGGACGATATCGGACACATCCCCGCCAGAGGCCACAGCCGCCAGGTGCAGCGCTATACCTTTACCGACGCAGCGCCACCGGCGAGCCCGCGCCTACACTACCGCCTGCGCGTGGAGGATTTCGATGAAACGCTGCAGTTTTCGCCTGCTGTTGCCCTACACACCTTTGAAGAGGCACTCTATGTATTTCCCAACCCCTTTGCTGACCGTTTTCATGTGCGCACGGCGCTGGTCGGGCGCTGGCAGGCCACCCTCTTCGATGCCTTGGGGCGAGTTGTGCTCACGCATACCTCCGAGCAGGAGACCGATACGCTTTATCCCGATGCACTGCCGCCCGGGCTCTACACCTTAGTGGTCGAGCAAGGAGGGTTTCGCCGGGTACAACGCTTGAGTAAGCGCTGACCTTACAACCCTGCCACGCAGACGTATTTGATTTCCAGAAACTCCTCCAACCCGTAGCGCGAGCCTTCGCGGCCAATGCCGCTTTGTTTCATGCCGCCAAAAGGCGCTACGGCCGTGCCCAGAATACCGGTGTTGACGCCTACCATGCCGTATTCCAGCGCATCGGCCACGCGGAAGATGCGCCCGACATCGCGCCCGTAGAAGTAGGCGGCTAAGCCGTAAACGGTGTCGTTGGCCATGCGGATAACTTCTTCCTCGGTGTCGAAACAGACCACGGGCGCCACGGGGCCGAAAATTTCCTCCTCTAAGAGGGCCATGCCTGGGCGCACGTCGCTGACGACGGTAGGCTCGAAAAAGGTGCCCTCGCGCCGCGACCCCCCAGTGAGCACGCAGGCGCCTTTCTGTACGGCATCGCTTAGCAGGCGCTCCACTTTCTGCACGGCGCGCTGGTTGATGAGCGGCCCAACCGTTACGCCCGGCTCCAGGCCAGAACCCATTTTCTGGCTGCGCACGGCCTGAGCAAATTTTTCCACAAATGGCTCATATACTGCGCGCTGCACGAAGAGCCGGTTGGCGCAGATGCACGTCTGGCCCGTGTTGCGAAACTTGGAGGCTATGGCGCCCTCCACTGCGGCGTCCACGTCGGCGTCGTCGAAGACAATGAACGGCGCGTTGCCGCCCAGTTCGAGCGAGAGTTTCTTGACCGTATCGGCGCAGCGGCGCATCAGCAACTTGCCCACGGCCGTGCTGCCCGTGAACGACAGCTTGCGCACCACAGGGCTTTGCGTCAGCACCTGTCCGATGGTGTCGGCATCCATGCCCGTAACGACGTTGAACACGCCTGCAGGGAAGCCCGCGCGCTCGGCCAGCTCGGCCAGCGCCAGCGCCGATAGGGGCGTCTCTTCAGAGGGCTTCACGACGACCGTGCACCCTGCCGCCAGCGCCGGCGCTACCTTGCGCGTAATCATGGCGTTGGGAAAATTCCAGGGGGTAATGGCTGCCACCACGCCTACCGGCTCCTTAAACACAAACAGCCGCATGCGCGGGCCGTGCGGCGGAATGATATCGCCGTAAGCGCGGCGCGCCTCTTCGGCAAACCATTCCACGAAAGAGGCGCCGTAACGCACTTCGCCGCGCGCTTCGGCTAAGGGCTTGCCCTGCTCTAAGGTCATCAGCAGGGCTAAGTCTTCGGCGTGCTCCAGGATGAGCTCGTACCAGCGCCACAATAGGTTGGCGCGTTGGGTAGCCGTTTTGGCGCGCCAGGCGGGAAAGGCCGCTTCTGCCGCCGCAATGGCGCGCTCAGTGTCGGCAGCGCCACAGTCAGCCACTTCAGCCAACACTTCGCCTGTGGCCGGGTTGTAGACGGGAAACGACCGACCCGAAAGGGCATCTTCCCAACGGCCGCCGATGTAGGCCTGGGTGCGCAAGAGCGCAGGGTGGTTCAGGGTGAGCATGGCGACAATTTTTGAGGGCAAAGTTCGGGATTAGAGGCCTTCAGGGCACAGCCCTGGGAATGGTTTTCGGCAACGCAGAGCCTCGCCGAAACTGGTTGCAAAAGCCTATTTACTCCAGCGGCTTGCTGCCTGGCGTATGTTCTCTAAAAAATCGGCTCGCTCTGGTTTCTTACTTAGGAAAGTGTTTGGCGGGTAGATGCTGTGGCGCGCATAGCTATCGGCAAAAAGTTCGAAGCGTTGGCGGGCTGCGTAGTTGGTCATACCGGGTCGTGTTCGGTAGGCGCGTAGAGCGTCAATATCGAGCGTAGCGTGGGCTACCATGCTTTCGCCAAAGCCGGCTTCGCTAAGCACGTATCCTTCATAGTGTATAATTTTAGAGCTACCATCGGCGCTGGCGAAAGGGATGTCTATGCCGGCGATGCCGGCCGAATTGGCCGATACTACATAAGCAATGTTTTCGATGGCACGAGCCAGTTTGGCTACGTTCTTCGGGGTCAACTGCGGGCTGCCGATTTCAGAGGTAGAATGCAGAAATACTTCGGCGCCGCGCATCAGGAGGCAACGCGCAATTTCAGGGTATAGGATTTCTTCGCTGGCAATGCAGGCTAAACGGCCGATGGGTGTATCGGCTACAGGGAAGACGGCTTCTAATCCGTAAATTTCCAGGTACCTGTCCCATACATCGTGTGGGGTTGGAGCAAACATGCTGTTCACGCGGCGGTAGTTGAGGATGCGCTCGCCTGTAGGCGAAAAGATAAAGCTGCTCTGGAAATACAGGTCAGGGAAGTGTTCGTCCAGTTCGTAGGCATTGCCCGACAGGAAGATATGGTGGCGTTGAGCTATTTGGCCCAGCGTTGTCCACATGGGGTCGTCAGGACGTAGGCAGGCTTTTTGCTGCCATTCGGCAATGCTTTCATTCATAGGGAATCCGGTCAGGAAGTACTCGGGCAGCACAACGAGCAACACATCTGGACCGATAAAGCGTTTAGAAGCCTGAATTTGCCGTTCGATACGCTCGGCGGTGCGTTGCATCTGTTCGCGGGCGTCCTGTGGTGTAGCTACTGCATTGACGGCGAGGCACGTGGTCTGTAGCGCAAGAGCCTTGTAACGCATGACAGTTGGGTCACTGTTTTTTCTCCAGGAAGCGCAGCACAGCTAAGTTGAAGCGCCTGGGTTGGTCTAGATTGCTCAGGTGGCCGGCTTCAGCCAGAAGAAGTCGCTGAGCATCAGGTGCTTTTTGAACGATAGCATCGGTGATGCGTCGAATGCTTTCTTCGTCCTTTTCTCCGACGATGACCAGTAGGGGCGTCTTGAGGTCTCCTAAACGCTCTAAAGTGGGTGGTTGGCCGTATTGCGGTGCAGCAGCGGGACTCGTAAATTGTGTACCGTCATAGGAGCGCACCATTTTTTCGATCAGCGATTGATATTGGGCTTGAGGCGTTTGCAAGCGCAGCAATGGCACATTGAGCCAGAGGTTCTGTGTGTTTTCATTCCAACCATCTTGGGCGACAGCGCCAAAAACCTGACCGAAAGCCGCGAAGAGTTCAGGAGTATAATTGGTGAACCCGTCTATGTTTGGAGCAGCAGCCACAACTTTGAGTACGCGATCCGGATAGCGCACGGCAAAGTTGAGCGCGATATTAGCGCCCATAGAGAGGCCCACCAGATGCGCTCGATCTATCTTGAGATGGTCAAGCAAAGCCAGTAGGTCGGCCGCAGGATCGTGAGGCCCCTTTGCTTTAGCAGAACGCCCAAAACCGCGTACATCATAGCGCACTATGCGGAAGCGTTTGCCAAAAGCTTTCCACTGTGGGGCCCACATGCGGGCATCTAATGTGAAGCCGTGAATGAGCACCACGGCTTCACCCTTGCTTCTGCCACCGACCTCATAGTACAGATAGGCATCCTTTACCGTCAGTATTTCGCCCTTCCCATCCAAAATGGGTTGCGCCAAAACTGTTTTTGTTGTGAGAAGAAATGCGAGGGAAAAAAGTATGTATTTCATGTTTGAAAGAAATTTTAGAATTCGTCCAACCGTGAGAGGCAGTTATCCAGAAACCGCAAGACCGTTTGCATTTCCTGGCGGTCAAAGCTCTCGAACAGCTGCTCGTTGAGCTGAAGGCGCATAGGTTGTAACGACTCCACCAACAAATGCCCCGTGGCCGACAGTTCGATACGTTTGCGGCGTTGGTCGTTGCGGTCTTTGACCTGCTCGATAAGGCCCTTTTCCATTAACACGTTAAGCAGTTTCGTTACATTGGGACGAGAAACATCCAAACTACGTGCAATTTCGGAAGCCAGCATGGGTTTGCGATGCTTTTCCTTCGTAAAAAAAGCCAGATTAGGGTCTTTGGCCAGGTGCAATAAAATGAGCCATTGCTGGGCCGAGATCCCTAACTCCTGGCAAATTTTATCGCGGCGGCGTTTGAGCGCTTCGCCTACAGCAATCAGCCGTAGGATGAGCGACTCCTCCAAGCGTTTTTCAATGTTCATCAGCAGCGAAAGTCGTTTTGCGAATAAACGGAATGCAAATCGCCGCTAATGTGCATAAAATCACCATTACCAGAAAACCTTGTTGGTAAGAGCCACTACTGGAGCGTATGAAGCCCAGGAAACTGATGCCCCCTACCCCTGCCAGCGTGTCTATCATAGTGTACAAGCCCAGAGTCTTGCCGTAGTGAGGACCACCGTAGTAGTCTGCGATGAGCACCTGAATGATGGTGAACGTCCCACTGAAGCCAATGCCAAATACGACAGCATAGGCCCAGGTAAGCACCTGAGGATTTCGGTCTGACAGATACAGCAGGAGCGAACCAATCACCATATTTATGGTCGCTAATTGCATGATATACTTTTTCTCAAAGCGGTCGCTAAGCCAGCCAAAGAAGACCTTGCCGACGAGGCTACAGGCAAAGAATAAACCCAGGATAGAGCCGGCGGGCAGCTGGCCACCCAGGTCTTTTAGATACAAGGCCTGATGCTGCACTACGGCCAGTATGGTAAACCACATAGCTGCTGTGGCCACCAGAATGAGGTAGAACGTCGGCGTGCGCACGATTTGGGGTAAGGTAGGGCCGCTCCAAGAAGAGGTTGACTTCTTAAGGTTGGCAGACGCTTGAGACAGAGCGCCGTCCGGCAGCAAGCCCATTTCTTGGGGAGTGTTGCGAACGAAGGAGAACAACGGAAGCACCAACACCAACAGCGCAATACCCGCCAGGGTGGTGGCAGCCGAACGCCAGCCCATACTCTGGATGAAATAGGCTGCCAACGGGTTGAAAATGGCGCCGCCTAAGCTAGAGCCTAGTAAAAAAACGCCTACAGCAATACCCCGATAACGCACAAACCAACGCGTAAGCAGGTGCATGCTCGAAATGATCCCACATAGCACCAGGCTGATGGAAAAAAGCAGATAAATAGCGCTCATGGCCATCAAGGTGCTGATATGTGCGAAGGCAAAAATGCCCAGCGTCATAAGCACTGCCCCAATCAATATGACACGGCGCGCGCTAAAGCGGTCCAGCACTGCCCCGACTAAAGGCGACATCAGCGCTACCAATAGAAAGAGCAATTGAGCCGGGCGTGTTACTTCGCTTTGGTTCCAGCCAAATTCGCGCACCAATTCCGGATAAAAAATAGGCAACGAATTGAGCACTAAACCATTTGTAACGGTGTAAGCCAGTGTCAGAGATGCAAGCAGATACCAGCCAAAGAAAGGTTTCTTCATATTAAAAGAGAGGTCTGTTTTTGTCACATCTGGCCTATTGGTCACCTGGCGGAGGTAGTGTGATGTGTCCGGCCAATACGGAAGCGGCCACAGTGGCGGGCGAGGCCAGGAAGATTTGGGCACGCGGGTTACCCATGCGCCCGCGGAAGTTTCGGTTAGCAGCGGAGATGACGGTTTCGCCGTCGGCAGGCACGCCTTCGTGGCTGCCCACGCAAGGGCCACAGCCTGGCGTGATGAGGGTGGCGCCGGCTTCAACCAGGGCATGAGCAGTACCATCGAGCATGGCATCGAGCAGTACCGAGCGCGAGGCGGGCGCAACCACTAAGCGCACTCCCTTGGGCAATCGCTTGCCACGTAAGATACGCGCCGCCACCTGCAAGTCCTCTAAACGGCCATTGCCGCAGGTGCCGATAAAGCCATAATGCACAGGCGTACCGATGTAGCGGTCAATGGGATACACGTTATCGGGTGACTCTGGAGCGGCTACCTGAGGCGGAAGTTCGCCAATGTCAACTTCAATTGTCTGGACATATTCGGCGTCAGGGTCGGGCTCTATAGGTTCAAAAAAATAAGGCAATTTAAGCCCGCGCGGGTGCACAAAGCCCGTCTTAGCGCCCATTTCGGCCGTCATATTGGCCACACATAGCCGACTGGCCAGCGACATGGTTTCAAAAGCCTCACCTTCAAACTCTACCGACATGTAGGTGGCGCCGGAGATGCCTACCTTGCCCGTCAGGTACAGGATAAGGTCTTTGGCACTGGCTTCAGGGCGCAGCTGGCCATGGCAGCGTATGCGCAGGGTAGCTGGCGTTTTCAGCCAGATTTTGCCCGTTAGCATCACGGCAGCCAGGTCGGTAGAGCCTACACCGCAGGCAAAAGCATTAAGTGCTCCGTAGGTAGGCGTATGGCTATCGGCACCGGTGAACAAATAACCCGGCCGTACATAACCTTGCTCCACCATCACCTGATGGCAGATGCCTTCGCCAATCTCAAACAGGCGGATGCCTTGCTGGCGGGCAAACTCGCGCATGAACCGGTGTAGGTTGGCAATGCGCTCGTTGGGTGCTGGCGCGGCATGGTCTATGACGAAGGCACACCTTTCAGGCGCCCACACATGCCGGCCTCCCATCTTTTCAAAAGCCCTGATGGCGCCTGGCGCTGTCGTGTCAGTAGCCATCAGGCCATCCACAGGCGCTATAACGATGTCGCCTGGCCGAACCCGCTGGCCTGTTTTCTGAAACAGTATCTTCTCGACAGTGGTCATTCCTCTCATAGCCCAGGCTTAGAAAGTTTTGTGTTCACGCAAGTAATTCACTAATCCACCCGCCTGCAAGATGCGCAGCATCACTTCGGGTAAGGGTTTTGCTTGATAAACCTTGCCCGTCGTGTGATTATACACCTTTCCATCGGCTAGGTCGGCTTCCAGCTCATCGCCCTGAGCGATATCGTGCTCTGGAATTTCGAGCACGGGTAGGCCAATGTTGATGGCATTTCGGAAAAAAATGCGGGCGAAATAGCGTGCAATAACTGCTGACACGCCAGCCGTTTGCAGGGCTAGAGGCGCCTGTTCTCGTGAAGAGCCACAGCCAAAATTGTTACCTGCCACCACAAAGTCGCCAGGGCGCATGCGGCTTCGGAATTCCGGGTCTAAGTCTTCCAGTACGTGCTCGGCCAGCGATTGAGCGTCAAGCGTCTTCGTGTACTTGCCCGGAATGATGCGGTCAGTATCAATGTTGTCACCATACACGTGGGCGTGTCCGCGCAAAACTTTGCTCATCTTCAGATTTGCTTTTCATATTGTAATTACTCACTTCTCCAAACTAATTGAATTTCAATGATTTAGAAGGATTTTTAAAGAAAAATTTACCCGAAATTGCAAAGCTATAAAAATCAGTGCTTTATAAGTATCTCGATCTTTTCTTAAAATATTAGTCAATTTTACAAACAATTGGTTTTCGGTTCTTTTGTTGCCTAAACAGTTGTTTTGTGCTAAAAAATAGGCTCATTGAGGTGCTATTTGCTCTACAACAGCTGCTGCACTTTCGCAGGCGGCTTCGATGCCGTTGTTTTTTAGGCCTAAATGCTCGCCAGCAAAGTAGACTCGCCCTACTGGCTGGCACAGCATCGGGAAGAAGCGATAGACCTGCCCAGGCGCCAGGTGAAAGTAAGCGCCTCTAGCCCAGGGGTTTTTGCTCCACGAGTTGATGTGGAGTACATCCAGCTGGCCTTCAGATGCTGGACGCAGCATTTGCATTTCGCGCAAGAAGGCAGTGGCTACTTCTGCTTCGGTGAGCTGGTCTAAAGCCTCAGCCTGACTACCGTTGACCCAGCTAATGAGGCCTTGTTGGCCATTTTGGCCCCGATTGAGGAAGATTCGCCCGAATGGTCCGTCGGTCCACATGTTGACGGGCAAGCCATCATCTTCCCAGAAGGGACGGCGGGAGGCCACATGCAGCTGCGTGATGCGCGTATATGGCAGATGTTGGATGGCCTCTCGATGCAGGGGCGTCAGGCCTCGAGTGAACTGGATATCAGCCAGCACCGACATGGGCACGGTGACGATGACGCAGCGGGCCTGATACTCAGAGCCGTCGGCGCACCGTACGCTGACACGTCGTCCTCGGTCGTGAATACGCACGACTTGCTTGCTCAACTCTACCCGCCCGCGCAGGTGCGAGGCCACAGCCTCGGGCAAACGCTGGCTGCCACCCTGAATACGCAAGACCTTGCGGCTACCGCCCTTTTGGCGAAAGGTCAAAGCCCGAAAAAAATGTAGCGCCGAAGTAGTTGCCAGATCATTCGTATTGGCATTCGCTCCAATGAGGCGTATAGCTTCCTCCGAAACATGATGCTGCCGCAATAAATCTGATGTCGCCGTATCGAAAGCCGAAAAGCGCGCATTATACCAGTCCTCCGTTGTCTGCAGCGGATTGAGGGAGCCGAGCAGAGCCGCTTCCAGAGCCGCAGGAACATACTTCTTTTCACTTTCGTACAAGTGGTTGTGTGGCGAAGTAGGCCACTCCTTGTCTAACACTTTTTGCCCGCGCACGACGTAAAGCATGGGCGTACGGCGTGGGTCTTCTCCTGTCGGTTCCACAACGCGAATACCTATCTTCTCAGCTAGCCCCAAAAGCAGCCGATAGCCGTCACCAATTTCTGTACCGCCAGTTTCAGGTTTCCAGGGCAGGGCGTCCAGCGTGTATAAGCGCCCACCCACGCGCGCCGATGCCTCCAGCACGCGCACCGTCAGGCCGCGCTCCTCTAACGCATAGGCAGCATACAGACCCGAAATACCAGCGCCAACCACTAACACGTCGGTCGTCGCTTCGCTTACGAAGGCAAAACGCCCTACCAGCAACGAACCGCATGCAAAGGATGTCTGCTTCAAAAAAGTGCGTCGTTCCATGGCAGTACTAGTCCAAGAAATCCAGATTTTTATGAAATGTCTCTTCCAACTGATTAAAGGCCCAAAAAGCCAATCCAAGCGAGCATACTCCCGTAATGGCCGCAGCTGCAGCCGCCCCGACAGCGGGCGTAAGAGCGCTGAAAAACAGCGACTGCGGGATCACCGACGCCCGCAGTAAGTTAAGGGCTGAGGTAGTCACCGTCGAGCGAATATTGGTGCCGAACATCTCTGCTGCGTTCGTCAGCAGCACAATAGTGTAGCCCACACTGACGCCCATGAGTAAGAAAAGAGCGTAATAGACCTGCAAAGACAGCCGACCTACAGCAAAGTAGGCCACTGTCAATAACGAAAAAACCGATAAATAGAGCAGAATAGCCTGTTTTCGGCTTTGTAGCCACTGGCTTACTAAGCCACACGAAAAATCGCCGAAAGTGAAACCCAAAAAGAACATGGTGAATACCGTGGCCACCGATGGCACCGGGCTCATGCCCATACTTTGAGCAATTTCGGGCGTGAACGTCATCACAATGCCGTTGACAAACCATCCCGGAAAACCCATCAAAATGACGGCTAAGTAACGCCGCCGATGGTGGGGGTGGCCGAAGAGAATCGCCAGATTCCCCCGCATGGAAGCCTGCTGCGTCTTCTTTATGGCTTCAAACAGGCCGCTTTCCAGCACGCTCAGGCGTAGCAACAGCAATGCAAAACCCATCAGGCCACCCAGCTGATAGGTAAACTGCCATGAATAGCGCCCGCCCACCCACGCACCCATTAAGGCGCCTAACATCCCGCATGAGCCGATGATAGCCGGCCCAAGCCCTCGCTTCTGCTGCGGCATCTGCTCACTGACTAAGGTAATGCCCGCGCCCAGTTCGCCAGCCAAGCCGATGCCAGCAAGAAAGCGCAGCGCTAAAAACATCGCATAGTTCGGTGCATATGCTGTAGCCAAGGTGGTGATAGAATACAAAAAGATAGAACCGAACAGCACTGAAAGCCGCCCGCGCTTGTCGCCCAAAATGCCCCAGAAAAAGCCGCCTATGAGCATGCCCAGCATCTGTGCATTGAGCAGCAACACGCCTTTAGAAAGTAGTTCGCTTTCCGGTACACCAACGCCCAGTAAGCTGCTCCGGCGCACGACGCTGACGATGATGATGTCGTACAGGTCCACAAAAAAGCCCAACGAGGCAGCGACGATGCCCGGAATGTAGCCGTGTTGCTTCATAACATGGGGGCTTGTGCAGATAGTTTATACAAAGCGCCCGAAAGGTGGGCGTTCGTAAGGGCTTCCACCTCACGGCTGATGGCTGCCACTTTTTCGAGGTCAATACCGGTTTCTACGCCCATCTGGCGGAAGAAGTGCACTGTGTCCTCGGTAGCGATATTGCCCGTAGCGTCGGGAATGAAGGGGCAGCCGCCCAGCCCGCCAAAGGCAGTGTCGAATTGGCGCACTCCCATTTCATAAGCGGCGAAAAGATTGGCCAATCCTTTGTTTTCGGTGTTGTGCAGATGCAAAGCCAACGGCACGGCGCCGCACAATTCCAGTGCGTGCGCCACTAAAGAGCGTATCTGTACAGGATGGGCCATGCCCGTCGAGTCCGCTAAGGCTATTTCATCGGCGCCTGCATCTAAGTGGTGTCGGATGAGGTCTAACACGCGCTCGGCCGGGATGGCGCCCTCATAACGGCAGCCAAAAGCGCACTGAATGCCCGCACGGACGCGAATGCCGTGAGATCGAGCTAACCGCATGTTTTGGCGGAAATCGGCTTTGGCTTCTTCCAGTCTCATACGTGTATTCTTCTGGCTGTGGGTATCGCTGGCCGAAACGGAGATGGCTAAGTGCTCCGCGCCGGCCGCAATAGCGCGCTCCACGCCTTTACGATTGAGCACCAAGGCTGAATATACTACGCCCTCGCGCTTATGCAGCTGCTGAAACAGGGCTTCTGCATCCGCCATTTGAGGTACCAAGCCCGGATGCACAAACGAGGTTACCTGAAGACGCCGCAGGCCAGCCCCCACCAGGCGGTCTATCCATTCCAATTTTTTTTCCGTTGGAATGATAATCTTAAGTGTTTGCAGGCCGTCGCGCAGGCCTTGCTCCTCCAAAATGACTTCGGGTGTGGTCATCGAACATTTTTTTGAAAAACCTCCACAGGAAAGCCGTTGGGTGCGAGTAGCGTCATTGCCTCAATTGGGCCCAAAGTAGGGTTTTTCAGGCGCACACGTGCGTGCAGGATAGGAGTATTTGCTGCTTTTGCGCGCCGTTCTACTTCGGCGATATCTCGGGTTTCAAAGCTCCACATACCGATGCCGCGATAGGGGAGGCGCGGCGGGTAGGCAGAGGGCTTTTCGCGCGCATCATCGAAGTCCAGAAACAATATCTGGCCGGTGCGCGCTCCTTGCGGATAGACGATGGCAAATCGGAAAGGTATGCCTTCAGGGATGCCCAGCGCTGAGCCTGGCGATGAGCGCCATTGGCGGTCAGAGCGCAGTTCAAGACCCAGTACACCAGTGTAAAAAGCCAGCACCTCGTCGGAGCGGTGGACTACCTGAGCCGAATAGCCTGGACCGCCATAACCAGTGACTGAGTCCACAGGAGCTAATTGGCGCATGCCGTCGCCTCGGGTGATGCCGACGCAGTGTGTGAAGTCTGGCGCGTTGAAGATGGTTTCGTAGATGGTGTAAGGTCGCCCGTCAGGGCGTTTAACCTGGCTGGCCTCTAAGCGGGCCAGTGCGCCAAAGCCTAAGCGGCGGATGTGGCTGTCCAGTTTCACCTGGTCTAAGTTCGGAAATCCGATAGACAGCGGCCCCAGTTCCAGTGGGTCATAGCTGGCGTGAATAGCCGGTACGGGCTGGTCGAAGACCAACAGGCGTATTTCGATTTCGCCTGTGATTTCAGGGCGATGCAAGCGATAGTGGCGCCACGTCAGGGTGTCGGGTATGCCCCATAGCCGACGCAACGTGCGTCGGGTTTTGCGCCCTACTTTAAAGGGGCCTGCCAGCGTCATGCCCATGCCTTGCACGTAAAATAGACGGATACTGTCCAAATGATTCGTGGATAGCGAGATTTCGGCCAGTCGCAGCGTGAGCGCCTCTTCAGATTTGGAGCGTGGAGCGAGCCAGTCCTGCTCTATCCAACGCGGGTCATCGGGCGGAATCTCCTGCCCTCGCAACACCGAAAGGCCGAAGACCGTCAGTGCGATACCGGAAAGAATATGATATACAGCTCCAGGCATTCCGTTCACTGCTTCTTGCTTTTGATCTTTCTGAAGTACGTCCAGCTGGTTTCATTGGGCGTTTCAAAGGTGTCGGGCGCATGTGCAAATTCAGGGTGGTGTTTCATGACGTAATCGCGCATTTGTTCGGGGATCTTTTCCCAGGCCTTTGGGCCTGTGATTTTATAGCCTCGGCACTGATATACTAGATTTCCGGGGCGCTGTCCCATGCGCATCCAGGGCAGGTATGGCCCAATGCGCGTCCAGGACACTTCCACAGGTATACTCGTCAGAGCGGGGTTGTTCAGGTCCTTTTTAGAAAAGAAAAATTGGAATAGCTCGGCTGCCTCATACATGTCGGAGGCAGAGTTTTCGGGAAATTCGGCCACCTTAAGAGGCGACGGATAGTGCAAAAAAATATCGGAGTACATAGCGATGCGGTCTTCGTGCTCCCGAAACGGCATACTCCACAAGCCCCTGTCGGATTTGAGCATAAACTTCTGATTGACTGGGTCATTCCATACTTGAATGACTTCACACGTGTCTTTTATCCAAGGGTTGTACCATTGCTCTAAAATCTGCCCGGTTTTGAGGTCCTTGTAGAAGCCTACTTCGCGCGTAAGCAGGTGGTAGCCACCATCTACTTTTTTCATTTTGCCGACATTATACATCTCGAAACCCATGAGCGGCACATCGCGTTCGCCCGGGATAAAGGAGTAGATAGTGCCAGCAGCGTAGAAAAAGATTTCTTCGGTTTCACTGGTAGAGCCGCGCACCTTAACGAAAGCGGCCAGGTTGTCCTCGGGTTTCGAGAGGTCGAGCATAGACGATCTGGCGCCTGCAGCGGTAGATTGTCGGGTACTCCCGCAGGCCATAGCAGAGAGAACCCATAAGAGAAAAAGGACTGGTTTGATTGGCATGGCAAAAGGGTGGGTTTTTCACTTGAAAGAAAAAGAGTCGGCAGGGACTTTTCCCTGCCGACAGCTACTCAGAATGTTTCAGAAACGATATTCTAAATTGAACAGGAAGCGACGCGGTTGGGCAGGGATACCCGTGAAGAAGGTATTGTTCGGATCTACGATGCCGGCATCTACGCGCTGGCGCAGCACCAGTGCATTGTCATTATCCAACAAATACAGAGCGCGGAGAGCCTCCTGGCGATTGAGCAGATTTTTGCCCAAAACACCAACACGGAAGGAGCCGGCGCCTTTAATAGGCAGCTTGAACATTACGCCGGCATTCACCAGGATAAAGTCCTCCATACGGAAGACGTTTGTGGCGTCGGCATAAATGTTGCCGTTCCAGGTGCCATTCAGGTTGATGTTGAAGAACTTGTAATCATAGTTGGCCGTAAAGTTGAAGATGTGGGCGGGCACGGTGGGCAGTTGTTTACCCTTTAAGTCAATGGAATAGATTTTGACCGTATCGTTTTGGATGCCCTCTAAGTTTACTTTATTGCCGTAGAGCGGGCCGTCCACATTGAGGTTGGGTTTCCGAGCTGCATTCAGGGTAACGGGGATTTTGAAATCCACAAAAGTACCTTTTTGATAGGTGTAAGAAGCCTGCAGGAGCAGTCCTCTGATGGCGCGTGGCGCGTAAGTGAGGCTAAGTTCAGTACCGATGATTTGGTTAGTACCCAATGGCCGCACGGTAGCGATAGCACCTTCGTAAATGGTAGCTAAGCGGTTATTAATACGCGTGTGGAAGAGGGCCAGGTCGGCGCTCAGGTCGCCGATGCCCGTGCGATAGCCGGCCTCGAAGTTATACACGATTTCGTTTTTCTCGATGCGCGGGTTGGTGTTTAGCGAGTTGGAACGCGCAGGCGAGTAGGCGTCGTAGTCGGGCATGCGATAGGCACGCACTATGCTGCCGTAGAGGGCTGAGCGGCTCGAGAGCAGGTAATTGGCGCCCAGCGAAGCGCTCCAGTCGGAGTGCTTCTCGTCGCGGTTAATGTTTTGTGTAGGCGGGTTGGTGGTGTAGAAGCCTTTAATATTCATGTCAATCTGATCATAACGGACGCCAGCATTGACGGTCAGGCGCTCGCCAAACTTCATTTCATCACCAAAGAAGGCAGCCAGCACGGTTACATCGTATTCGTCAATGCGTGCCTGGCTACCTGTAGAGGGCGCGGGCAAGGTCGGTGAAGGGCCGAAACGGCGGAAGGTTAGACCGCTTCTATTGGCATTGCTCCATCCGGCCAGGCTATACGTCGTAGGCGTGTAGAGTCCATGTGTGTAGAAGCCACCTAAGGTCAGCCGGTGGCGCATTTGATCGCCCTCAAAGGTCTTCATTATGCGTAGTTCGTTCATCGTTTCCGTGTCATTGCCGTCGCCGTCCACCAGTACACGTGTCTGGCCAAACGGTACATCGCGGTAAGTAGTAGATACGCCCAGGTTGAATTTGGTGCCGTGATCGTAGTTCTGATAGCGGAAATGGTTTACAATAGCCCAGCCATTGCCGAATTCCAGGTTGACTTCCGCACCGACGTTACCCCCCCGAGCGTAATTGCCCTCTTCATGCGACTTTCGGATGCTACGTGTTTCGGGTTGCCCTTGTTTGTTGATTACCGTGTACTTGATGGTATCCAAAGCCTGGTGGTAATAGGAGTCTGTGATTTTCCAGCCTTCTTTAGGTAGGTGGTCGCTGACACGGAAGGGGATGTCAATATTGTTCTGAATGGTGATGTCCATTTTTTGTCCATATATGCGGACTCGCCCTAAGCGCTTGGGCAGGAAATAGTCGAAGTTGGCCCGGAACTGATAGCCTTTATCGGGGGCGCCCAGGTCGCGAAAGCCATTGTCCCTCAGGTAAAAGCCGCCGACATTGAAGCGCAGATTTTTCGCTTTGCCGATAGGGCCATTCAGATTGACTTCTGTCTTAAAGTCCTGCCCGCGCTGAGCAGGGGTGTTGTCGTTGTAAAACGTCTGCCGCAAAGTGCCGCTTAGTTTCGTGCCGCCCGTTCGGGTGATAATGTTCACCACACCTGCTGCAGCGGCGCGTCCGAAGAGGGTGGCGGCATTGCCACGCACAATCTCGATGCGCTCCACGTTAGGGTCCATGCCAAAGGCAAAATCTGGCGGGCGCGAGGTAGAAGCCAGCGCTGGGAGGCCATCCAGCATAATGGAGGTGTACACCAGTCCATTACCTGTGCCATCTGGAAAACCTCTGGTAAAGATGCCTCCGCGGAAGCGCCCTTGAGCAAACGACGAGTACATACCCGGCGTGCCAAACACCGCTTCTGCTACACCTTCTGGCCGGTTCGCTTCCAGCTGTCGCGGCCCTAAGGTAGTAATGGCAGTGATGGTCTCAATCTTCCGCACCGGCACACGCGTGGTCGAGACTACCACATCGGAAAGTGAGCTGAGGTCTTCCTCTAACGCAATCTGCATCGGTCCGCCCACGGTAACCGCCACCTCCTGGCGAATAAAACCCGTGTACGAAACCACTAACACAGCACCACTGCCGCTTACCGAAAGCGAAAACTCGCCATTTGCGTTGGTAATCGTTCCGTTTCGGGTGCCTTTCTCTTGAATACTGGCTCCAGGCAACGGTGTACCATCTGCTGCCGAAACAATCGAGCCGTTTACCGTAACTTGTGCGCTCAATAATCCGCTGAACAGCAGCAAGGCGCACAGCAGGAACATGCGTTGAGTAAAGATAGAGTTGGCCATAGCTGTACGTTTTTTTGTTAAAAAAGAATAGGTTTGTTTTTTAAAATATAATTCCGATTGTGCCTATAAGAAGTTGTCTTTAGGCGAATAAATTCGGCCAAATGCCGACTCATGTATTTTTTTGCGAAGGTAGTTTGGTTAACTGAGTTAATTGTATTTTTGCCTCGAAAAAATTTTCACACCATGCATCTAAGACTTTTTCCAAAGCACACAGGTATCTGGGAAGGCACCTACATTCGCATTGATGCTCAGGGCAAAATGACCGATCGCTGGAAGAGCCGGCTCACCATTCGCCTTTTTGACGGCAATAAGTATCACCAGGTCAACCAATATTTCTGGGACGATGGGCACGCCGAATGCCACGACTTTGGCGTGTGCCAGTTTAATGACGAAGGTTTGCTCATCTTCGATACTCCGCGTATTAAAGGACACGCCTGGGAAACTCGTGACTCGGTTTGTCTCATTTGGACATACCTCAACCGCCCAGCCTCTAAACTCTTCGAGATGATTGACCTCATTGGCGACGGCACCCACCGTATCCGCAACTGGCGCTGGTCGGAGGGCGACGAGTTTCAGGGCATCACCATGATCGAAGAACGCCGCATAGCCACTCAAGACGAAATTGACCCCGCATTCTGGGCAAAACTTCCCCAACTGCGTACCACGGGCCCTTCCCGGAGCGACCATTAAAACACCTTGAGTCTGCTTTTTAGTAGCCTATCTGCCCACGTATCAAAACAAGCGCTCAGCCATGCCTGGAATGACTATTACTGAAAAGATCATTGCCCGCCATAGCGGCCGAAAGCGCGTCGTACCTGGAGAGCTGGTTTGGGTCAACATTCACACTGTCATGACGATGGACTATCTGGGGGCTCAGACATTTGCTAAGCTGCATGAGTTGGGCGTGCAAGACGTCTTCGACCGCGACCGTGTTATCTGTGTGTCGGATCACCTTGTGCCGCCGCCTAACGAAAAGTTCGCCACCATGCTTAACGAGTGGCGGCGCGTAGTGCGCGAGCACCACATCACTCATTTCTATGACCTGGGCAACCAGGGCATCGCCCACCAGATTATGGTAGAAAAGGGTCATGTCTTACCCGGTACCATCAGCATTGGCACCGATAGCCATGCCAACACCTACGGCGCCGTGGGTGCACTGGGCAATGCCGTGGGCGTTACAGATGCTGCCGTGGCTATGGCCATCGGCAAATGCTGGCTGCGCGTACCCGAAAGCGTCAAGTTCATCGTCCGGGGCCATTGGCACCCCTACGTCATGGCTAAAGACCTGAGCCTGTACGTCATGGGCATGATGCACTGGAATGGACACCTTATTTACAAAGCCATCGAATACACAGGTGAGGCCATTTCTCAATTGGGAATGGCCGGACGCATGACGCTGTGCAACATGACAGTGGACTTAGGAGCCAAAAATGGCATCATTGCCCCGGATGCCGTCACGCGCAAATACTTGCGCAGCCGCACAAAAGAGAAGTACGTCAGCCTACAAAGCGATCCTGACGCTCAATATGAGCAGGTTTATGAAATTGACCTCAACAAAGTAGGACCCACCGTAGCACGCCCACACCGATTGGACGACGTCGTGCCGGTGGAAGAAGTGGAAGGAACACCCTTTAACAAGGCTTTTGTAGGTACCTGTACCAATGGGCGTGTGGAAGACCTGGAAATCATGGCCCGCATTCTAAAAGGCAGACGCATTCATCCCGACGTAAATATGCTTATTGTGCCTGCCAGCCAGACCGTTTATCTGGAAGCGATGAAAAAGGGCTATCTGGCCACGCTGATAGAAGCCGGAGCGGCTATTGACACCCCCTCCTGTGCTGCTTGCGCCGGCATTCACACCGGCGTGGCCGGCGACGGCGACATCATCCTGAGTGCCGGTAACCGCAACATGCAAGGCCGCATGGGTAGCAAAAAGGCCGAAATCTATCTGACCAGCCCAGCTGTCGTAGCGGCCAGTGCGCTTTACGGCAAAATCACCGACCCGCGTAAACTCTCCTCCTGACTTCAACTTGTGCACGTATGAAAATCACTGGAAAATGCTGGGTAGCCCCCGGCTACGTGATGGCCTACAATATTATTACGCAACCCTTCTGGACGTCGCCTATTGACCCTAAAGAGAATGCTCGCTGGGTTATGGCAGGCGTAGCGGAGGAGTTCAATCGCGAAAACGGTTTTGCCAGCCAGGGATACACCTTCATCGTGGCTGGCCACAACTTCGCCGGCGGCGGTAAAAGCATTGAGCACGTAATTACCGGCCTCATGGGCGCAGGTATCCGCGCTGTCTTTGCCGATAGCTTCTCACGCCTGCAATTCCGAAATGCCATTAACTACGGCCTACCATTTATTACCTGTAAGGACATGGCCAAAGGTTGCCAGACCGGTGACCTGTTAGAATGGGATACTGATACCGGCCTCATCCACAACCTTACCAATGGAAACACCTTCCAGTCCGTCCCTGTAGCGCCTTTTGTGGCCGAAGTGGCTAAGGCGGGAGGCTTGATGAACTTTATCAAGAAGCGCATCGCTGAAGGCACTATCGGCGATCTGCGCTGATGACACAATAGAACGCATGAAAGAAAACGCGCTAAAAAAACGCTTGACTCAGCACCAGCCCTGTTATGGTGTCATCTCACCCACAACCGACCCTGTCGTTTGCGAATACGTCGGTCTTTCAGGGCTGCACTTCTACGTCATAGACGCCGAGCATGGCTTCCCCAACCCTTCCGATGTACAACACATGGTGCGCGCACTGGAAGGGGTCGGTTGCACGCCACTGGCGCGCGTGGGCGACCTAAACGAAAAGCTATTGCTTCAATACCTTGACACTGGCGTCATGGGTATTATGATGCCCGGCTGTTCTACTGCCGACGATTTGCACCGCTTAGTAACTGCCGTAAAATATCCACCTGTGGGGCAACGCGGCTTGGGCCCTGTTCGAGCCGCTGACTATATGATGAAGATGCCTCAAGCGGAATATGTGCGTTTCGCCAACGAGCAAACCCTTGTGCTGCCCCAAATTGAAGACCTCCAGGCCATCGAAAACCTGGATGCTATGCTTGCCATCGAGGACGTAGATGGCTTCATCGTCGGCCCACGTGACTTGGCTATGGCCATGGGCTTTTACGACGGCCCTACCCATCCTGAAGTGCAAAGCGTCATAGAGCGCGTCTTTGAAAAAATCTTGGCCGCAGGCAAAATCGCCGGCACCGTCGCCGCCACCGCTGAACAGGCTCAAAAGCTCGCCCAACGAGGCGTGCATCTTATTCTCAATTCGGTACAGGGCCTCATCGCCGCCGGCACACGTGCCTTCATGGCCCCATAAAATTACGCGATGATACACCGAAACCTTCACCTGCTCAATACTCAAACAACGACTATGCCTACCCTTATCGTCTTATTCAATCTGAAGAACAAAAACACTGCCATACAGCAGTACGAAGAGTGGGCCACAACAGTGGATGTGCCCACTGTCAAACGCCTTGCCTCTGTGGATGACTTCCGCCTATTTCGATGCGGCAACCTACTGGGCACCCAAACACCAGCACCCTATCAGTACTGTGAGGTCATTGAGGTTAACAATCTGGATGGCCTTTTTGCCGACATTGCCACTGAAACGATGCAGCGTGTAGCCGCGCAGTTTCAAGAATTTGCTGACAACCCTACCTTCATCGTAGCCGAACAAATCGCTTGAACCCAGCCTAAACGCACTGCTATGTACCACCTACAAGGAAAAGTAGCCATCGTTACCGGCAGCGGTCGCCACAAAGGCATTGGCGAAGCCATTGTGCTGCGCCTGGCTGCCGAAGGTTGCCGCGTGGTTGTTTCTGACCTGGGCAAGCCACAAGGAGAGGAATTTTCGGAAGAGCACATCGGAACCACTGCCGAAATGGAGGAGATTGCCGAGGCAGCCCAGAAACTGGGGGCCCAGGCCATCACTGTGGCTTGCGACGTACGCAGTGAAACCCAGGTTGAGAGTCTCATCGCCCGCACCATCGAGGCCTTTGGCGCTGTAGACATCCTGGTCAACAACGCCGGCGTGGGTTACCTGATGGAGCCTTTCACCGAGTTTAAAGAAAGCAGCTGGGACGCTGTGCTCGATGTGAACCTCAAGGGAGCCTTTTTATGCTCCAAACACGCCGCCCGTCAGATGATCCGCCAGGGCACAGGAGGTGTTATCATCAACATTGCCAGCCAAGCTGCCAAATCGGGCTTCCCATACGCTGCTGCCTATACTGCCTCCAAACATGGCTTAGTGGGTTTGACGCGCTCCAACGCCGTCGAGCTGGGCAAGTACCGTATCCGCGTCAACGCTGTTTGCCCCAATCACATCACCACCGGCTTAGGGCACTGGCAAAACCAGTTCTTCAGCGAGAAATTCGGCCTCGACTACGAAACTTATCTACAAGGTATCCGCGACCGCAATCCCTTAGGTCGCACGGGCATGGTCGAAGACATCGCCAATGCCGTAGCCTTTCTGGCCTCCGACCAAGCCAGCTATATCACCGGTGAAGCCATGAACGTCAGCGGCGGCGAAGAATATCATTAAACCCGACAGCGTCCGCGCATGAAATTAGGCATTGACATTGGCGGCACCTTCACAGACCTCGTCCTGCTGGACGAAGATAGCGGCCGCATGGTGTTGGGTAAAACGCTTACGACCTACCCCGACCCCCTTTTGGGTATCTTGAATGGTGTGAAGCAAATCACACGCGACAGCGGCGTGCCTCTACCCAGCATAGGCGTAGTTGTGCACGGTACCACCTTAATAACCAACGCCGTCATCGAGCGAAAAGGTGCTCGTACCGCGTTACTCACAACCGCAGGCTTTGAAGATGTGCTCGAAATCGGGCGCGAAATGCGCTACGACATCTATGACCTGTTCCTGACCATGCCTAAGCCGCTGATACCGCGTTCGCTGCGTATCGGCATCCGCCAGCGTATGAATAAAGACGGGCAGGTACTGACGCCCTTAGACCTGGCCGAGGTGGAGCACGCCGCAGAGCGCCTGATCCGCCGTGGCGTGCAAAGCATGGCTGTGTCGTTCTTACATGCCTTTGCCAATCCCGAGCACGAGCAAGCTGTGGGCGACCTGTTGCGCCGCAAGTACCCGCACCTGTCCGTTTCACTCAGCTCAGAAGTGTTGCCCGAAATTCGAGAATACGAGCGCACGTCGGCCACGGTAATGAATGCCTATACACAACCGCTGATACAGGACTATTTGCGCCGCCTCAAACAGGCGCTGGTCGAACGCGGCTTCCAAGGTGAAATCTTCATTATGAACTCAGCAGGCCGCCTCACCACGCTGGACGGCGCCCAGCGCTTTCCTATTCAGCTGTTGGAAAGTGGACCGGCCGGTGGCACGATGGCCAGCGTCTTTTTCCAACGGCAACTGGTGGCAGCCGGTAATGACATTCCCCAACTATTGGCCTTCGATATGGGTGGCACCACTGCCAAAGCTTCCATGGTGCGTCGTGGCCAGCCCGAAATTACACACCACTTCGAGGCTGCACGCGAACGGCGTTTCAAAAAAGGCAGTGGATTGCCTGTGCGCATTCCCGTCATTGATATGATTGAAATTGGCGCCGGTGGCGGTAGCATCGCCCGCCTCGACGCTTTAGGGCTGCTCACGGTAGGCCCTGATAGCGCCGCCTCGCAGCCCGGCCCTGCCTGCTACGGTCGCGGTGGCCAATGGCCTACCGTCACTGATGCCGACTTGGTGCTGGGTTTCCTCAACGAACACTATTTCCTCGGCGGTACTATGCCTTTGCGGCGCGACCTGGCCGAGAAGGCCATTGAAAAACATATCGCCCGCCCCTTGGGCATCCGGGTAGAAGAGGCTGCCTGGGGCATCCACCGCATCGTCAACGAAAACATGGCTAATGCTGCGCGCGTCCACATCCTAGAAAAGGGCTTCGACCCGAGGTCTTTTACTATGATGGCCTTTGGTGGCGCTGGCCCCGTGCACGCCTTTGCCGTCGCACGCCTGCTAGGCTTGTCGCGTCTTATAATACCTGGCGGAGCGGGTGTCTTGAGTGCACTGGGCTTCCTTGTTAGCCCTGTAGCCACAGAGGCTATCTTCAGCCACGTCTCGCGGCTCGACCGCATGGAATGGACCACCATCAACACCCGCCTGGCCGATATGGAACGCAGTGGCCGCACTTTCCTGCAAGAGACTGGCCTGTCCGCCGACCAAATCCAGGTAAGTCGTATGGCTGAAATGCGCTACGCCGGACAGGGGCACGAAATCACCGTTCCACTGCCGGTCGGCACCTTGTCAGCCGAGTCGTTGCCTGCCATCATGCGCAACTTCGGCGAAGAGTACGCCCTGCGCTACGGACGGACATTGCCCCATATGCCCATCGAGTCCGTTACCTGGCGTACCGTTGTCAGCGGCCCACCTCCACAAATATCTTTATACCAGCAAGTAAAAGGCGCCGTGAGCCAGCAGGCCCAAAAGGATACTCGCCCAGCCTTCTTCGGCAAAACATGGATTGAAGTGCCTGTGCTCGACCGCTACACTATGCCTACTGAACAACGCTTCAGTGGCCCATGTATCATCGAAGAATTTGAAAGCACTACCGTCGTCGGACCTGATGCTGCCGTCTGGCGCGACGACTTCGGCAATCTCATTATTGAAATGTTCTGAAGAGAAACCATGAACTGCCTCACATACACTCTTAAGTTTATCACAGTAGAGGTGGGCTGGCGTCTTGCGCTGACAACGGCGCTATCCCTTTCGCTACTGGCTTGCCGAACGGCTGAACGCCGCCCTGCAGCAGCCCTGCCCGCCGATGATAATACCCTCCTCTTCAAACGAACCACCCTCGTGGTATCCAACATCGAGCGCTCGCTGGGCATCTACCGCGACATCTTAGGTTTTACCCTGAACGCCCCCGTCTCCGAGTCTTCGGCCGAGTCCTATTCTTACCCCGTCTTTCGCATTCCTAAGGAGGCCAAAATCCGATTCGTAACGTTGGATACCAAAACCCAGGAGCGCACCCTGGCTCTGACAGAAGTAACCGGCGTGCCCTTGCCCAAACCTGATCAACCGATCATGAGCGCCCTGGTCATCCGTGTGCCCGACATTGCTGCCACCATACAGAAAATAAAAGCTCTGGGCTTAGAAACCACCGAACCTAAGACGGCTCGCTCGGCAAACGGCAAATTCGCCTTTATTGAACAAGCCTTCGTGGACTACGATGGCCATCTCATTGTGCTTTATCAAATGCTCAAATAAGCATCAACGGCCCGACCACCTGACTATGACTGCTATCCCACCCACCACATCACCCATGTCGCGCACCTTCGATGCCATAGACCTATCCATCCTGTGGTCGCGGCTCATCTCTATCGTGGACGAAGCTGGCACGACCCTCCAGCGTACAGCTTTTTCGTCGGTAACACGCGAAAGCGCCGACTTCGCTGTCGTACTCATGGACACCCAAGGACAGTCGTTGGCCCAAAGCTCCGTGAGTGTTCCCTCGTTCCTGGGCGTGTTGCCGTTCTTAGTCAAAGCCTTGCTGCGCGACCATTTCCCACCAGAGCAATGGCAACCGGGCGATGTAGTCATCACCAACGACCCCTGGTTGTGTGCTGGCCATAAGCCTGATATCGGTATCGTATCGCCCATTTTTTATGGGCAAACGCCCGAAGGCCGCCCCCGTCTCATCGGCTTCATCGGTTGCATCGCACACAGCCCCGATATTGGTGGCACGCTTTGGGGAGCCAATGCACGCGACTTCTACGAGGAGGGCCTTTACATTCCACCCATGAAACTGTTAGAAGCCGGACACCCTAACGAGACTCTCTTCCGCCTCATTGAAACGAATGTGCGCGCTCCCCAACAAACCTTGGGCGATATCCTGGCCCAAGTAGCTGCCAACGATCAGGGCATTCGTTCGCTTCATCTCTTAATGCACGAGTACGGATTAACGGAAATAGATACCCTTGGTGCCCAAATCATCGCTGCCTCTGAAAGAGCCATGCGCGATGCTATTCGGCAAGCTCCCGACGGCACTTATCATGCGGAGTACAAAGCCGACGGCGACGGTTTGAACCACCCCGTGCGACTCAAATGTGCCCTCACCATTCGTGGCGACGAAATCTGGGTGGATTATACCGGTACTTCACCAGTGCACCCGCTGGCCATCAATGCAGTTTTAAATTACGTGTTTGCTTACACAGCCTATCCCATCAAATGCGTCTTCAGCCCAGAGGTACCCAATAATGAAGGCAGCTTCCGGCCCATCCATGTGTGGGCGCCTGAGGGCTGCTTGCTCAATGCCCAGAAGCCCGCCCCGTTAGGAGCGCGTAATGTAACGGGTAATCTGTTGTACGCTCCCATCATGTTGGCCCTGAGCCAAGCTGTGCCCGATCGCGTGCAGGCGGACTGCGGCGCAGCAGTATGGGTAATGGTCCTCAGCGGCCGCCACGATGACGGCCGCGAATTTGTGGAGTA
This sequence comes from Saprospiraceae bacterium, assembly GCA_025056735.1. Taxonomy (GTDB): domain Bacteria; phylum Bacteroidota; class Bacteroidia; order Chitinophagales; family Saprospiraceae; genus M3007. Next base: position 42,828 of record JANWVR010000149.1, read on the forward strand.
TCTCTTCTTGGCGGGTGGCTATGGTGGTCGCAAAGGATTACGAGGCGAACCTACGCTGTGCTACCCTACTAATGTGGCCAACGTGCCGGTAGAGGTGTTTGAAAACGATGCCCCTGTCCTCGTTTTGGAGAAAAAACTTATCCGCGGCAGCGGCGGTGCTGGCCAGTACCCGGGCGGCGAAGGGCAGCGCTTCGCCTATCGAAACATTGGCCAGCATCCTATCCATATCAGCAACGTAACAGAAAAAATCCGCCATCAGGCCTATGGTCTCTTTGGCGGCAAACCTGGCCGTCGAGGTCGTCTTTACGTGCTGACGCCTGAAGGTAAGCGGCGATTTACGCCACCCAAGGGACACGATACCCTACTGCCTGGCGAAACGCTCGTTATGGAACTGCCTGGCGGTGGTGCTTATGGTGCTCCACTGGCGAAACACCTATAAACAAAATATCACTTTTACCTCCGTTCATCCCTGACTCATTCGTCAACATGGCCGAAAACAAGCGTATCCTGTTAGCTTCGCGTCCGGTGGGTATGCCCGCAGCCGACAATTTTCGGCTGGAAATCGCTCCCGTACCTCGGCCGGCCGAGGGCGAGGTGTTGGTGCGGATAGAAATGATTTCCCTCGACCCTGCCATGCGTGGGTGGATGAACGAAGGCACTACTTACATCCGCGGTGTGGCTTTGGGCGAGGTCATGCGCGCTTTTGCTGCTGGGCGCGTCATACAGTCGCGACACCCCGCTTTTGCCGACGGCGATTACGTCAGCGGCTTGCTCGGAGCCCAGTCTTATGCAGCTGTGCCGGCACGGCTGCTAACCCGGCTCGACCTGTCGCTCGGCCCCTTAGAATGGCACCTGGGCGTGCTCGGCATGCCTGGCATGACAGCCTACTTTGGCCTGCTGGAACGCGGTAAACCCCAGCCCGGCGAAACGGTCTTTATCTCTGGGGCCGCCGGCATCATCGGCTCTACCGTGGGTCAAATAGCCAGAATCAAAGGCTGCCGCGCTGTGGGTACCGCCGGCTCCGATGAAAAATGCCGTTACCTCATCGAAGAATGTGGCTTCGACGGCGCCATCAACTACAAAACGGAGGACGTAGAAGCGCGTATTCGAGAACTATGCCCTAAAGGCATAAACATCCTTTATGACAACGTCGGCGGCGACATCCTGGATATAGGTCTGGCCCACTTGGCCCGTGGCGCCCGTGTGGTCATCTGTGGTGCCATCTCACAATACAACGAACCCACCGTGCGCGGGCCGCGCAACTACATGAAAATCGTAACCGCGCGCGCAACTCTCACAGGTATCATCGTTTTTGACTTTCAAGAGCGATACCCAGAAGCGGTAGAACAACTCTCGAAGTGGCTCAAAAACGGCCAGCTGCACACGCGAACGGACTTTGTGGAAGGCATCGAAAACTTTTATTCAGCATTGATGAAGCTATATGCGGGGGCAAACTTTGGGAAGATGATACTAAAAGTATAGTGAATTTTGGCCAAACAAGGTTGGCCGTTACTTATGGAAAAACGATTTCTGCGGTTGAAAACGGGCGAAGTATTTTATCGCCACTTTGGGCGCTCCACAGGGCAGGCGCCGGTGGTGCTCTTGCATCCGTCGCCTTTATCGTCCGTGTTTTTGGAGCGGCTGGGCCATTTCCTGTCCGACGCCCTGGAAGTGTATGCTCCCGATTTGCCAGGGTATGGGCTATCGGCGCCGTTGGCGCAAGTGCTGCCTCGGCAGATGTCAGATTATGTGCCGTTTTTACTGAATTTTTTAAAAAAGAAACGGCTGAAGCACGTGCGTCTTTATGGTACGGCGACGGGATGCCAGCTGGCTATTGCCTTTGCACTGGCTTTTCCAGAGAAAGTCGAACGGCTGGTAGGCGAAAACGCCTGCCATTTTGAAGAGACCGAGCGGGCGGAGTTGTTCCGCACATACTTTCCCGATTTGAGGCCTCAGGCCGATGGCAGCCACCTGCTGCGGGCATGGGAGATGTGCTACAAAACATGTATTGGTTTTCCGTGGACACAGGTGCCTGCTAATGCGCCCTTGCCGGCAGGTATCCCTTTAGCGCAGGTGCAGGCCATGGCAGTTGATACTTTGTTGGCGGGTGAACATTACGATGCTGCCTATCGCGCCGCGTTTGAACATGAACGAGCTGAGTATGTCCAGTCCTTGCGCGTACCAGCGACGTTTATCCTCTGGCAACAGAGCATCCTGTGGCCATACATGGAGCGATTGGCTTCGTTTCCCATGCCACCCAACGTGCGCTTTTTACGCTGCGAAGGCGACCTCAGCAAGCGTTACGAGCTCATCAAAACGGCATTGCTTTCACCACAACCCTCAGGTGCATGAAAGAGACGTGGGATGTTATTGTCATTGGAGCCGGAGCTGCCGGCATGAGCTGTGCCATCGAGGCTGGCCAGCGTGGCCTCAAAGTGTTGGTAATAGAGCGTTCCGAGCGCGCCGGTGGTGCTTTGCATTGGTCGGGCGGCCATATGAGTGCCGCCGGCTGCAGAAGACAGCAGCAGATAGGTATCGAAGACTCGCCTCAGCAACACTTGCAGGAAATTCTGGAAATCAATGGCCACACAGGCGACCTTGATCTCATCCGATTAGCTGTAGAAGAGGCTCCTAAGACGATAGACTGGCTGGAAGAGGGCGGTTTTGAATTCGCGCCCGAATGCCCGCGCATCGTTTACGGCCATGTGCCTTATCGCGTGCCGCGCACGGTGTATGGGCCTCGAAAAGGGATGTCAGTGTATGAGGTACTTCGGCGTCGTTGGGAGTCTGCAGTCCGTGAAGGCCAGCTAACGGCTCTTTTCTCCACACAGGCGTTGGACGTGCTGGCATCTCAAGGTAAGCGTTTCGATACGATAGTTATAGACTCCATAGCCGGCAGCTACAGGCAATGCCTCTCGGCCAGGCATATTGTGTTTGCTACAGGAGGGTATGGGGCTTCGCATCGTTTTTTTGCCCAAAAGCATCCGGGCGTTCCCCTGGTGAGTGCTGCCTATCCTACGGCTGACGGCAATGGTATAACGCTGTTGGAACGTAAAGGCGCTGCTTTTCGCTTCGCAGAATACCATCTGCCCAGCCTTGGAGGCTTGGAGACGCCGCCAAAAAGTGGTCTTACCGACTTCAACCACGCTTGGGCCATGATACTAACCAGTGTCTATCGGCCACCGCGTGAGGTTTATCTCAATGCGCACGGGAATCGCTTTATGCCTGAAGACGAGCCAAACCCTGATACACGCGAGCGCCGGGTAATGCAACAACCGGGTTGTTTCTTCTGGGCCATATTCGATCAGGCGGCCTTCGATGAGCGTGCTCCTGACGGCTCGGAAAGCCCATTACTCATCGGTTGGTCGCGCGAGCAATTCCTGCAACGTGCTCGAGAGGGCCAAGGGGTGCACATCGCTGCTACTTTAGCTGACCTGGCCGATGCCTGTCATCTGCCTGCTGAAGCAGTAGCAAAAGAGGTGGCGGCTTTCAACCAGGCCGTCGCTCGAGGCATAGATGAAAAATTTGGCCGTAAATACCTGAAAAATGCTGTCTTGCAGCCACCCTTCTATGCCGTGAAAATCTGTGCAGCCGTGCTCGTTACCTTCGGTGGCATCCGGGTAAATACAAACTTTGAAGTACTCGACACCAGCGGAGAACCACTATCCGGCCTGTACGCTATCGGCGAAATACTCGGGCTGGGCGCCACCAGCGGCAGCGCCTTCTGCAGCGGTATGGCCCTCACACCAGCTATCAGCTTCGGACGTCTCCTGGGCCAGCGCCTCCCTCCTTCACCTTAAAAAAACCATTTCAAACATGCCGTTATGAATGTCTTGAGCGATATCTTAGTATTGGATTGCACCCACGCCGTCATGGGCCCTACCACCAGCCTCCTGCTGGCTGATATGGGCGCCGAGGTCATCCATATTGAGCCGCCCGACGGCGACCCTACACGTCGCCTTAAAGGTTTCGGCACCGGCTACTTCACCTTCTTTAACCGCAACAAGAAAAGCCTGACCCTCAACCTGAAGTCAGAAGAAGGTAAAAGCACTTTTCTGCGACTGGCCCAAAAGGCCGATGTAGTAGTGGAAAACTTCGGGCCAGGCACGATGGAGCGGTTGGGGCTGGGCCATGAAGCCCTTTTAGCCCTGAATCCGCGGCTCATCTATTGCTCGCTCAAGGGTTTCCTGCCTGGCCCCTACGAAAAGCGACACGCCATGGACGAAGTCGTCCAGATGATGGGGGGGCTGGCCTATATGACGGGTCGCCCGGGTGACCCTCTGCGTGCTGGGAGTTCCATCGTGGACATTACTGGCGGCATGTTTGGTCTCATCGGTATCTTGCTGGCTCTGTTAGAGCGCCAGAAGACCGGCCAGGGTAAATTCGTGCAAGCCTCGCTCTTCGAGACTACCGCCTTTCTTATGGGCCAACACATGGCCTATGGTGCTATCAGTCAGGAGCCAGTGCCGCCCATGCCTGCACGCGTCAGCGCCTGGAGCATTTATTCCATCTTTGAAACAGCGGATGGTGAGAGCGTCTTTATAGGAGTAATTAGTGAAAAACATTGGGAGAGATTATGTCAGACCTTTGACTGGGCAGACTGGCTTCACGACCCACGCTTATCTACTAATAATCAGCGCATTGCTGAGCGCGAATGGTTCCAACCGGCTCTGCGCGAACGCTTCGCCCAATTCACTAAAGTGCAGATTATTGAAAAATGTGAAGCCGCCGGCATTCCCTTCGCCCCTATCGCCCGACCTGAAGACCTCTTCGACGATCCGCATCTGCGCCAGGGCCAGAACCTGCTCGACGTTCGCCTGCCCGACGGACGCACCGCTCCGCTGCCCAATCTGCCACTGCTCTATGGCAACCAACGCGCGCAAAAACGCCTCGACCCGCCCAATATCGGCGAACATAATGAAGAAATTCTCAAACTCTTGAACGCCTGATAACTCTAACGCTAAATATCAATCGGTATATCTTACCAGCAAAAAAGAAAAAGAAGCACAAAATGACTCACGAGAGCACTCACCTTATCATCAAAAACGCACGTGTTGTCCGCCCGAACACGCCTGAGGTAGAACAAAAGGACATCCGCATTCTCGAAGGTAAAATCGTAGAGGTGGAGCCTCGACTACCCGTCTCAGACGACGCACAGGTTTTCGATGCTAGAGGATTATTGGCTTTCCCGGGCCTCACCGACGCCCATATGCACACAGGCATTTACAGCCCGCTCGATCAGGATGCCCGTACTGAAAGCCGCGCCGCTGCTATGGGAGGCGTTACCAGCAGCCTCAATTATATCCGTACGGGCCGCTATTACCTCAACAAAGGTGGCCCCTACCGCGACTTCATGCCCGAAGTGCTGAGTCTTTCCCGAGGTAACTTCTATGTGGACTACGGCTATCATATTGCGCCTATTCAGTATAGCCACATCGAGGAAATAGAGCCGCTTATCGAATTCTTCGGAGTTACTTCTTTTAAAATTTTCATGTTTTACGGCTCGCACGGCTTGCACGGTAAAGCCACTAAAAGTAGCCAGAATGAGTTTCTGATGACCCCCGAAGGTGAACATTACGATATTGCCCACTTCGAGTTTATTATGCGCGGCATTCGTCGGGCAATGGATGCCTTTCCGGACAGGAGCGATATCATTAGCTTGAGCCTGCATTGCGAAACGGCTGAAATCATGCGTGCTTACACAGAGATTGTGGAGCGCGAGGGCAAACTCAAGGGGCTACGCGCCTATTCGGCCAGCCGACCGCCGCATTCGGAAGGTCTAGCCATTTTCATCGCCTCCTATCTGGCTCACGAGACAGACTGCATGAACATCAATCTGTTGCATTTAACCTCACGCAAAGCAGTGGAAGCCGCACTGATGATGGAGCAAGTGTTCCCACACATCAACTTTCGCCGTGAAGTAACCATCGGGCACCTGCTACTCGACTATGACTCGCCCGCCGGCGGCTACGCTAAGGTGAACCCGCCCATCCGCTCGCGCGAAGATGTAGAGTACCTGTGGCAGTGCTTGTTGGAGGGCAAAATTGACTGGGTCGTCAGCGACCACGCCTGTTGCTCGCACGAGTTCAAGCTGGATAAAAATGACCCCTCTAACATCTTTTTGGCCAAATCAGGTTTTGGCGGCACCGAATATTTGCTCTCCGGCCTGTTTTCGGAGGGCAGCAAACGCGGTATGAGCTATCAGCATATGGCACAATTAGTGTGCTGGAACCCCGCCCAACGCTACGGCCTGCGCCAAAAAGGCGACATCGCTCCGGGCTACGACGGCGACATCGTGCTGCTCGACCCCAACGAAACTTTTACCGTGCGCGCCGCAGAGTCTGAGAGCGCCCAGGGTTATACGCCCTTTGAGGGTATGACACTCACTGGGCGCGTCAAGCACACCTTCCTGCGCGGCAGGCACATCTACAATAATGGGGCCATCCAGGGCGAACCCCAGGGCCAATATCTGTGGCGCCATTAATACCATTTAGAGGCAAAATGAAAACCTGCTGCGGCATTCAGCCGCGTATCTCTTCTAAAAAAAACAATATTTCATCAAAAACACTTCCTGCCATGAAACTCAACGACATCGTAATGGCCAGTGACAAATCAAAAGGCGCACGGCCCTATTTCTTCGATGACCCTATGGCCGAGCGCGTGATGAACATCGCGATGGCAGTAGCCACAGAGGTAGCCGTTATTCGCGAACGGATAGACACTATTGAGCGCCTTCTGGAAGCCAAAGGCATACTTACGCAGGAGGAAATTGAGGACTTTGTCCCCACCGACGAGCAAGCCGAAGAACGCCAACTGTGGCACGCCCGCTATACAGCGCGTATCCTGCGCATTGTCAAACAGGAGCTGGACGCTGTCGCCAATCCAGAGGACAATAAACCTATGCATCAGATTGCCGATGAAATCAACGAGATGTAGGCGCCATGATGAAGCAAACTCTTTTCGACAGGGTTGGCGCTCTCGCCACTGATGCTCGAGCCGTTTTGCGGACTCTTTCTCTCTTACCTATGGTAGTTGCCCTTGTCTCATGTAGGTCACTCACGCCCCCAGAAGTGTCGCCGCCAGCTATTCATGTGTTCAAAAGCTATATCACTGGCGACTTTGACAACCGCCAGCAGGTGGAAGCCGAGCGTGCAGCAGGAAAACAGGTGCACCCACTGGCCCGTCACGTCAACCGCGTTGCCGACCACCGCATCCGGAACGCGCCTCAACGGGCGGGATTCTGGCTCATCGAAGAAAGCTATTACGATATGCCCGACGGCACGCACAAAATTAATCACCACCTGTTCTTCTTCGAAGCTGTAGATGCGCGCACGGTGCGCCTGTATGCCTACCAGCTGCCCGACTATTTACCCATGGAACAGCTGACCAACGATAACCCAAATCTAAGCATAGATTACCACGACCTGCGCATCAGCCCGCGCTTTAAACCCGCCGAATACGCCTTCGACGGCAAAGACACCTTTACCATCCACGCTCCTAATGATTGGGGCAATGGCATGCAATTTACGCTCATCGAAAAATTCACCCCGGGCCGCCTGGAGGTAATGGAACTCCTAGAAAAAAACGGGCAACGGCTAACGCCATATGATACGCCGATTATTTACTTGAAAACCCAATAGACTACCGAAAGCAGCAATTAGGATTTCACATACTTAAAAACAAGAAAATATGGGAGACAACAGGCAAAATTCAATAGGCTATTCGCTTCCGCCGGTATGGACGAAGCTGAAGCAACACGCGGTATTTCCGCACTTCACGCACGATGAACGCGCTCGCTATAACTTTCTATCCAACCTGAACCGGTATTTGTCCACGGTTGTCGCTCCGGGGGTCCAGGTAGCGTATGAGCGGCGCGTGGAGCCTGCTTTTAAAGCCGAGCACGACCGTACGTTTGAAAACCGCCACGAACTGCGCGAGGCGATCAGCCGCGACGCCTATTACCAACTATGGGCTGCCTTGCGCCGCTGCACTATGGAAATGCGCCAGCAGAATGGTCGAGCGGCGGTATTGCGTCAGGCCGAAGAGCTGGCCCAGCGCGTGCAAGAAACGCTGAAAGGACATGAAGATATCCTTCGCCTGAAGCCAGGTTTTAAAGTGCCGGCCTACCTGCGTCACGTGGATAACCATCTGATGCCGGGGAGCTACCACACTGAGTACTTCGAGGGGGATGTAGCCAATGCCGCCAATTACGATAGCGGCTTGTTCGTTACCAGTGGCGGTATGCTGGGCAGCCTCACCGATGGCGGTGGCCGTGCCATCGCAAAATGGGTGCGCGAAAACTATCCTAACTTCAAACCCAAACGCATCTTAGACATCGGCTGCGGGCTAGGCCACAACACGCTGCCCATTGCTGAGAGCTTCCCGGATGCTGAAGTCTGGGCCATTGACGCGGGCGCCCCCATGCTGCGCTACGGCGCTGCACGTGCTATTGCCCTGGGTATCACGAACGTGCGCTTTGTCCAAATGGACGCCGAAGACATGAGCGAATTTCCAGACGGCTATTTCGACTGGGTGCAAACAACGATGTTCTTACACGAAACGGGCGGTAAAGCCATTCATAAAATCTTCCGAGAAATCGGTCGTGTGCTGGCTCCCGGTGGGCTGACGCTACACATCGAACAGCCGCAATACACACCGGAAATGTCTTACTTTGAGCAATTTATGCGCGACTGGGACGCCTACTATAACGCCGAACCGTACTGGGGCCACATGCACGACCTGCAGCCTGAAGACCTCATAGAAGAAGCTGGCATCCCACGGGCCAACTTCCTGCAAGTGGGTGTGCGAGCCGTCAATGACTTAGACAAACCCAACGGCACCCAGGTGCGCGAAGACTATGGACGCTCGCCTATCTGGAATGTGTTTGGTGGCTGGAAACCAAAATAAACATTCGTATGACCGCTGTGCAAAGCGTGGTGGAAACCATTGCCGAACATTATCAGGCCATCGTGGACAAAAACCTACCCGGCATCTTAGATAAATACGTGCCTTCGGAAGAGACCTACGTCATTCTGGAAGGTCCTCGCTTAACAACGATAGGCTTTGAAAAAATTAGAAAAGGTTGGATGGATTTCTGCCAATCGGCTATCGAGTTACAGGGCATTGAATGGCTGGAAGGCCCGTTTCATCAACAAACAGACAGCATGGCCTGGGTGGCTGGCATCATCCGGCTATGCGTGAGTGTATCAGGACGCGCCTTCGAGAACATATTTCGGGCTACCTTCGTGCTGGTGCCCGATGCTGCCTCTGGCCAATGGCGTATCCGACACGAACACGTATCAGGGGCATTGCCCAACCCCTACGGCATCGGCGATTGGTCGAGAAAACAAGATTAAGGAATGCAATGCGCTTTTGATAAAAAAGGTCTGGCCACGTCCTGGAAAGGCTGCTCTAAAAAGGCCGGCAGGGCATTCTCACGCCACAAGTTGGTGGTGATAATGCTGTTAGGCGGGCTCTTCATGGCAAACTTGCGAGCACAGACTCCTGTAGACGTATTCGCCCACTACCTCAGCGGCGAATGGGACAACTTTCAGCAATGCTGGACGGAAAATACAGAGACGGAAAGCCACCGCGTGCCAACGGCTCACCCTCATCGGCATATACACAGCGTATTCGAGCGCGACACAGCGGCAGGCCTTTGGGTATGGCGTGTGGAACATTACGAGGGCAACCGGCGGCAATTGCTGGCACAGTATACTATGCGCCTTCGAGAGTTGCCAGATGGGCAATGGCAAACCGACTTTTCTCCGATGCGTGCTGAGGGCCAACCCGTACCCCTTCCAACGCCCATCCGATGGCGATTGGCCGAAAACGCTTTCATCGGCCAAACCCTGGACGGCCTTTCCTCTTTCGTCCTTAAAAAGGATACTTTCTGGCTGCTCGACACAGGCCTTTTTGCCCGGCCCGACCAGGAACCGTACCGCTTCCTAAAATGCCGCTTCTTTCGCGGCTGGATACAGTACCCCATGGAGCACGTGCGCCCTGATAGCATCTATTTTTATGCCGGTCTGACACTGCACGACCAGGGCGATGCCGTCCAATTGCGTTTCCCCGACGGCTCTAATGGCGAGTATACTGTGGAATTAACGCAACTAGTCCATAGCCGCCGCACACCCATTATGAAATTAGCCATTTACACCGAGCCCCCTGAGCGATTACACTGGAACAGTCGCGCTATAGCCTATACCTGGGCTGACCCGGCTGCACGCCGTATCGGCATCAACATCCGAAAAGTAGTCTCCGGCTGGACCCTCATTAGCGACCCATGAGTATTGCGAAATACCCCGTCCGAAACCCGCGCACTGGAGAGGTAGACTACCATTTCGACCTCCCTGACCACGAACACCTGTGCCACGTTGTGGCCCACCTGCGTCAGCATCAACCGCCATGGGCCCTCTTACCTGTTCATGAGCGCATGGCTGCCTTGCAAGCCTGGAAATCAGCATTAAATCGGCACTTACCTGCCCTCGTCGAGGCCCTCACTGCCGACACAGGTCGTCGCCACGAAAGCGTGCTGGAAGCCCAACTCATTGGCCAGAGCATTGATCGCTGGTGTCAGGCAAGTGAAACCTTCTTTCAGGAAACTCCTGACCGCGTCAGTACTATCCCATTCATCCATATCCGCCAGGATGTGCAACCCATCCCGGTAGTGGGTGTTATCAGCCCTTGGAACTTCCCACTCCTGCTGGGCCTAATTGATACGCTTCCTGCCCTGTTAGCCGGGTGTAGCGTAGTGGTGAAGCCCAGCGAAATTACTCCGCGCTTTATTGAGCCGCTTATGGCCTCGATACGTGAAACGCCCTTACTGCGCGACGTGCTTCTCTTCATCGCCGGCGATGGTACTACTGGCGCACAACTGATTGAGTTAGTCGACCTGGTATGTTTTACCGGTAGCGTTGCCACGGGCCGAAAGGTGTATGCCGCCTGTGCGGAGCGCTTCATCCCGTGCTTTCTGGAATTAGGGGGTAAAGACCCGGCTATCGTGCTCGAAGGCGCTAACCTGGAACATGCCGCCGCTTCCATTCTTTGGGGGAGCACCGTCAATTGTGGTCAATCGTGCCTATCCATCGAGCGAGTGTATGTGCAAGAGAGTGTTCTGGAGGAATTCTTAGAAAAACTAAAGCAACGCGCCGAAAATGTCCGACTGGCTTATCCTTCGCCCGAAGATGGCCAGATTGGCCCGGTCATTTCCGAAAGACAGGTGCACATCCTCAACGAACACCTGCGCGACGCAATAGAAAAGGGGGCTCGGGTGCTCACCGGCAGTACGCAGTGCGAAAACTTAGGCGGGGGCTGGTACTGCCGGCCCACCGTGCTGGCGGGTGTCAACCATTCGATGAAGGTGATGACGGAAGAGACGTTTGGTCCTATCATTCCAGTAATGCCGTTTCGTAGCGTTGAGGAGGCAATCCAGCTGGCTAATGGTACTATTTATGGCCTGAGCGCAGCGGTATTTGCCGGCGACTGGCACACTGCCTGGCGTATCGGGCAGCGCCTGGAAGCTGGCGCTGTCTCCATTAACGAATGCGCTTTGACAGCCTTGGTGCACGAAGGCGAAAAACAATCCTTCAAAATGTCGGGCATCGGCGGTACACGCATGGGGCCAGCAGCACTGAAGCGATTTGTACGTCAGCGCGCCTTTCTCATCAAAAAAGAGCCACTGGCATCGCCATGGTGGTTCTGAGCGGTCGAGCAATGCGAGAACTACATGTTTTCATGCCTTACCCTTCTTCTTCACTATCGTCGGCGCTCGCGCCAACAGACATGACTTATTTCTTAAATAATGGAACTTTCGCTTTTGCATAAAAATGCCTTTGTCGGCGGCTCGAGTGCCGGTATTGGCCGGGCGGTAGCCATAGAACTTGCCGCTTTGGGCGCCAATGTGGTGTTGGTGGCGCGCACCGAGAGCGCTTTGCTGGAGACGCTTCAGCGCTTAGATACTTCCCAAGGGCAGCAGCACGGTTACATAGTGGCTGATTTTAGCGACAGTGAGGGGCTGATGGCGCAGGTCGGGGCGCTGCTCGAACGCCAGCCTGTGCATGTTTTGGTGAACAACACCGGTGGGCCGCCGGGCGGGCCTATTGCGCAGGCGCGGCCAGAGGAGTTTTTGAAGGCCTACCACAACCACTTGATTTGCAATCATCTGCTGGCGCAGGCCATGTTGCCGGGCATGAAGGCAGCGGGTTACGGACGCATCATCAACATCATCAGCACGTCGGTGAAGGAGCCCATCGAAAATCTGGGCGTCTCGAACACAACGCGCTGGGCCGTGGCCGCCTGGGCCAAGACGTTGGCTGGCGAGGTCGGCCCGTGGGGCATCACGGTCAATAACGTGTTGCCGGGCTTCACGCGCACGGGTCGGCTGTACGACCTCATCGAGAAACGAGCCGCCTCGGCAGGCGTATTGGTGGCGGAGATGGAAGAGCAGTTCCGCCGCCAGGTGCCAGTAGGGCGCTTTGCTGAGCCGGAAGAAGTCGCGGCGGCTGTGGCCTTTTTGGCCAGCCCGGCAGCGGCTTACATCAACGGCATCAATCTACCCGTAGATGGCGGGCGCACCAAAAGCCTGTAGGAGGCCTTTTGGGTTGATGCGTTGCCTCGTTTTTCGACAAAAAAGCAAGAAAGACGGCTCTGCAGTTGCTTTCGTTGGACTTTGGCATCTTTTTTTGATAAGTATTAACACTAACAAGAGGGCTTTGGCAGTTTCCTTGCTTACATCCCTTCGTATCAATACCGAGTTTGACACCACACCCTTTCAATCTTGTTCAACTGCTATGAAAAATCTGCTTTTGGTGCTGTTCTTGTTCCCTATGACCATGATGGCCGCTCAGAGCAATCCGGTACTCGAGGCGGTCTCGCGCGCCTTAAGCGCCGGCGACGTGGACGCTTTAGCGCGCCATCTGGCCGATAATGTGGATTTGTCTATCTTAGAAAACGAGCAAACGTGCTCGAAAGCAAAGGCTACCGAGCTCTTGCGCGGCTTTTTCAATAACAACCGCCCGCGTTCCTTCAACCAGGTGCACCAGGGCGCCAGCCGCGGCAGCAACGACCAGTACTGCATCGGCAACTTAGTTACGGCCAATGGCGCTTTTCGCGTGTACATCTACCTAAAGGTAACGGGCGCCAGCGCTGTGGTGCAAGAGCTGCGCTTCGACCGCGATTGATCCAAGGCTACTTGCCTTCGCGAAAGACAGCAGGGCGTTTCTAAAGTTTAAGCCTAATTTTGCCGCGTTTCCGGGCTTCCCTCTGGCGCCCGGAAACGCTTTTTTATGACGAGTTTTCTCCGTCTGACTGTTTTTGCGTGCCTGACGCTGTGGTTGTGGAACTGCGCCTCTCCGGATACCGACGACCGGAAAGGGGACGTGCTGCTGGCCCAGGTCTACAACAAAAGCCTTTACCTCTCGGAATTAGAAGGCATTGTGCCGCCCGGTACCTCGCCCGACGATAGCATCCTGCTGGTGCGAGCACACGTGCAGCGCTGGGTACGCGACCAGCTGCTCATGTACGAGGCCGAGCGCAACATTCCTAAAGACCTCAACATTGACAAATTGGTGCGCGATTACCGGGCCAGCTTAGTGCGTTTCAACTTTGAAGAGCAACTGATTGCCGAGCAATTGGATAGCGTGGTATCGGAAGAGGAACTGCGCGACTTTTATGAGCACAATAAGGATCAATTCCAGTTGGAAAGTACTATCCTAAAGTGCCAGCTGATTGTCATCCCCTACAAAGCGCCGCAAAACGAATTCAACCGGCTGTGGTACAGCAAAAGTCCCGCCGATGCGGAGCGCCTGCGCACTCTCTCGAAGCAGTGGGCAAAGGCGGCGCTGCTCGACCCGGAGCGCTGGCATCGGCTGGAAGAAGTCTCGGCGCTCTTGCCGCGTGGCGCCCTTACCTCCGAAAACGTGGCCCCGCGCCGCGAAGGCACTCTCGGCGACGGCGAGTTTCGCTATTACTATCGCGTGCTCGAGGTCATTCGCGGCAAAGAGACTGCTCCCTTCGAGTACGCCCGCGAACAGGCCAAAGCCATCCTGCTGCACAAACGAAAACAAGACCTCGTCGAACGCTGGAAAGAAGACCTCTACCAAAAAGAACTGCGCCGCCAAAACATCCGCATCTACCAATGAATACGGCGGTTTTCAAGGGCATCGCCAAAATTTGCCCAACACCAGACAACCCGATGCTACCCGTAAACACCCAGGCATAGCGCCTTTGCACGCCTGATAACTGTGAATTAACCACCCATGCTAACGTTTCCTTTCTTGCGCCCGTCCCTTCTCTTTGCCATAGCCTATTGTCTTGCCTGTGCTCTGCCTTTAATGGCCCAAAACGACCGTCTGCTCATTGACAAAGTCGTCGCTACCGTAGGCGGAGAGATGATCCTGCTCAGCGAGGTGCAAGAGCAAATCGCCTACGCCCGTCAGCAAAACCCGAAAATCGGCGCTGACTATGGCTGCATTGTCCTCCAGAACCTGTTGGTGCAAAAACTACTGGTGCACCAGGCTAAGATAGACTCCGTGCTCGTCAAGGACGAAGAGGTGGAAAACCAACTCGATGCGCGCATCGAACGCCTGCGCTCTTACTTCAACCAGGACGACAAAGCCATTGAAGAGTATTACGGTCAAACGGTGGCCCAGATTAAGGACCAGATGCGCAACGACATGCGCAACCAGATGCTGGCCGAACGCATGCAGCAGGAAATCACCAAAAAAATCACCATCACGCCCGCAGAGGTGCAGATTTTTTTCAATGAAATACCCGCCGACTCGCTGCCCTTCTTCAACGCCGAAGTCGAAATCCGCGAACTGGTGTACAAGCCTCCCGTGAATGACGGGGAAAAGGCTAAAGCCCGCGCACAAATCGAACAGCTGCGCCAGCGCATCGTAGAAAAGGGCGAAAGCTTTGCCGAATTGGCCAAAAAGTACAGCGACGACCCCGGCAGTGGCGCCCAGGGCGGCGACCTGGGCTGGCAAAAACGCGGCGTCTTCGTGCCCGAGTTTGAGGCCGCCGTCTATAAACTGGAACCCGGACAAATCAGCCCCGTCGTCGAGACGGAGTTTGGCTTCCACGTCATCCAGCTTATCGAACGGCGCGGCAACCTCGTTCATGCACGGCATATCCTCATCAAACCCGAAATCACAGAGGAAGACTTGGAAAAAGCAGCGGCTAAGCTGGACTCCATCCGAAACCTCATCGTTTCAGGCCGACTGACGTTCAGCGATGCCGTCAAGATTTACGGCGATAAAAACACCGCCAGCTACAACAACGACGGCCGCGTCGCCAACCCGCGCACGGGCAATACCTTCTTCGAGGTGGGCGACTTAGACACCAACATCTTTTTTGCCATTGACGACCTGAAAGTAGGCGAAATCTCCAAACCCACGCCCTTCCGCACTCCCGACGGCGCGCGTTACTACCGCCTCATTTTATTGGAAAGCCGCAGCAAACCACACAAAGCCAATCTCCGTCAGGACTACAACAAGATACAGGCAGCGGCTTTAGAGCAAAAAAAGAACGACTACATCGAGCAATGGATGCTCAGCCGGCTGCGCAAAACCCATCTGGCGATTGATCCGCTTTTTCAGCAGTGCCCCAATCTGGCGGAAATTCTCTCCTTAGCCCACAAACCTTAATCCATGCGCCTGCGAACAACACCTATCCACGCGCTTACACCTATCGTATCCATGAAACTGCCCATTCTCGGCCTGTTTTTGCTGATGCTTAGCGGCCTGACGGCTCAAACGGCTATCTCCACCGACACGGCTCGGCTCCCGCTGTTTCCCTACGAAAAAGCCCAGGAATACAAGATCGGCGGCGTGCGCGTCAGCGGCGCTCAATACACCGACGCTCAGGCGCTTATTGCCATTTCAGGGCTGCGCGTGGGCGAACAAATTCGCATCCCCGGCCCGCTCATCACTCGCGCTGTACAATCGCTGTGGAACCTGCGCCTTTTCACCGACGTGCAGATCGTCCAAGAGCGCCAACAGGGCGATGAGGTCTTTTTGGAAATCGTCGTCAAGGAGCTGCCCCGCTACACCCGCCATTCGTTTTCGGGCGTCCGCAAGAGCAAGCACGAAGACCTGAACAACGTCATCAATCGCTACCTGCAGCGTGGCGCCATCCTGACCGACAACGCCCGCATTTCGGTCATCAACGGCATCAAAAACTACTACGCCGACAAGGGCTACCTCGACGCCAGCGTCAACATCAAAACGACGCCCGACGAACGCTCTACCAACGGCGTGAAAATGGAAGTGGTCATCAACCCGGGCAAGCGCGTCAAGATCCAGGACATCCGTTTCGTCGGCGTCAAACAGGCAAAAGTCTCCAAACTGCGCCGCAAAATGAAAAACACGGCGCGCAAAAGCCGCATCTTCAAAAAGTCCAAACTCGTCGAGAAAGACTTTGAAGAGGATAAGCGCGCCATTGAGGCCTACTACAACACGCTGGGCTTTCGCGATGCCCGCATCGTGCGCGACTCTGTGTGGCGCACGCCCAAGGGCGACCTGATAATCGAACTGACGGTAAACGAAGGCCGGCGCTACTACTTCCGCAATATCACCTGGAAAGGGAACACCATCTACGAAACGCGCGTCATCCAGCAGGTACTCGGCATTTCCAAAGGCGATGTCTATAACCAGGAACTGCTGAACAACCGCCTGAGTTTCAGCCAGGACGGGCGCGACGTCTCCTCGCTTTACTTGGACAATGGCTACCTGTTCTTTCGAGCCGACCCGATTGAAACGGCCATCGAAAACGATTCCGTTGACTTAGAAATCCGCATCTTCGAGGGGCCGCAGGCCACCATTGACCGCGTGGTTATCAAGGGCAATGACCGCACGCACGAGCATGTCATCCGGCGCGAGCTCTTCACCCGGCCGGGTGATAAGTTCAGCCGCTCCGACATCATCCGCTCGCAGCGCGAGATCGTCAACCTCGGCTACTTCAACCCTGAAGCGCTGGGCATCAACACGCCAGTAAACCCCGACCGAGGTACTGTGGACATCGAGTACACGGTGGAGGAAAAACCCTCCGACCAGCTCGAACTCAGCGCCGGCTATCAGCCGCGCACGGCCTTTGGTCTGGGCGGCGTCATCGGTACGCTGGGCGTTACGTTCAACAACTTCTCGCTGCGCAACATCCGCAACCGCGAGGCCTGGAACCCGCTG
>JANWVR010000003.1 GCA_025056735.1 Saprospiraceae bacterium
CCTCCTGCACACAGCAGCATCTTGGACTCACTGCCATGAAGAAACCCAATGCCAGAACGACGATGTTTGAACCTTTGCACGGGCAGTGCGACAGCTCCGCAATCCTATGGCAAAAGTACATTCATCGAAAAAACTTATCACTCGCCTAATTTTAAAATCAAACACACTTTAAAACCGGCCCTACGCATGCGAGGCAAAACGCTGTTTCCCTTAAGGAGCCTCTCCCTGCCGTGACGGGTACATTCAACATCCTGTAACCGCCCGACTCATCGGGTGGAACAAACAGATTCCCCTCTTTAATATCCCGACATACATCCCATCATCATGGAGGAATGTGTAGTGCTGGGTGGTAGGTTTTCAGAGGAATACAGACTTCAGTGGTCAAGGCTTTCACCGAGTGCAGGTTAGACGCCCTCCATGCTGCTCGTGCGCAACATCAGTCACCAATTAGAGTACTAAGAGGCGTAGGGCGAGTCATAGCCCAAAATGCGAAGCATGGAGTCGGCGTCTTGCTCAGGGAAGACCTCCCAGTCGGTTAGCTCGCCGTAGTAGTTTTTGTCAATGAGGATGTGCTTGGGCGACGGGATGAGGCAGTGTTTGAGGCCGCCATACCCGCTCAAAGACTCCTGATAAGCGCCGGTGTGGAAGAATCCGATGTAGAGCGGTTCTTCGGTTTTCTCGTCGTAAGTGGGCAGATAGACCTGGTTAATGTGTGCCTCGGAGTTATAGTAATCGGCGTTGTCGCAGCTGATGCCGCCGATGTTGACGCGCTGGTGTTCTTTGTCCCAGTGGTTGATGGGCAATAGGATAAAACGCTCTTTGATGCCCCAGCTGTCAGGGAGGGTGTTAATGAGAGAGTTATCGAGCATATACCACTGTTCGGCGTCGTTCTGCTGCTTTTTTCCGATGACAGAGAAGATGACGGCGCCGCTTTCGCCGACGGTATATTTGCCGAATTCGGTGTAGATGTCGGGTTCAGGTACGCCCTCGTCGTCGCAATACTCCTTGATGAGGCGCACAATTTCGCCCACCATGTAGGGATAGTCGTAGTCGAAGCCCAGAGAGTTGCGAATGGGCATGCCGCCGCCGATGTTGAGCGCCGTGAGCGTGGGGCACTTTTTGCGTAGTTCGCAATAGGTCTTGATGCCCTTTTTTAGTTCGTTCCAATAGTAAATCGTGTCTTTGATGCCTGTATCCACAAAGAAGTGCACCATCTTGAGCACGAACTTTGGGTTGGGGGCAATTTTTTGCTCGTAGAAGCGCATAATATCGCTCTGGCGGATACCCAGGCGTGAGGTATAGAATTCAAAATTAGGCTCCTCTTCGGTCGCCATGCGGATGCCAATCTGGCACTGACTTTTTTTAACTAACGCATCATAATAGTCTAATTCGGCGGCGTTATCACACACCGGGATGACGTTCTGGAAGCCCTCGTCAATGAGCCGGGCAATACCTTTGACGTAAGCCAGTGGTTTATAGCCGTTATTAACGATAATCGTGCTCTTGTTGATTTTACCGAGCCGATACAGCCGCCAAATGAGGTCAATATCGAAGGCCGAGGAGGTTTCCAATTGCGTGCCGTTCTTAAGCACCTCATTGAGCACGAAGGCAAAGTGCGAGCTCTTGGTACAATAACAGTATACGTACTTGCCCGTGTAGTTGTAACGCTGCATAGCATCCCGAAAGAGCTTGCGTGCCGTCTGGATTTTTTCACCAATCTTGGGCAAATAGGTCAACTTCAATGGCGAGCCGTACTCCTGGATGAGTTCATAGAGGTCTATATCGTTGAATATGAGGCGATTGTCTTTCAGGCGGAAGCCGTCTTGCGGGAAGTCGAAAGTCTGGGTGACGAGATCGTAGTACGTGTTTTTCATCTCAACTGCGGAAAAGGCATGCAAAAGTAGCTCACACCTTTGAGAACGCGAGCGGCTTTTTTCCAGAGGGTTTTCGCGGCGATCAGGCTGGTGGTCTGAGGCCAGCGACTCCATCTACATCGCCCTTGTTTCGCACCGGTGTGCAGTGCGTCCAATCCCACACCATCGCCGCGCCCAAGGCCGCATACTCTAGCGCTATCCAACCGTATTTTTCCTCGAAACTGCCATCGGCGTAATGGCTGTACGACAGCATCACAGCAGCCGTCCAGACTACGGGATAGCGCCAGGCCGGCTGGCGCGCCGAAGCCAAACCAAGCGCAAAGGGCACAAGAACGTACCAGGGGTGCACTGTAGTCGCTAGCAATAGGTACAGCGTCGCTGCCAGCATCATCCGATCGGCCAAGGAGAGCGCCGAAAGCGTCTTCTTCCAATAGAAAGCAATAATCCATACCCCTACAAACACGCCCCCGCCCAAAACCGGTCCTAGCACACGCGCTTGCAACACTTCTTTTAAATCCAACGCCACTAACAGGCCTTTCAAAACGTAATAAACGCTGGCATTAAAGGCAAACTGTCTGAAGTACAACTGCAAGCTGCTCAGGAGGTTCTGAAATACGACCCAATCCCATAATGGGAGGAAAAGCAAACCGCAGAAGAGAATAAAATACCCTGTAAACTGCCATCGCGAGCGTCCTTTTAACCATACCCAAACGATGGGTAAGAACAGCAGTGGCAACAATTTAACGGCGACCGCCAGCGCCCAAAACAACGCGGACAGCACCCCGAGTTTACCATCGGCTCGAACCCAGGATAACTGACACAACCACACGCCCGCCAGCAAAAAAGCCAGCATGGCCACCTCAAAATGCACATTGCCCACGCCTTCCAGAAGGACCAGCGGATGGAGCGCATATGCCGCTGCCGCCCAACCATCTGGATGCAAACGCCACAACACCCACACAACCAGCAAATCTGCCGCCAACAAGAAAACCTTGAGGACAAACACCCCACCAGCAATGCTTTCGGGAAACACCTTAGCTGCCACCCAAAACACGCCCTGACACACCGGCGGATACACGGTGTAGTAATGCGGCGAATTAAGTTTGGAAAACAACTCCGGCGTGATACCGACCAAAACCCGACCGCTTTCCATTACCTGTGCCGGCGTGTAGGCAAAGGGGTGAATGCCCTGCGCCGCCAAACGACCGTCCCACAGGAAGCGATAAACATCGTCAGAAAGGTTCGGCGTGCTGAAAAGCAGGAGAGTCCGAAGCACCATGCTCGCCGTCCACAACTCCCGGAACGAAAATAGACGCTTCTGCGCCAGATGCAAAATAGCCAGGTAAGCGAGGAAGAGCGCTCCATACACTAATGCCAGTGATAGAAAATCCGATCTATCGGCCCTGTAACCGAGCCAAAAGGTCAGGAAACCTGCAGTACAGAGCAAGAAGACACGAACGAGTAAACGACGCATGGAGCCTTACGAAGGTGTTGCACAGGAAGCAGTGATCATCCCACTGCTCAGAGGAGATGGACGCAAAGGTCTTTGTCAGAGGCAAAAAGAGAGGCCCAACCCCCGTGTAAGGGATTGGGCCTTCTACCAATGGAGTGAGCGTTTGCTGGTTTAATGGCAGCCGCCTTGGATAGTTACATTGAATCGGCAAGTAGCGGTCTGTCCAGCGGTATTGCTGACGGTGAGCTGTATGGCTACTATACCCGGGTTGACAATAGTACCTGCCGGAGGCGTCTGGACGATTGGGTTGATGGGGGCCCCACACCCGCCGCTGACCGAGGCCAGAGAGATGTAGTTTCCAAGGGTGGCCTGGCAAGAGCTGTTTGCGACGAGCACCGGAACGCTGGAGGGGCAAGTGATGACCAAGGGTGGCAAATCCTCGTCCACCTGTCCATCGCAGTCGTTGTCCTTGCCATCGCATAGCTCCGGAGCGCCAGGATACACGGTTGGATCGTTGTCGTCGCAATCGTCGGGCGGGAACGAGCCATCGCCATCGTTATCCACAACGCCGCTACATTGAGGCGGGCCCACTCTGTTTACAGTGAAAGTACAGGAAGCGGTGTTGCCGCTGGCATCTGTTGCCGTCAGAGTAATTGTCGAGCTGCCTACATTATTGACTATCGTGCCGGCCAAAGGTGACTGCGTTATCGTTGGATTAGTCGTGCAATTATCGCTGACCGCAGCAGGCGAGTAGGCCGGCAGTGTAGCCTGGCAAGAGGCATTGAGCGTCAGCGTCTGCGTCGGTGGGCACGTAATCGAAGGCAGCGTGTTGTCTGTCTTGTTCACTGTGAACGTGCAAGTCCCCGTATTGCCGCTGGCGTCAGTGGCCGTCAGCGTTACAGTGAAGGGCCCCGTGCCGTTAACCGTCGTGCCGGCCGCAGGCGACTGCGTTACCGTCGGGCTAGCCGTGCAGTTATCGCTCACCGAGGCAGGCGAGTACGCCGGCACGGTGGCCTGGCAAGAGGCATTCAATACAAGCGTCTGCGTTGGTGGGCACGCAATCGAGGGCGGCGTGTTGTCCACCTTATTCACCGTGAACGTGCACGTCCCCGTATTGCCACTGGCATCAGTGGCCGTCAGCGTTACGGTGAAAGGACCCGCACCGCTGACCGTTGTGCCGGCTGCAGGCGACTGCGTTACCGTCGGGCTGGCCGTGCAGTTGTCGCTGACCGAAGCTGGCGAGTACGCCGGCAGGGTGGCCTGGCAAGAGGCATTCAATACCAACGTCTGCGTCGGTGGGCAGGTGATCGAGGGCTTTGTGTTGTCCACCTTGTTCACCGTAAAGGTGCAGGTCGCCGTGTTGCCACTGCCGTCGGTGGCCGTCAGCGTTACGGTGAAGGGACCCGTGCCGCTGACCGTCGTGCCAGCCGCAGGCGACTGCGTTACCGTCGGGCTGGCCGTGCAGTTGTCGCTGACCGAAGCAGGCGAGTACGACGGCACGGTGGCCTGGCAAGAGGCGTTCAACACAAGCGTCTGCGCCGGTGGGCAGGTGATCGAGGGCTTTGTGTTGTCCACCTTGTTCACCGTAAAGGTGCAGGTCGCCGTGTTGCCACTGCCGTCGGTGGCCGTCAGCGTTA
>JANWVR010000075.1 GCA_025056735.1 Saprospiraceae bacterium
AATTTTGGTGGGTACTTTGGCCAAACAAGTTTGGCCGTTACTGAGCCGAAGAATTTTGGTGGGTACTTTGGCCAAACAAGTTTGGCCGTTACTGGGCCGAACAATTTTGGTGGGTACTTTGGCCAAACAAGTTTAGCCGCTACTGGCCGAGGGCGTTTTTAAGGGCAACTCTTGCCTTAAGCAGGTCAAACTGGGCCTGCATAAGGGCCTGCTGAGCGGCGTAGAGCTGTTGTTCGGCGCTAATGAGTTCAAAACTGGAGCCGACGCCGGCTTTGTACTTGGTTTGGATAGTTTCATACACACGGCGAGCGAGGTCGAGGTTTTGCTGTTGGTTTCGGATGCGTTCGGCGGCATTGAGCAGCTGCCGGCGAGCCGTTTCGACTTCGAGCGTCATAGCTTGTTCGAGCATCTCGCGCTGCACTTCAACGGTTTGGTAGGCGATCATGGCGCGTTCGTAGCGAGCGCGCGAGATGCCTCCGTCCCACAGGCTAATGGAAAGGGATACGCCCACGATGGCGGAGGGGATAAAGAACCAGCGTGTATCGTTGCCGAAAGCGCCCTGCCAGCCGGGTTGATACTGGAGGAAGCCGGCCAATGTGGGCATCCAGTACTTTTTAAACAGGTCGGCTTGCAAGGCGTTCAGCTCTCGGCCTTTGAGCAACGTAGCGTATTCAGGGCGGTTGTTGAAGTTGAGCACACCCGTAGGGTCTACGGAGGCATATTGCTGGAGGAGTGCTTCTAAGTTGTCCGCTAAGGTAATGGGCTGGTCAAGAGGCATACCCATCGCCATTTTAAGCGCATCTAAGACGATATCGCGCTGGCGGCCCAGGTTATCGCGCTCAGTGCGCAGGCCCGAGAGGGACAATTGGAGGCGATCGGCGTCGAGTTGCTCGGCAAAGCCTGCTTTCACGGTGGCCTGAGTTTCGCGGAGCAATTCCTCCAGATTGGCGATGTTGCGGTCTAAGATGCGCAGGTTCTCCTCCAGCAAGAGCGCAGGTAGGTAAGCCTCCGTTACCTGGTTGCGCAGGGTCTTTTGGATGGCAATAAGTTGGAGTTGCACATACTGACGGTAAGTGCGGGCAGCTTTCAGGCTGGTCAGGTACGAGTTGCTAAACAGCAACTGGCTCACCGAAATACTGGGCGCCAGGCTATGAAAAGCGTTGAAGAAGATTTTCTCATCGCCTGGCGCCGGTATGCCAATGGCGCTGGCCGGTATGCCAGGGCGCTGCAAAAAGTATTGATAGCTCAGCCCAAGCCCAATTTGCGGCAGCCCAGTACCGGTATTTTCCTTGATTTGCCATTCAGCGTCGGCTATTTGCAGGCGTGCTGTTTTGATCTGCGGGTGGTTGTCTAAAGCGTACTGAATACAGTCGTTTAGCCGCATTGGCGCCTGCCCTTGCCCTAAGAGCGGCAACGAAGGCAGGGTAGAGGCGAACAGCACGCTCGCGAACAAGCCGATAGGTGCGTGCTGCATGCGTTGAAGGTTTCGATGGAAACACATAGAAATAAAAAAAGGTATTTTACAGGTGATGGGCTTGCAAACCTTTGAGCAACTTAAGCCCTTGCTCAGAGGCGATGCCATGTAAGTAATGCTTTAGATAATGGTGGAACAGCTCCTGTTTGGAATAGAGCGTTCGCGGGAAAAGGTCTTCATCAAAAAGTTGGAAAATCGTCGCAATGTGCAGGCGAGCCGTAATATCTACGTTCAGGTCTTTGCGATAAAGCCCTTCCTGAATACCGCGCTCCAGATTAGCGCGCACCACCCCGTACAGAAAGCCTTTCTGGTAGTCGCGTAGCTTTTCCCAAGTTTCCCGGTGATATTTCTGCAGGTCATACACCACGTTGGCTTTCATCAACTGCATTCGGCGCGTACTGGCCTCAAGGACCAAGAAAATCTCCTCCACGGCATTAGCCGCTTTTTGCCGGCGCTCTTCGCATTGTTCTCGCTCCTGCTGCATGAAGTACGTCAGCACCCGCTCCACTAAATCTTCTTTGTTGGCGACCCACTGATAAAGCGTCTTTTTTGAGATGCCCAGCTCGCGCGAAATGTCGTCCATCGTTACGCTCTTGATACCATAGCGCAAGAAGGTCTCTTCTATCCGCTTCAACCATTTTTCGTACTGCTCCATGTGCGTCGCTAATGACCACAAGGAAACAATTGGTGCAAAAAAAGTTTCCTGAGTGCTGCCTGCTTCTCGACGAAATGAAATAAAATTCCAACGAAATCGCACTGGGCGTCGTTGAAAAAGTTTTTCTTGGGAAATCGAGGGCGCTCACACAGTCGGCTGCGTGCCTTTGGGTTTTGGGGTGAATGGGCGCTTGAATAGCCAAATATCTGTTGGCTCTGAAGCGCCGCGTTTAATACTCGAATTTTTTCCGCTTTCTCGATGCAAAGAACTGGTCGCCTCCCTTTGGACTGCGGCTTATTTAAACGGAGTCTTAAAAGATAAATCCTCGCTCAGAACCGTAGCGGCTCAAGCTACCTTTGCGCCCGTAAGTATTGCCGGATGCCTCCAACGGAAGGTGAAATGCTTTTTTAAAGTAAATTGCTTATGTCTTCTTACCCACTTTCTCCTGAACTGATGCGCCATTTGCCGGCCATCGTCAGCGCCTATCAATTACCCGATACCCGCCAGGCTATTTCCCAAATCCTTACCTCGTTTCTGCCCTTTGTGGCACTCTGGACGGCCATGTACCTACTGGTGGACGTTTCTCTGGGCCTTACGCTGTTTTTGGCGGTGGTAAACGGCTTCTTTCTGGTGCGCATCTTCATTATTCAGCACGATTGCGGGCATCAGTCTTTTACAGCCAATCGGGTAGTTAATGACGTCATCGGCATGGTATGCAGCGTGTTTAGCCTTATCCCATACCGCTATTGGGCCAAAAGCCACCATCATCACCACGGTCACGACGGTATGTTGTGGGAACACCGCGATATTGGCGATATTGACCTGCTTACGGTGGAGGAGTACCGCCGGCGGAATTTCTGGGGACGCCTGCGCTATCGGCTCTACCGCAGCGCACCTGTGCTCTTCGTGCTAGGGCCACTGTGGTATGTGTTCATCCAAAACCGCCTGCCGCTCATCCGCCTAAGCGGCTGGGAAAGCGCCCGCCGTGCGCTCATGCGGCACAATTTGCTGCTCATTGTCGTTTACGTGGCCGTAGGCTTACTGCTGGGCTATAAAGCACTCCTGTGGGTGCAATTCCCTACGCTCGTCGCTTTCGGCATCATCGCTGTGTGGTTCTTCTACGTTCAACATCAACACGAAACCACTTACAAAGCCTGGAAAGACCGCTGGGACCACATCCGAGCAGCTATTGAAGGCAGCACGTACTACGACCTCCCGCGCCTCTTCCACTGGCTGACGGGCAACATCGGCTACCACCACATCCACCACCTCAATTCGCTGGTGCCCAACTACCAGCTAGCGCGATGCCACCGCGAAAACCCGGTCTTCGACCGCATCGCTAATCGCATCACCTTCAGGCAAAGCCTCAAAACCGTCTTCAATCACCTTTGGGACGAGCAGCAGCAGCGGATGATCTCCTTCCGAGAATACTACCGACGCTACCGCGCCCGAAAAATATGACCCCGAAGGTGCCAGAAAACGCTCTTTGGCACCTTCGGGGTCGTCGAAACTCATGCGCGGCGCAGCCGCTCATACGTAGGGTAACCCGGGTCGGCAGGCGAGGCGATGATAAACACCTCTGCATCGCCGATGGCTTCTATCTCCAGCGCACGCTCGTCCGAAATGAGCGCGAAGTCAGAGGTTTGGGTTTCATGGCCGTTCAGCCGCGCTTCACCTTTGACCACGTAAGCCGAAAATACCTGACCCGACGCCGCCGCTATGCGATATTGGGCCCCCTCCGACAGGTGGATGTGCTGTACCTGAATGCCCGGCGTATCCATACGGAATGGGCTGCCCTGTCCCACGATGGTGCGCACCGATACACCGTCCTGTGTGTGCGTCGGGAAATCCTCCAGCCGATAGTCGTCATAACTGGCCGGCTGGGCGAGCGTCTTGTCTAAATTCGGGTCAAACCAGATCTGAAACATCTCCGCTCCCTGGCCCATCCATTCCGAATGGCTGATGCCGTTGCCTGCGCGGATGATTTGCGCATCGCCTGCGCGCAGCGGGCGCCACTCGCGCAACTTCGTGTCGTAGTGCCGGATTTCACCGGCCAGTACGAACGAGCAGATTTCAAAGCCCTTGTGCGGGTGCAGTCCAATAGTGCTGTCGGTTATAGCACGCGCGTGGGCCCAGTAGAAGAGGTTGGAATAAGGGCGGAGCGGAGAAGCCTCCTGCGGAAAGCCGATAGGCTTGTTCTCCACAATTTCGCCGCCATTAAAGGCGCCGCGCCCCTGTTTCTCTTTGGGAAAGACTCGTACAGACATGATGTTTAAGAAAAATAGCGCCCTCCGATGCCGGCCATAAATGCACGCATTTCCAAACCGCAATGGCGCACAGATGGCCGTTTCAATGAGGGCTGGTTAGAAATACATGTTACAACACTTTATGGCAGGCAAAGTTTGCGCAGTTCAGCGCTATCTCCGCGGAAGACGTTAAAATCTACAGGCCCATTGACGCCGTTGACGCGCCCTTGGTCGTTGTGCTGCCAGAAGTGCCAGGTAGAGCCGTCGGGCATCTCCAGCTGGCCCACATAATAATGGGCAATCCAAAAGGCGTAGGGCTTGAAAGCGGGCTGATGGGCGAAGTGATTTTTATAAAAGTCGCGATTGGTGTAGATGAGCGGGCGTACGCCATAGTGCTGGCGCAGCAGGTCGAGAAAGGCTTTGAGGTTTTGACGCACCTGAGCGGAGGTCATGCCGCGGCGCTCTTCTACGTCTACTACAGGCGGCAAGTCGCCCGACTCAAGACGCACGGTTCGGATGAAATGGCGTGCCTGGTCGCGCGGGCTGATATCGGGCAAGAAGTAGTGGTATGCTCCGCGAATAATGCCGTAGCGGCGGCTGCTCTTCCAGTTGTGGTCAAAGTAAGGATCTTGTATCCAGCTGCCTTCGGTAGCTTTAATGAAAGCAAAATGGATGCGTTTGTCGCTTACGCGCATATTGGACACACGCTCCCAGTCTATATGCTGCTGATAGCGGCTGACGTCAATACCGTGAATATGAAAGGGCTCTGGAAGGCGAATACCGAAGTGCTTGTAGTCCTCGTAATGAAACGGATAATCGAGCAGCCAAAAGACGCGGTAGCGCAACTGCGGGTTGATGAGCATGGCCAGGGCAAACGCCACCGCCAGCAGCAGAAGAAGCGGTGGCCGGGCGGCTTTTTTGCGCTTTTGAGCAGAGGGAAAAAGGGGATACATGATCTATAGCCTGCGCTGTGTTCGGTGCATGGAGGTGTTCCTCCCCGCGAGGCAAAGTTTGCACAAAAAGAGACTTCTTCCAAGCGCGTCGCGCGTTGCGGCGCCTTCTCGGCAGTCTGCTTCGCCGATGTGATTATGTTGGCATTTGCCAACGCTGACCATTCGTTCCAAGCCGATCGCCTACCTTTGCGGCGTCTCAGTCATTCACCCACCAATAACAGATATCCTCATGACAAAAAAACGAGTAGCCATTAATGGTTTTGGCCGTATTGGCCGTCTCACCTTCCGCTACCTCCTGGGCAAAGAAAACGTCGAGGTGGTCGCCATCAACGACCTGACGGACAACCAGACGCTGGCCCACCTGCTCAAGTACGACACCATGCACGGCCGCTTTGACGGCACGGTGAGCGCCGACGACGAATACCTGTATGTCAATGGGCAGAAGATTCTCGGCTCTGCTATCAAAAATCCGGCCGAATGCCCATGGAAAGATTTAGGTGTGGAAGTGGTGCTCGAATGTACGGGCGTCTTCCTAAGCCGCGAAAAAGCGGAATTGCACCTTCAAGCCGGTGCTAAGCGTGTCATACTCTCGGCGCCGCCCAAAACAGACGATATCCCTACGTTCGTTCTGGGGGCTAATCATCAAGATATCAAGCCCACGGATACGATTATCTCTAATGCCTCCTGCACGACCAACTGTTTGGTGCCCATGATCATGACGCTTGACCGGGCCTTTGGCGTCGAGCAGTTGTTCATGAACACCATACACGCCTATACTGCTGACCAGAACCTGCAAGATGGCCCGCACCGCGACCTGCGCCGGGCGCGTGCAGCAGCGCAAAACATTGTGCCTACCAGCACGGGCGCCGCTAAAGCAGTCGTCTTAGTAGCGCCCCATCTAAAGGGCAAAATTGCTGCTCACTCGATGCGCATACCGGTCGCAACAGGCTCCGTCACAGACTGCGTGTGTGTCATCAAAAAGACGGCTACGGTAGAGGAAATCAACGCCGCCTTTAAAGCCGCCGCTGAGTCTAACCTCAAAGGTATTTTAGAGTACACGGAAGACCCCATTGTCAGCAGCGATATTGTGCGCAACACGCACTCCTGCATCTTCGACGCTGGCCTGACGCAGGTTAACGGCAATACCTGTCGCATCGTGGGCTGGTACGACAACGAGGCTGGCTATTCAGCGCGTTTGGCCGACCTGTGTGTCCTGGTATAGAACTGACTGTGCTCAAGGCTTTCTTTGGCGCGGCCTTCTCCGAGAAGGCCGCGCCATTTTTTGTACACAAACAGGGGTTTGGCGGATGTTGGTGAGGGCTATGTTCCAATTCTTTGATTGTGTGGGACTTATGATCTTAGCTCTATTTGTTAACTTGGGCTTAATATAGGGTTAACATAGCCGCGGTTGGTTTGCAGCAAATTTTATTCTAAAAGTACACACCAACCTTATGCTATCTCGGGCGACAACCTTTTTGCTACTGCTTCTGCCGACCTTATTTTTTGCGCAGGGCGGCGTTATCACTG
Source organism: Saprospiraceae bacterium (assembly GCA_025056735.1). Classification (GTDB taxonomy): domain Bacteria; phylum Bacteroidota; class Bacteroidia; order Chitinophagales; family Saprospiraceae; genus M3007. The sequence continues at coordinate 6,856 of JANWVR010000075.1, forward strand.
GCTCAGTGGTGGACAATGAAACCAAAGAAAAACTCATCGGCGCCACGGTGCGCATCCAAGAGGCCAGTATGGGTTCTATCACGGACCTGAATGGATTCTATGCTGTTCGCAACGTGCCGCCAGGCAAATACACGGCTGTTTTTTCTTACCTGGGTTATGAGGACGTAACCATCAAAGACGTGGAGGTAAAAGAGAACGAGCGCGTAACATTGGACGTGGTGATGTCCACCAACTCGGTGGTCATGAGCGAGGTTACGATTGTAGAATATCGCAAAACCAATACGGTGGCTGCCGTGCTGCTCGAAGTTCGCCAGTCGAAGCAAGTGGTGAGCGGCGTATCGAGTCAGCAAATCCAGAAGTCGCAGGACAACAATGCCGCTCAGGTAGTACAGCGCGTGCCGGGTGTAACGATTGTGGAGAACCGCTTTGTGATGATTCGCGGTCTTAACGAGCGCTACAACAACGTGATGGTCAACAACATCATTGCTCCCAGCACTGAAATTGACCGCCGCACGTTTTCGTTCGATCTCATTTCGAGTAGTGCGCTCGATCGCATGCTGATCTATAAGTCGGGCTCCGCCGAACTGCCTGGTGACTTCGCAGGCGGCGTTATCAAAATGTTCACGGTAGACCCTGACCAGAACTTCTTCAAAGTAAATTTCGGCATAGGCTACCGCGTCAACACGACGGGCACGCCTTATTTCCAGAGCGAAGGCTCGCCTACGGATTTCTTAGGGTTCGACAACGGTTTCCGGAAGCTGCCTTCTGCTTTCCCGAGTTCTTACGACATGCAGATTGCTCCGCGGAGCTCTCCTCTGCGCAAGTATGCTGCTGACTTACTGCCCAACAACTACAATGCTACCGAGCGTACGGCTTTGCCAGACCACTCATTTGGCTTTAGCTTTGGTCGCCGTATAAACTTAGGTAGCAAACAGCTATCTACGGTAAACATCGTTAGCTATTCGACCAGCTATCAGAATTATCTGCGAGACTTCTACCGCTATTTCGAGTGGGAAGATCGTACGAAACCTATTGACCTTCGCTTTCGTTTCGACGACTCGGGCTATGAGAAGTCGAGTCGAATTAGTATTCTATCAAATTGGCGTTTGCGCTTGAACGAGCACAACAACATCAGTTTCAAAAACCTCTTCAATCAGATTGGCGAGAACGAAACCATCCTGCGCCGGGGCTCGGACTTTATTCAACGCCCGGGTGACCGGCTGGCCAACTACCTGCTGGGCTATCGCGCGCGCTCTATCTATTTGGGCCAGTTTGAAGGCACGCACGAGCTGAGCGAGCGCAGAACTCTCCACTGGGTGGCGGGCGGTAGCTTCCTGATTGAAGACGAACCCGATTTGCGCCGCTTCCGAACCTTCCAGCCGGCGGGTCAGACCGAGGCGCCGTTCCAGATTATCCTGCCGCCTTCCTCCAACCTGTTTGAGACGGGGCGCTACTACGGAAATCTCTTCGAAGTCTCCGGCTCCCATGGCTTAGACTATACCTGGACGATGCGCTCCAATGTGGACGGCACTCGAAAGACTTTGCTCAAAACAGGCTATATGGTCGAGTACCGCTATCGCGATTTCGACTCCCGATACGTATCCACGCTTTATCCGGGTTTCTCAAATCCAATCATCGGAGATAGCCTGTCCAAATTGCCGTTAGATAGGGCTTTCCGCAAGGAAAACTACCAGACAGTGGACGGATTTGTATTGGAAGAAGGCACTCGCCCAATTGACTCTTACAGCGCCAACAGTTTGACGGCCGCCGCTTATGTCGGAATAGATGTCCCTCTGAATCGCTTTGATCTTTCGGCGGGCTTCCGCGGCGAATTCAATGACCAACGAGTGGATGGCGCCGACGACCGAGGCCCAGTGGAGGCTCGCAACACGGTTATGGCTCCACTTCCCTTCCTCAATCTGGGCTATAATGTACGCGAAGGCTCCGTTCTGCGTTTAGCGTACAGCCGCACCATCAACCGCCCCGAATTCCGCGAACTGGCACCTTTTCTGTTCTACGATTATAAACTGGAGGCTGCTCGTTTTGGAAATCCCAATCTGGTACCGGCGTTCATTCACAACATAGATGCGCGCTACGAGATCTATCCGCGTCCAGGCGAAACCTTCAATATCGGCGTTTTCTATAAGTACTTCAATGACCCCATTGAAAATAAAACCATTGTAACAACAGAGCAGCCTAACTTCTCGTACATCAATGCCGATTACGCCCGGAACTACGGCGTAGAAGTGGAATTGCGCAAATCCTTTAAGGGCATTACTGGGAGCGGCTTTCTGGATCGCTTTTCTATCAATGCCAATGCAGCCCTTATCAGCTCAAAAGTGGACTTAGGCCCCAACGTGCCGGCACAAGACCAGGTGCGTCCTCTGCAAGGGCAGTCGCCTTACATTCTCAACATTGCCCTGTATTATGATGACGACCAGGAACGCGGCTTCTCTGGTGCGTTGGCCTATAACATTTTTGGCAACCGCATTTTCTCGGTGGGCGATGTACTGTTCCCCACCATCTACGAACTCTCGCGCCATAGCCTCGATCTCACCTTTACCAAGCGGATTGGCCGAGTGTCGTACAAATTGGGTGTACAAAATATTTTAGATGCTCCCTTCCGCTTCTATCAGGATTCAGATAGAAATGAAAAAATCAACGTGGACATAGATCACCCGATTTTCACCTTCCGCCGGGGTCAGGCGTTCAATTTGTCCATCTCTTACGACATCTCGAAGCAATAAAAACTCAAATTTTTTAAAAATGGTCTTACACATGAAAAACGTACTTGGATCAATTGCGCTGTTTTCGGCGCTGGCCATCTTTATGGTCTCTTGCGACAAGAAGGAAAACCCCACTCCCCCACCTCCAGTGAGTCAGTTGGTTGAACTGACGGGTGATTTGACAACGCGCACTCTGACGGCTGACAAGAAGTACCTGCTCAAAGGCCAGGTATTCGTGCGCAACGGTCAGACGCTGACCATTGAGCCGGGCACGATCATCTTCGGCGACCGCCGCACTAAGGGCACGCTGATCATTGACAAAGGCGGCCGCATCATCGCCAACGGTACGGTGGATAAGCCGATCATCATGACTTCCAGTCAGGAAGCGGGCATCCGCGACCGCGGCGACTGGGGCGGTCTGGTGATCCTGGGCCGCGCCAACGTGAACCAGCCTGACCCGACGATTGAGGGTATCACGCCGCCGGTTACGTTCGGCACCCAGAACAGCACTGCCAATGACGGCGAAAACTCGGGCTCGCTCCGCTACGTGCGCATCGAGTTCGCTGGCATCGAGTTGACGCCCAACAACGAAACCAACTCGCTGACGACGGGTGGCGTAGGCCGCGGTACGGTTATCGAGTACGTACAGGTGTCTTACGGCGGCGACGACGGCTTCGAGTTCTTCGGTGGCACGCACAATGCCAAGTACTTGGTTTCGCTGGGTACGTGGGACGACGACTTCGATATTGACTACGGTTACACGGGCAGCATCCAGTTCGGCGTAGCTATCCGCTATCCGAGCTTTGCTGACCAGTCGCAGTCCAACGGTATCGAGACCGACAACGGCCCCAACGACAACGATGTACAGCCCTACACGACGGGTGTGCTGTCTAACATCACCATCCTCGGCCCGATTGCACCGGTGTCGCCGGCCAACCCGGTTAGCGCTAACTATGCACATGCCGCTGACTTCCGTCGTCGCGTGGCTCTGTCGGTATTCAATTCGGTGTTCGCTGGCTTCCCGCGCGGTATTCGCTTCAACCAGGCTTCGGTACTGTCGCAGTATCAGAGCGGCCGCGGCGTGCTGGCTAACAACATCCTGTGGGCTTCCAGCGAAGCCAACGCCTATCAGGTGGGCACAGGCGTAGCCGTAGCCGATCTCAAGGCTTACTGGGAAGCTGCTGCTAACGGCAACACGCTGGTAACGACCGCCGCCACGGATGCCTATAACGCCATTGGTTTGAAGGCTGACTGGTTCTTCGGCACCCGTCTCAATAACGACTATCCGGCTAACCCGGACTTCACACTCACGAGCGGCACGGCTGCTACAGGCGCCAAGTTTGACCACCCGAAATTCAACGAACCCAACCGCACGGGCTTCTTCACGAACGTAGCCTACCGCGGTGCCTTCGGCAACACCGACTGGACCGACCGTTGGGCCGAGTTTGACCCGGTGGACAAAGTGTATTAATCTCACCCATCTGCTTAGAAAGACTTGCCATCACGCCTGTGATGGCAAGTCTTTTTTTTAAAACAGTATTCACCATGAAAATCAGCGCCTTTCTAACCTTTTTCGCTGCTATTCTCCTGCTGGCCTGCCAGCCTAGCCCAAAAGGCCAAAAGCCCGACGCCGAAACGGCACAACGGCTCTTAGAAAAAATCATCCGCTACACCGGACACCTGCCCAAAAAGGCCACACACGAAACCAAATTTGACTCAGCTTTTAACGAGTTCTATGCCCAGGAACTCGCTAAACACCGCATAGACCTGTACTACCGCAATGAACGCACCGGCGATATCTACTTGCTCGTCAGCCGGATAGCGCCCAGTCTGACCGTCAAGCGCGTAGCTACCGGCATCCACATGCGCATGGAAGGCGACTCCATCGCTTATTACAATGAGGTGTTCCGCACCTGGAAAATGCCCGAACCCGAACTGGCCGAAAAAGCCAGCATGCTCTTCGAAAAAATGGTGCGCGGACAGGACCTGAGCCAGTACTATCCGCAAAACTCAGACAAAGAATACTACATTGAATTCCCCGATCCCAACACGCGCTTCGATGTGGAAAAGCGGCGCTGGGTGAGCAACTTGGAAGTAACGCCGGAGAAGATGAGGGAAGCTTTTCAGGAGCAGTAGCACGCGCTCCTGAGGGTCAAGAGAGGCGATTTTTGTAGTCGCGATAACCGAACCGCCGCACGACGTCTAACCGGCCTTCCTCCCGCCAGATGGCGATGGAAGGATGTGTTACGCCATTAAATGTAGTCGTCTTGACCATGGTGTAATGGATCATGTCCTCAAACACGATCCTCTGGCCTATACGCAGGGGCGTCTCGAAGCTGTACTCCTCCATAAAATCGCCACTCAGGCAGCTGACGCCGCCCAGGCGATAGCGATACTGGTCTGTTGGCAGCGGCTCGGCATTTGCGCCACGCACGCGCGGGCGGTAGGGCATCTCTAACGTATCGGGCATGTGCGCCGTGAATGAGACATCGAGAATAGCCGTCTTGACACCTTTATTTTTGACAATGTCTAACACGGTGGCCACCAGAACGCCCGTGTCCCAGGCAATAGCGCTGCCGGGCTCCAGAATGACGTGCAGGTGCGGGTATCGCGCTTTGAAACCCTTGAGCACTCGAATGAGATGCTCCACGTCGTAGCCAGCGCGCGTCATCAGGTGCCCGCCGCCAAAGTTGACCCACTTCAACTGAGGGAAAAAATGGCCGAAGCGCGCCTCAAAGTGTTCGAGTGTCTTTTCTAAATCGTAACTGGTGCTTTCGCAGAGGGTATGAAAATGCAGCCCTTCGATGCCTTCGGGCAGCCCTTCCTTTAAATTTTCTGCGACCTCGCCTAAGCGCGAACCGGGCGAGGCGGGGTTGTACAGCGCCGTGCCCACGGGCGACCACTCCGGATTGACGCGCAACCCCGCGCTGATAGGCTCTGAGTGGCGTTCCAGACGCCGGCGAAAGCGCCGGTACTGCGATAGCGAGTTGAAGGTAATATGGCTCGAGTACTTCAAAATGCGGCCAAACTCATGCGGCACATACGCTACGGCATAGGTGTGCGCCTTCGTTTTCATCTCCTCGTAGCACAGCCGTGCTTCGTTGAGCGAAGAGGCTGTGGCGCCGCTCAGGTATTGTCGCACTAACGGAAATGCGCTCCACATGGCAAAGCCTTTGAACGCCAAAATAATTTGCACGCCGGCAGCCTGCTGCACGCCGTGTATCAGCTCCAGATTACGGCGCAGCAGCGCTTCATCGAGCACAAAACAGGGAGAGGGAATGCGCGAAAAATCCATGGAGTCATTCTGAAAACCGGGTGCAAAGGTAGGTGGCCCTATCAGAGCAAACGTCACTTAATGTAGGGTTTCGGGCTCTCGGCGATGCTTGTAGATTCTCCAGGGTTTTTGTTTTTAAATGTTTGAAAAAATGCTTGCGAGCATCGTACCTTTGTGCCGCAAAACAGAAACGTTTCTGCCGTCGGGTGGAGACGTTTCTCTTTTTTTCTACCAAAGTATCCTAACCTAATTGGAGTTGTTATGTCAAACTACACCTATCTGACAAAGAGCGGGTACGACAAACTGAAAGCCGAACTGGAGGAATTGAAAACGACCGGGCGCGCCGAAGCGGCTCGTGCTATCGCAGAAGCTCGCGCCCAGGGTGATCTATCGGAGAACGCCGAGTATGATGCGGCCAAGGAGGCCCAAGGCATGCTGGAAATGCGGATTAGCGAATTGGAAACCCTGTTGGCCAACGCCCGGGTGTTGGATGAGAGCAACGTGGACACCTCTCAGGTCGCCATTTTCTCCAACGTTACCATCAAAAACCTGAAAACGGGTAAAGAACTGACCTACAAGCTGGTATCTGAGACGGAAGCAGACATCAAGCAGATGAAAATTTCGATTTCATCGCCTATTGGTGCCGGCTTGCTGGGCAAGAGGCGCGGTGAAATAGCCCGGGTCTCCACCCCTGGCGGGATGCTGGAATTCGAAGTGCTCGACATTTCCATTGGATAAATCACCCCCTTGCGCGTCATGGCCTCCATCTTCTCTCGCATCGTTGCTGGCGAATTGCCCTGCCACAAAGTTGCCGAAACGGCTGATTACTTAGCCTTTTTAGACATCCGCCCTCAGGTTAAAGGGCATACGCTGTGTATACCGAAGCGGGAAGAAGACTACATTTTCGACCTGTCAGACAACGAGCTGGCTGGACTAATGGTCTTTGCCAAGCGGGTGGCTGCTGCGCTTCGGGAGGTCGTTCCATGCAAGCGCATCGGTATTGCTGTAGTGGGTTTAGAGGTACCGCATGCACATGTGCACTTGATGCCGATTAATGCTGTTTCGGATTTGGCTTTTCGACAACCCTTAGAGATGTCGTCGGAGGAGCTGGCGGCTTTGGCGTCCCAGATTGCTGCGCGTATTTCGCTTTAGCCATGCGCACTCGCTGGCTTCCATGTTGCGTTGGGGCGTTAGTAGCGCTTGGGTTTGGCGGCAAAGGCGGTTGTTTCTCTGCCGAACGCCCGGCAGCAGGCGTTGCGCTCAGCGCACAGGCTCGAGTTCATGGCCTGACTTTGGTGGCGCCCCCCGAGCCTTTTCCTTCTGACCCGATGCCGGCAGTTTGCGAGGTAGGCGCGAATTGGATAGCGGTTGTCCCATATGCGTACACCCGCCGGGGGTATCCGGCTGTTCGCTATGCTGTACCCGGTTGGCATTGGTGGGGCGAGCAGCCCGAAGGGGTCTGCGAAACCATCCGGCTGGCACATGCAGCTGGCCTGCGTGTGCTGTTGAAGCCGCAGGTGTACGTGCCGGGCAGCTGGACGGGCGACCTGACCTTTCACAACGATACCGACTGGAGCCTGTGGGAGGAACAGTACGCAAAGTACATCCTCGATATGGCGCGCATAGCAGACTCTCTGCGCGTGGAAATGTTCTGTATTGGCACAGAATTTCGCACCTCCATCGCGCAGCGGCCTGCGTTTTGGTCGGCGCTTATTGCCCAGGTACGCCAGGTATATCGCGGAGTGCTGACGTATTCAGCCAATTGGGACGACTGGGAGTTTGTACCTTTTTGGGAGCAGGTGGACTATATCGGTTTGAGCGCCTATTTTCCCTTAGTGGAGGCCGATACGCCTCAGGTAGCCGCGCTCAAGGCTGCCTGGAGGCCGCACGTTCAGCGCCTGCGCGACTTCAGCCGCCGCTGGCAAAAGCCCGTGCTTTTTACTGAGTTTGGCTACCTGAGCGTCAACGGCGCCGGAGGGCGCACCTGGGAGTTGGAAAAAAACATCCAATACCGACCCGTTAACGAACTCGCCCAGGCCAATTGCCTCGAGGCACTGTTGGACACTTTTCAGGGCGAACCCTGGTGGGCCGGCGGCTTTCTGTGGAAATGGTTCCCGCATATGCGCGGGCACGAAGGATACCCGGAACGCGACTACACGCCTCAGGGCAAATTGGCCGAGCAAACCCTTCGCAAGTGGTATCGAAAGCACTAACAACGGCAACAAAGGCGTTGCCTTCGCGTCAACCCAGTGCATTCCTCGGCGAACTGCTACCTTTGCCCAAACCGGACGACATCATGAGTTCCACCATGCCCTCTTTACTGGAAGCCGCAGAGGCTTATGTGGCTGCCTACTTTGCCGAGCATATGCCGGCTAAGTACGTGTTTCATGACTTAGAACACACGGTGCAAACGGTAGCCGCCGTAAAGATGCTGGCAGAGGCCTCTCAGTTAGACGCGCATCAAACAGACCTGTTAGTGCTGGCCACGTGGTTCCATGATACTGGCTACGCTCAAGGACCAGAGGGCCATGAAGAGCGCAGCTGTACCATCGCCGAAGAATTTTTAAAGGGAAAAATCTCTGCTGAAGACTTGCAAGTTATCTTGCGCTGCATATTGGCCACTAAAATTCCGCAACAGCCGCAAGATTTGTTGGAGCAGATTATTTGCGATGCCGATCTCAGTCATCTGGGCATGAAATCTTACTGGGAGCGCAACAGTAAGTTGCGCCAGGAGTTCGCCCTGACTCGACAAGAATTTACCGATGATAAGGCCTGGGTGGATTTTGAATTGGACTTTATGCTGACCCACGAGTACCATACCGAGGCCGGTCGCGCTCTTTTCAACAAGCGAAAAGCCAAGCACATCCAGCAGCTTATCAAGCAAAAGCGCCGCCTTAATCCCGATCGCCCTCTGACTGTAGACGAAATAGCGCTCTTAGAAGACACGGATGGGCCTAATGACCTAAAAAAAGTATTGCAAGAAAGCGAGGCAGAGCTCAAAATGGCGCGCTTTGGTCGTGGCGTGGAAACGATGTACCGCACTACTTACCGCACGCACACCAATCTGAGCGCAATGGCCGATAACAAGGCCAACCTGATGCTCTCGGTCAATGCCATTGTTATTTCCATCTTAGTGTCCAATCTGGTTCCTAAACTGATGGACAGCAGCGGCCACGTCAATCTCAAACTCGCCATTCCCAGTGGGCTGTTGTTGGCCACGTGCTTAGGTTCTATGATTTTCGCCACCCTGAGCACACGACCCAAAGTAACCGAAGGCAAGTTTACCCGAGAAGACATTCGCCAACGCAAGGCCAACCTGCTCTTCTTTGGTAACTTCCACAGCATGCCCTTAGAGGATTTTCAGTGGGGCATCAATGAAATGCTGCGCGACCCGGATTTTTTATACAGCTCTATGAGCCGCGACCTTTATTTCTTAGGTATCGTACTGGCGAAGAAATACCACTATTTAAGCATCTGCTACAACATTTTCATGTACGGTCTCATTATTTCTCTTTTAGCGTTTGTCCTTGCCTTTGCCCTTTGATCTGGGCATGTCAATCCAAGATACGAGCCTTTTTGATACATGCCCAGCCTGGTCATCATCCCTACCTACAACGAACGCGAAAACATTGAGGCCATCGTTCGCGCCGTGCTCCGCCAGCCGGGGAACTTTCATGTGCTTGTCGTGGACGACGCTTCGCCTGATGGAACAGCTCAAATTGTGCGAGACCTCCAAAAGGAGTACCCGGAGCAAGTGCATTTGCTAAGCCGTCCTGGAAAACTGGGCTTAGGTACGGCCTATATTGCTGGTTTCCGCTGGGGGCTCGAACGCGAATATGCGTATTTCTTTGAGATGGACGCTGACTTTTCGCACAACCCTGACGACCTGCCGCGTCTGCTCGAAGTATGCCAAAACAAAGCCGATGTGGCCATTGGCTCCCGATATGTACGCCAAGGAGGCCTTCAAGACTGGCCACTCGATCGCATTCTGCTTTCGCGGGGCGCATCGCTCTACACGCGCCTCATTTTGTGGATGCCGGTAGCAGACCCTACTGCTGGCTTCATCTGCTATCGGCGCGAGGTGCTCGAAGCCATGGATTTGAATAAGATCCGCTTCGTAGGCTACGCCTTCCAGATAGCAATGAAATATGCGGCCTACTCTTTGGGCTTCCGCTTGCGCGAGGTTCCCATCATTTTCAAAGACCGGCAAAAAGGCCAGTCCAAAATGTCGCTGCGCATTGTGCGCGAAGCCATGCTGGGGGTCTGGCAAATGCGCTTTCAGCGCTATGGACGCGCAAAAAAGTCATAGTTGTGGGTATCCATAGACTTTATCTAATTGCCGGGGAAGCCTCGGGCGATTTGCATGGTTCTAACCTCATCCGGGCGTTGCGCGCCCTTCAGCCTGATTTGGACTGTCGAGCCTGGGGCGGCGATCGGATGGCTGCCGCAGGCGCCACCGTGGTGAAACATTATCGCGATCTGGCCTTCATGGGTTTTTGGGAGGTGGCGCAAAACTTGCGCACGATTTGGCGCAACCTGCAATTTTGTCGGCGCGATATCGAGACCTTCCAGCCCGATGCCGTAGTGTTGATAGATTATCCGGGCTTTAATTTACGCATAGCCCGCTGGGCCAAAAAGCGCGGGCTTCGGGTCATTTACTACATCTCGCCGCAGTTGTGGGCCTGGCATGCTTCACGTGTGCGCGCTATTCGGCGGGATGTGGATCAGATGCTGGTCATTCTGCCGTTTGAAACGGAGTTTTATCGGCAACACGGCATAGAGGCCATCTGGGTAGGGCATCCTTTATTGGATGCCATCCCGGAAGCAGCGCCACCGCACCAGAGCGGCATTGTCGCCTTGTTACCCGGCAGCCGTCAGCAAGAGGTGCGGCGTATTTTGCCCGTCATGCTTTCGGTAACGCCTTTCTTCCCGGCTTATCGTTTTGTGGTGGCGGCCGCCGCCTCGTTGCCAGAGGCGCTGTTCCGAGAATATCTTTCAGGCTATCCTCATGTAGAACTTGTCTTTGGCGACACTTACCGTGTGCTTCAGAACGCTCAGGCGGCCTTAGTGAAATCGGGTACCTCCACACTGGAGACGGCGCTTTTGGGGGTGCCGCAAGTGGTCTGCTACGCGGGTAGCGCGGTTTCTTACGCGATTGCCCGGCGTGTAGTGCGCGTACCATACATCTCCTTAGTCAACTTAGTGCTGGAGCGTCCTTTAGTGCGTGAACTAATTCAGCATGACCTTAACGCGCTTCTTCTCCGGCAGGCGTTGGAAGAGGTCTTAGACCCTGACAAATCTAATGTGATCCGAGAAGGCTATCGAGAGTTGCGTAGCCGGCTGGGTGGCCCCGGCGCATCTGAACGCGCAGCCCGCTGCATTTTAGAGTTCTTATCCTAAAACAAAAGCCCCGTGGTCACACCGATGACCACGAGGCTTTTCTATCGGAAAAGACGGTTGATTTAGCGTCTCTTCCAGGGCAGTTCTAAGATGCGCTGAGCGGCCAACTCACCCAGGCGGATGCCTGCGTCGCAGTCCATACGGAAGTGCACACCCAGCGGTACGCGCGAGTAAGCGTTTTCGTAGGCGAAGTCATAGAAAGAGCGTAGAGTGCGCGGCGTGCCGTTGAATTCCGTGCGGTAGATGTGGCAGCGGTCAGTGAAGCTGTATGTGCCCGGATAGCGGTCGTTGTACTCGTAGAGCGAGGAAAGGATTTTAGCACCAGCACCACCGAAGCCCGAGTGGCCCGAGGGATAAGCCGGGAAGGCCGGCGTAACACCCTTGAAATTATCTACCGGGTTGTTCAGAATGGTCAGCCAGTTCGCGGCATCCGGATAATATTGCGAGATCACGCGGCGGATATAGGACACTGGGCGCTCGAGGGCGTAGACATACTTCGAGTTCCAAAGTGCTACGCCAGCGTCATTAAGGGCCATGCCCATTTTAGCGTAGAGCTCAGCCGCTTCGGCTAAGTTCAATTTCTCAGCAGCAGCGATTTGGTTGGCCACAGCAATCGGACGAGACGGCGGCGAGAACGTGAGGCCGAGGATGTCGTCGCTCCAGAATTCGCCTAACCAGCGCTGCTCGTAAGCGCCCGGGCCGTTCGACTCGATGTTCTTTATCGTCAGGTACACTTCCATACCCTGGTTAAAGAACAGCGAAAGCGGGTGCTCGCTGTATGGGATGGGCGGCGGGCAGAGTTGCTCCTCTTCCCGCAGCGCATACGTACGCACCTGGCCCCAGAAGGGGAAGAGCGCTCGGGTAAAATCGGGCACCGTTGGCTCCCAGAACCCCGGACCTTTAGGGGCGTTGTAGTTGGGCTGCGGATTCAGGAAGGCATTGTGCGCAGCAGCATCCGTGCGCTCCCACTCGTAGAAGGCACGGGCTACCTCGATACCGCGCTGGACAGAGCGCTCCAGAATTTCAGGCGTTGTCTCCTGCTCAAACTTGGAGTACAACGCGCGGCGTGTGCGCTCGATCTTCGCAAATTCGCCTGGGTGGCTGTTCTCCATGTGGAAGAAGAAACGCTTCATCAAGTAGCCATACACTTCGTTGACGACCGCTGGCCAGTGATACTCCAAGCTTTCATCAAACTTGGGCATCTTCAGTTCTGGATACAGACGAGCGAGGCTGTTAAGCTCCGGGATGGCGGGTACAATAGCCTCGTATGAGGCAAAGCCCAGATAGCCTAAAACGTGAGGAACAGGCCCCGGACGGTATCCAACCGCATAACGGTCAATCTCCAGGAACACATCGTTCCAACGCAGATAGACTTCGCTGTCGAACTCGCGAGCCAACTTACGAGGCTGTTCTACCTCATTGCGGCGGCAGGATACAACCGCCAAAGTGCTCCCAATCAGCAGGAGGAGCCACAACTTTAACGTGTTCATGTTTTTCATGTAAGACATACGGATTTGTTATTGTGTGGTTGATGGAATTGATTAAGCCTAAAAATCGAGCCAGACTTTTCGGGCACAAAAGTAAAACTCCTTTGAAAATTTCCAAGAGCTGATTTTTTGTCATTATTAGCAAAAAGCCCATTCTCTTGATGACTCAAGAGAATGGGCGATAACATAGAACAGGGCGGTAAACTTAGTTTTTAACCGTTCCGCGCGCTTTTTCAATGACCTGCTTAGCAATATTTTCGGGCGCTGGCGCGTAGTGCGAGAATTCCATAGTAGAGGAGGCGCGCCCTGAGGTAAGCGTTCGGAGGGCGGTTACGTAGCCGAACATTTCCGAGAGCGGCACTTCAGCCTGGATGGCGATGGCGCCACCAGCACGTGTCTCCTGTCCTTTAGGCATACCGCGACGGCGGTTTAGGTCCCCAATGACAGGGCCAACGTATTCCTCAGGCGTGATGACTTCGAGTTTCATGATGGGCTCCATGATCTGTGGCTTGCACCGAGGCGCTGCCTGCCGGAAGCCTTCCTGAGCGCAGAGCTCGAAGGCGATAGGCTTAGAGTCTACCGGGTGCATCATACCGTCAATGACGCGCACTTTCATAGAGTCAATATTATAGCCGGCCAGCACACCTTGGCTCATCATCTTGGTGAAGCCGTCAGTAATGGGTTTGATGTAGTTTTTATCAATGGCTCCACCCACGATAGCCCACTCAAATTGAAGTTTTTTGCGACCGCTTTTAAAGTCATCGCTCTCCAAGAAGGCCGGATCAGCAGGGCCAAGTTCGAATTCCATTTCGGCAAACAGACCAGCGCCACCCGTTTGTTTTTTCAAGCGCTCGCGGTGCTTAACGGTGGCGGTCAGTGCCTCTTTGTAATTCACTTGTGGAGCGCCTTGGTTGCATTCTACCTTGAACTCGCGGCGCAGGCGGTCTACGATAATCTCTAAATGTAGCTCGCCCATACCCGAAATGACCGTTTGGTTGGTCTCTTCGTTATATTGCACGCGGAAAGTAGGATCTTCTTCGGCCAATTTGGCCAGAGCCATCCCTAGTTTGTCTAAGTCTTTCTGGGTTTTGGGCTCAATGGCTAAGCCGATAACCGGCTCTGGGAACACCATGCTTTCCAGCACGATGGGCGCTTCCAGGTCGCACAGGGTATCGCCCGTGCGGATTTCCTTAAACCCTACAGCAGCAGCGATGTCGCCCGCTTCGACGCGGTCAATCGGATTCTGCTTATTGGCGTGCATTTGGTACAGGCGGCTGATGCGCTCTTTCGAGTTCGTGCGGGTGTTGAGTACATAAGAGCCAGCGTCCAGCTGACCCGAATACACGCGAATGAAACACAGGCGGCCTACGAAGGGATCGGTAGCGATTTTGAACGCCAGTGCGCAGAAGGGGTCATCTACGGTCGGTTTACGCGCAATTTCGGCCTCTGTGCGCGGGTCAATACCCTTGACAGCCTCGATATCAATCGGCGAAGGCAGGTAGTAACAGACAGCATCTAAGCAGGCCTGTACACCTTTGTTTTTGTATGCCGAACCGCACATCACAGGTGTCATTTTCATATCGCACACGGCGGCGCGAATGGCGGCGCGTATCTCTGGAATGGTAATGGAGTCGGGGTCTTCAAAGAACTTTTCCAGTAAGGTATCATCATAGGTGGCAATTTCCTCGATCAGTTTCTGGCGATATTCCTGAACTGTGTCCACTAATTCGGAGGGCACGGGCACTACCTGATAGGTCATGCCCATGTCGTGCTCGTTCCAGATGATCGCTTGGTTGGTAACTAAGTCAACCACGCCTTTGAAGTTGTCTTCAGCGCCGATGGGTACTTGCAACGGTACGGCATTGGCCCCCAATTTTGCCTTCATGTCTTTGACGACGTTGAAGAAATCGGCGCCCACGCGGTCCATTTTGTTGACGAAGCCAATGCGAGGCACTTTATAATTATCGGCCAGACGCCAGTTGGTTTCGGACTGCGGTTCTACGCCGTCCACGGCTGAGAAGAGGAAAACTAAGCCATCCAACACGCGCAGCGAACGGTTCACTTCTACTGTGAAGTCCACGTGGCCGGGCGTGTCAATAATGTTAAGGTCGTATCTCTGACCTTCGACTTCCCAGGAGCATTTCGTGGCGGCTGAAGTGATGGTAATGCCTCGCTCTTGCTCCTGCTCCATCCAGTCCATGGTAGCGGCGCCTTCGTGCACCTCGCCAATCTTGTGCGTAACGCCCGTGTAGTAGAGAATACGCTCTGTGGTCGTGGTCTTACCGGCGTCAATATGAGCGGCAATGCCGATATTTCGGGTAAACCGCAAGTCCTTTGCCATGATAGATATACGTGTAATTAGGTGATGAGTTTTTCTAAGCGACGGCCGGTGCACGCAGGCGACGGGCCAAATGAAGTGAATTTACAAAAATTTGCTTTTGAGGAAATGAAAACAGTGCTTATAAGAATTATTTTTGATGAAGTCGAGGTTAAGTTTTTGTTAATTTGGCGGTCCTTGAAAAAGGCACATGCCGGGTTCAGGATTAAAACAGCAAAACCGTCGAAAAAACCGGTCGGAAAATGGCGCAGAGGCGTTCCGGTTTTTTTCAACGGCAGGCTGTGGCGCAAAGCGCTTGTTTACACTCTAAAGTGGGCAAAAGCGCGGTTGGACTCAGCCATTTTATGCGTGTCTTCGCGCTTCTTAACGGCGTTACCTTCGCCTTTGCTGGCAGCAATAATTTCAGCGGCCAACTTTTCGGCCATGCCTTTGCCCGAGCGGGCGCGTGCGTAGCGGATGAGCCATTTAATGCCAATGGACACTTTGCGGTTGGCGGGCAGCTCCGTCGGAATCTGGAAGGTGGCGCCACCGATACGCCGGCTGCGCACTTCCACTTGAGGCATGACGTTATTGAGCGCTTTTTTCCACACCTGCAACTCGTCCTCGTTGGTGCGTGCCTTTACCAGGTCTAAAGCCTCGTAAAAGATGCGGAACGCAACGCTCTTCTTGCCCTCCCACATCATGTGATTGACAAAACGGGTAACCATCTCGTCGTTGTAGCGCGGATCGGGAGTCAATACTCGAGGTTTCGGTTTGTGCTTGCGCATACTAAATAAAATAGGTGTTGGTATAAAAGAAAAGAAAAAAGTTAATTGCCAGATAGAGACCTGTTATTTTTTAGGCCGCTTGGTACCGTAGCGGCTCCGGCTTTGCTTTCGATTGTTGACGCCAGCGGTGTCTAAAGCGCCGCGCACAATAGTGTAGCGAACACCAGGCAGGTCTTTCACACGACCGCCGCGCACCAGCACAATAGAGTGCTCTTGAAGGTTATGGCCCTCGCCGGGAATGTACGCAATGACTTCTATTTGATTAGTCAAGCGCACCTTTGCGACCTTGCGCAGTGCAGAATTGGGCTTCTTAGGCGTCGTGGTATAGACGCGCGTACACACCCCGCGGCGCTGCGGGTTGCCTTCCAAAGCGCGCGATTTACTCTTGTACTCCACCTTCTCGCGGCCCTTGCGTACCAGCTGGTTGATAGTTGGCATAAAAAACGAAGTGAATTTCTTTTTTTTTAACTTGTTCTAAATCAGGCTATAATGAAATGTTGTGCGTTCCTTCTTCCGAAAACGAACGCAAAGGTACGGCAGCCAAATAGAATTTTCCAAATGCGCTGCAAAAAATCGTTGCGCTTGCTCCTTGCGCGATTGGCTTTTGTGGCACAGGCTTGTGGCGTGAATGCGGAAGACTGCGGGTATTCTAAAATCGCTTTTTGCGTCCGATCTGCTACTTTTGCCCCTCATGAAGGTAGGCATCGTTCAACAATCATGCGGCCCGGACAAGCGGGCTAACATTCAGAAATCGCTCGAGGGCATTGCCGAGTGCGCCCGACAAGGAGCAGAGCTGGTGGTCTTGCAGGAGCTCCACTGCGGCATTTACTTCTGTCAGGCCGAAGACCCGGCTATGTTTGACTTAGCCGAGCCGATACCCGGGCCGGATGCGGAAGTGTTCTCTGAGGCGGCGCGTCGGCACGGCATGGTGCTGGTGAGTTCGCTGTTTGAGCGGCGTGCTCCGGGCCTATATCACAATACGGCGGTGGTTTTTGAGCGCGATGGTGCCATTGCCGGCAAATACCGCAAGATGCACATCCCTGATGACCCGGCTTACTACGAGAAGTTTTATTTCACGCCTGGAGATTTGGGCTTTGAACCCATTGCCACGTCGGTGGGTAAGTTGGGCGTGCTGGTATGTTGGGATCAGTGGTATCCCGAAGCCGCGCGCCTGATGGCCTTAGCCGGGGCGGATGTGCTCATTTATCCAACGGCAATAGGGTGGGAGAGCACCGATCCGGAGGCCGAAAAGGCGCGCCAACACGATGCCTGGTTTACCGTACAGCGCGGCCACGCAGTGGCGAATGGCTTGCCGGTAATCACGGTCAACCGCGTCGGCCATGAGCCAGACTGGTCGGGCGTTACGGGGGGCATCCAGTTTTGGGGCCAGAGCTTCGTTGTGGGGCCTCAGGGCGAAGTCCTCTATCGGGCCAGCGCCGACCGCGAGGAGGTAGCGGTGGTGGAAGTTGACCTGAAGCGCACCGAAACGGTGCGCCGCATGTGGCCGTTCTTGCGCGACCGGCGGATTGACTTTTACCAGGACTTGACGCGCCGCTTTCGGGATTGAAAAGACAAAAGGCGCCCCCATTGCGGCGCGCCTTTCCGATAAAACCAACTAAAAAACCTACTTTCTGCTTGTTGTTGCCTTACGAACGAACACCCCTGCATGAACGCTGCCTGCGACGAACGCTTGCTCGATTTTTTTCCAACGCGACGACAGCAAAAAAGCAACTCGACGCAATGAACCCTTCCCGCGAACGACGTATCCGCGAAGTCATTCGGCGTAGCCAGCCCGACCTGACGGTGGTGCTGGAAAACGTACACGACCCGCTCAATATCAGCGCTGTCATGCGCTCGTGCGATGCCGTGGGCGTGCGCGAAATTTTCGTGGTTTACACAGAGCGCTTTTTGCAGCAGCGCCACCTGAAACTGGGCAAAAAAACCTCTGGAGGCGCCTTCAAGTGGATTGATGTGTATGTTTTTGAAGATCTGGGAGAGTGCTTCCGGCGCGTACGCGAGCGCTATGGACGCATCCTGAGTACGCATCTGGGCGAGCAAAGTGTCTCTTTATATGACCTCGACCTGACACAGCCTGCGGCTTTAGTGTTCGGCAACGAAGACGACGGCCTTTCGCCCGAAGCCGTAGCCATGGCCGACGGCAATTTCATCATCCCACACGCGGGCTTCACAGAAAGCCTCAACGTCTCGGTAGCCTGCGCCGTCTCGCTCTTTGAAGCGCGGCGCCAACGCGCCTTAGCGGGTTATTACGACGACAAGCCGCGCCTGAGTCCAGAGCAGCAGGAATCGCTGTTTCAGCGCTGGCGCAAGATGCTCTCCGGCGACTCGTGGCCGCGGCGGCATGCCATACCCGTCAGCAAAGATGCCCCGCCTCTGTTGCCCGTTTACTTAGAACGGGAAGAGTACGTACCCGGCCACAACCCGAAAAGCCGCTCCACACCACTGACAAAATTCGATTTATGAACCTCTCTTTGGTGATCCCCTTGAAAAACGAAGCGGAAAGCCTGCCCGAACTCGAAGCATGGATACGCCGCGTCGTCGAAGCCCACCGGCTGACGTATGAAATCATTTTCGTAGACGACGGCAGCACCGACGACTCCTGGGCGATCATCGAGGCCCTGCGCGCCGCTAATCCGCAGGTGCGCGCCATCAAGTTCCGGCGCAATTACGGCAAATCGGCAGCTTTGCATGTAGGTTTCCAGGCTGCTCAGGGCCAGGTGGTCATTACCCTTGACGCCGACCTGCAAGACAGCCCGGACGAAATACCCGAACTGTACCGCATGATCGTAGAGGAGGGCTACGATTTAGTCAGCGGCTGGAAGAAGAGGCGCCACGATCCGCTGGAAAAACGCCTGCCCAGCAAGTTGTTCAATGCCGTGGCGCGCTGGATGAGCGGCATCCCGTTGCACGACTTTAACTGCGGCCTGAAAGCCTACAAACAATCGGTTGTGAAGGCCATCGAAGTTTACGGCGAAATGCACCGCTGGATACCCGTACTGGCCAAATGGGCGGGCTTCCGACGCATCGGCGAAAAAGTGGTGGAACACCGCGCACGCCGCTATGGGCACAGCAAGTTCGGCTGGGAGCGCTACATCAACGGCTTTTTAGACCTGCTCTCGGTCTATTTCGTCGGCAAATTCGGCAAGCGCCCCATGCACTTCTTCGGCACGCTGGGTGTACTGTCTTTCCTGATCGGCTTTGTTTTTCTGGCTTATCTGAGCTGGGCCAAGTTGGTGTACAAGGAATACGGCATCGCCGATAGGCCTCTGTTTTTCTTTGGCATTCTGGCGCTCATCGTGGGCACGCAGCTGTTTCTCACCGGGTTCCTGGCCGAAATCATCAACCGGAATTCGCCTACGCGAAACGAGTACCTGATTGAGAAAGAAATTTGAGTCGCCTTTGCGGGTCTGCCTCGAAAAGAACCGTCATTAGATGGGAAGTGTTAACAAACGCCGGGAGGTACCTACCTTTCGGCGCGTCCTGCTTCTTCTCATTTTTATCAAAAACACACCTGCTCTTATGTCCATACTCAAACGCTCTGCTGTGTTGCTCATCGCCCTGCTGCTCCAGACCTTGCTGTGGAGCCAGGTAACCCTCTCGCCCGAAAAGCCCGGCCTATCCGAAGAAGTTTTACTCACCTTTGACGCTAACGAGGGCGACGCCGGCCTCAAAGGCTATACGGGCGACGTCTATGTGCACACCGGCCTCATCACCGCCCAGAGCGGACACCCGGGCGACTGGAAGCGCGTCGTAGCCGACTGGAACCAAAACGACCCACGCCTGCGCCTGACGCGCGTGGCGCCCGACCGCTATCAGCTGCGCTTTCGCATTACCGACCTCTACGGCGTCGAGACCAACGAGGAGGTTTATTCCTTAGCCTTCGTCTTCCGCTCGGCGGATGGCTCTCGCACGGGAAAAGCCGCTGGTGGCACCGATATTTTTTATCCGCTGCGCGAAATGTCGTTTCGCCGCGCCGCCGGAGGTCAACGCGACACCTGCCGCGCGCCCGAGCCAGAGTGGTCGCGCAATGCGGTCATTTATGAGGTAAATGTGCGCCAGTTCACTCCCGAGGGCACGTTCAACGCTTTTGCCAAACACCTGCCTCGCCTGCGCCAGATGGGCGTGGATATCTTGTGGTTTATGCCCATTCAGCCCATCGGCGTCGAACGGCGAAAAGGGCCCTTAGGTTCGTACTACTCCATTCGAGACTACACCGCAGCTAACCCGGAGTTTGGCTCATTGGCCGACTTCAAGCGCGTGGTGGACACCGCCCATGCCTTGGGCTTCAAGGTGATCTTAGACTGGGTGGCCAACCACACCGCCCACGACCATCCGTGGGTGAAACAGCACCCCGACTGGTACAATTACGACGCCAAAGGCAACATCATCTCGCCCTTCGACTGGACGGACGTGGCCGACCTGAACTACAACGCCCCCGCCATGCGGCAGGCTATGATCGAAGCCATGCGCTTCTGGATACGCGACATCGGGTTAGACGGCTTCCGCTGCGACGTCGCCGGCGAAGTGCCCGCTGACTTTTGGGAAGAGGTGCGCCCGGCCTTAGAAGCCATCAAACCCGTGTGGCTGCTGGCTGAGGACGCCAGCCAGATGCGCCTGCTGCAAAAGGCTTTCAATGCCAACTACGGCTGGCCGTTGCACCACCTGATGAACGAAGTTGCCCAGGGCAAAAAGCCTGCCTCGGCTCTCTTCGACCTGCAACGCGACATGGATGCCTCGTATCCGTACGGCAGCTACCCGATGCATTTCATCACCAACCACGACGAAAACTCCTGGAACGGCACCGAGTATGAGCGGCTGGGCGACGGCGTCCGAGCCTTCTCCGTGCTCTACTACACCCTGCCCGGCATGCCGCTGATCTATTCAGGCCAGGAAGCGGCGCTCCAGAAGCGGCTGCGCTTTTTTGATAAGGATACCATTCCATGGGGCAACTATCCGCTGGCCGATTTTTACCAGCGCCTTAACGCGCTCAAACACGAGCAAAAGGCCCTCTGGAACGGCCGCCATGGCGGCGCCTGGCGCGAAATCCGGCATGAAAGCCCGCGCTCGGTAGCCGCCTTTGTGCGCACCGTAGAGGGCAGTAAGGTTCTCGTCGTGCTCAATCTCTCCGCCGATAGCCAGACGGTGCGCCTGCAAGTGGGCCAGGACGCCGGCGTCTATCGCGAATACTTTACGGGCCATCAGGCTACCTTTTTACCCCGCATGCCGCTAACGCTGGCGCCCTGGGAATACCGCGTGTATCTCTTTGAACGCCCGGCTGAGCGACCGCGCCGCTCGTTCCGATCCATAGAAAAACAGCGCACTGGCCTGCGCATCCGAACCTCCGACGGCACACTGCACCTCGGCTTCTTCTCGCCACACGCCGTAGAGGTGGCCTTCGAGCCGGAGGGCGAGCAAAATCCGCCTTCTTATGGCACGGTCAGCTCGCCGGCATGGACGGATTTTTCAGTAAAAGAATTGCCGCAGCACCTTGAAATCAGCACTTCGGGCCTGCAGCTGCACGTTCACAAAGACCCGCTGCGCATCGAATACCGCTACCGCGGGCGCGCCCTGACGGGCGAGAGCGAGGGCTACCGCGACGATGGCGAGCATCAGGGCTTTTCCTTTGCCTTAGCGAGCGATGAGGTTTTGCTCGGCGGCGGCGAGCGCGTCCTGGGGATGAACCGCCGCGGGCATCGCCTCCGGCTGTATAACAAACCCAGCTATGGCTATGAAACCCACGCGCCGCTGATGTACTACTCGCTACCGGTGGTCATCTCCTCGCGCAAGTACTTGATTGCCTTCGACAACGGCGCCGACGGCTACTTAGACCTCGGCGCCTCGCAGCCCGACGAGCTGCGTTTCGAAGCCGCCAGCGGGCGCATGAGCTATTTCTTGGTCGCCGCCAGCACCTGGCCCGAACTGGCCACACATTACACAGCCGTCACGGGCCGCCAGCCTATGCCACCGCGCTGGATGTTGGGCAACATTGCCTCGCGCATGGGCTATCACAGCCAGCGCGAGGTGGAGGAACTCGTCCGAAAATACCAGCAAGACAGCATCCCGCTCGACGCCGTTGTGCTCGACCTGTTCTGGTTTGGCCCCACGCTCAAAGGCCATCTGGGCAACTTAGACTGGTACCGCGACTCCTTCCCTCAGCCCGAGCGCATGATGGCCGACCTGAAGCGCCAGGGAGTGAAGACGGTGCTCATCACCGAGCCTTTCATCCTGCGCGGCACGCGCACCTTCGAGGAGGTCATCCGCAAAAATTTGGTAGGCAAAACGATCATGGGCCAGCCCTATCTGTACGACTTCTACTTCGGGCGTACCGTATTGTTAGACCTCTTCAAACCCGAGGCCCAACAGTGGTTTTGGGATTTCTATCGAAAGCACACCCTCAGCGGCGTGGACGGCTGGTGGGGCGACTTAGGCGAACCCGAGGTACACCCCGACGACCTGCAGCACGTCATCGGCCCGGCGCGCTTAGTGCACAACCTGTACGGCCACGTGTGGGCGCAGATGATCTACGAGGGCTATCGGCGCGACTTTCCTAAGCAGCGGCCGGTCATCCTGATGCGCTCTGGCTTCATAGGCTCGCAGCGCTACGGTATGATGCCCTGGTCGGGCGATGTCAACCGCACCTGGGGCGGCCTGAAGCCTCAGGTGGAAATCGCCCTGAGCATGGGCCTGCAAGGGCTGGGCTACATGCACTCCGATCTGGGCGGCTTTGCTGGCGACTACCGCGACTCGGAGCTCTACATTCGCTGGCTGCAGTACGGCGTCTTTCAGCCCATTTACCGCACGCATGCCCAGGAAAGCGTGCCTGCCGAGCCGGTCTTTTGGGATGACGCCACCAAAAATATCGTCCGCCGCTACATCCGCCTGCGCTACGCCCTGCTGCCTTACCACTACACGCTGGCGTGGGAAAACCACACGGCCGGCCTGCCGCTCATGCGCCCGATCTGCTATGCCGACGACGACCCGGCGCTGCTGACCAACACGACCACATACCTATGGGGCGACGCTTTTCTGGTCAGCCCTGTAGTAGAGAAAGGCGCAACGACCCAAAACGTCCACTTCCCGCGCGGCGCCGTGTGGATGGATTTCTGGTCGGGCAAACCTTATGTCGGCGGGCAAACGGCCCGAGTATCCGTAGACTTAGAACACATCCCGGTCTTTGTGCGCGCTGGCGCTTTCGTGCCTATGTCGGACAAACCCCTGCCTCATGCCGATGCCTATGACCCGGAGGCGATTGCCGTGCATTACTATCACCATCCCTCGGCCACCGCCGGCGCGGGCGCCCTATACGAAGACGATGGCTACAATCCTGAGGCCCTTGCCCAGAAAGCGTACTCGCTCTTGCGCTTCTCTGCTAATTATCAGGGCAATCGTCTCACCTTGAGGCACCGCAACGAGGGCTTCCGTCCGCCAGCGCGGCAGAAAGACCGCTCGCTACGGTACGTCGTTCATGGCGTAGAGCGCGCCCCTAAGGCGGTTCGACGCATAGCGCGCGGCGGAAAAACCACAGCACTCCGCTATACCCTCACAGCAGGCGGATTACTGGAATTTTATCTCAGCGAGGAAACAGACGAAGGCGCCGTAATCGAGTTCTGAGGCGGCTATTGCCTTAAAAACCTGTAGGACAAATCTTTAAAACTCGCGAAGCCCGCTCAATGCGCTCGCCATGGCTACAATCAGGACGATATAACCGACGATAAGCACGAGGATGGATATCCCATTCCATCGGAGATAGTTGCGGAAGTTGAACCAGGCAGTCTCGAAGGCGTCCTGGTCGTGCAGATCGAGGGCCGTCTTCAATCGGCGGGCAAAGCGAAACAGGAAGGTGTTGATAACAAGAGCCAGCCCAAGAAATACCAGGCCAATGACAATGCTCAGCGCGCCGCCACCCGCCAGCATGTAATAGGCGATGGGATTGTCCATGCTATCGTAAACGCCTGGCAATTGGCTGGCAAAAGCGGAGAGGAGGATGAGTGCAAAAGCGCCCAGACCCAGCAGGATATAGTTGACGATGGCTATAAAATTGGCCCAGTAGGCTGTAGTGGCCCAATCCTGGTGCATGAGTTCGGTACTGCGGTTCAAACCGCCTGGGATATTGAAGGTATTTTCCATGATTGCTTTGTGTTAAAAGTGAGGTGGGAAAGTAGGCAAACGTGCGGCTTCTGAACAATGGCCCGTTTTGGTTTACAGGCCAATGCTTATTAGACCGATTAATAAAACCACGCCGTAGAAGACCAATACAATAATGATTAAAATGCCCACTAAGTGAAACAGCCTGCGCAGGTTGGCAAAGCCCACATGCGCAGCAGCAGAGTCGTCATAGAGCACCGCCTTGCGCGTATAGCGCGAGAAGTTGAACAGCAGCCATATGATGGGCGCCACAATTGCCAGGGCTATGAGCGTCATTATGCCTGCCATGGCGCCTTCGGCTCCGCCCAAGGCGGTCAGCGACAGAAAGGATAGCAAGATCATACCGAGGTACAGGAAGCCAAGTACGGAAAAGAACATGCCCCAATTGGCGGACTCTTTCCAGAACTGGCGTACTTCTGGGGTAATTCGGAAGCCCGAGCTGCTGTGAGAGGGATCATCGGCCTGAAAGCCCGTGTCTAAGGGCTGGTTGAAGTTGTCTTCCATGACGGTTTGTTTTGTTTTTGAGAAAAAAGATAGCAAAAAAGCGCCGAGAGGCCGACCAAAAGTAAATGGTTTTTGGATGAGCGCGCTCTTTGGGAAAAATTTTTAATAAAAAATTTTTCTCTGGATTTGTGGAAGTTGGCTCAGGGCCTGACAAAGACGACGTTATCCCAGTCTAACCTGCTTTCTATCAAATGGTCGGCAATGCTCTCGAGGGACTGAATATCGCCGGACTCCTCTATGCGGCAGGGCCGGTAGCCTAACGCCCGTAGCATGTCTTCGGCGCGTTGGTGCGCGGCGTTACCGCGCTGTTGGGATACATACTCCATGATGATGACGGGCGTTTGGGCCGCTAAGGATGCCTGCCCCCCCTGCACGACCTTGTCCTCGGCGCCCTCCACGTCTATTTTCAGAACTGTCGGACGCAAACCGGTTTCCGATAGAAAGGTGTCTAAGCGTGCCGCGGGTATTTTGACCGTTTTCGGCGGATAGTGGGCGAACCACTTTTCACCCTCGAACTGAGTGACATAAAAGGAGTTGTACTTGGAGTACAGTTTGGGAAACTCGTAGAACGTCAGCAGTGCATCTTTGTCGGACAGGGCTAACTGATGCGCCGATACGTTTCCGGCCTTTTGAGTATTGATTTTCAGCACAGGGAATGTCGAGGGGGCGGCCTCGAAGGCAACGACCTTGCCGCTGCTGCCTACCAATGCTGAGGCCAAGAGCGAGAAATAGCCATAATGTGCGCCGACGTCCATAAAAACGTCGCCTTCGCGCAGGCGCCGTATCAGGAAGCGCGCCAGCCGTATTTCCGAGGGGTGCGTCTTACCGCCTGTGAGATAGATATCCGTTGCAGAGGGCAGCAGCAGGCACATGGGAGCGTTGAAGAATGTTCGACACCACACGCTGCGTTCTTTTCGGGTTTGCCTGAAAACGATCTCGCGGAATAAGATGGCTTCTGCGTATCGAAGGGGGCTTGCCCACAACCGCTCCCATTTGGAAGCGGCGGCTAAGTGCGCCACTTTGTCTAATGCCTGCAACATATCTTCCTGCGTCATGTGTGGGTTTCAGGCTGGTGATATTCTGCGTGTATGGATTTATGTCCAGCGGCAAAAGTGCAGTAATCGCTGGTTTTCTAATCCACCGCTGTCCAAACCACGTTGGGCGAAGGCATGGGTTCGCCCAGCCACTCGCCGATGGAATGGGCGCGGTAGCCCAGCATCGCTAACCAGTTGTGTAGCTCGGTGCGCTGCTCCGGATTGTCCTCGATGATAAGCACAGGGCGATCGCGCCGGATGACTTGCTCGCCGCCGCGCAGGACGTCCAATTCACAACCCTCAACGTCTATTTTAATCAGATCAACAGGGCGTTCGCGGGTGAAAGGCTGGTCGTCTAAGCGCTCTACGCGAGCGGCTACCTCGCGAAAACCCTCGGCAAAAGACAGCGTTCGCCTTCCCGCCGAAGCCCAGCCGGCCAGCGGTTGGCCCTGATAAACAGGCAGATGCAGCGCAATTGGCCCCGCGCGGTCAGAGAGCCCGTATGGAAATACGTGCAAGTTAGCCTTGCGGATGTGCCAGAGGTCAAAATCCTCGTGCGCATTCGCTTCAAAGGCATACACCTCCTCGAAGTACCGGGCCATAAAGTAGGCGTAGTAGCCATGGTTGGCGCCAACATCCACCGCCGTGCGAAAACGCGTACACAAACGGCACAAATAACGCAGCTCCGGCTCAGCATCCGCACCGTACAGATACGCCATCGCCCGCACTGGCAGACGCCAGGCAGGCGGAAAGAAACCCTTGCTATACCTCAGAAAGCGATCAGCCCAACGAGACAACGATATCCTCCAGCCATTCTTCATTTTTCGCTTTTCATTTTTCATTCTCCACTTTTCATTTTTCATTTTTCATTTAACTTTTTCACTTCCCCATCACCATATCCAGAATCTCCGGCGTATGCACCGCCTGGAAGCCGGGCACGCGAAAGCGATAGAAGAGCAGCAGCCCTTCCAGCAATATTTTCCGCTCGGCGCGCGGGATGGCGACCTCGTGGCACTGTTGCAGAGGGCGTTCGAGCAGTTCGGACAGTTGTGCGGAAGCAGCGGCGTTTAGCCCGAAGGCATGGTCGGGTAGGGTAGAGGCGAAGAGCCCTTCCTGGGCGTCGAAAAAGGCAGGCCGTTGTTTAGTGGGTTCAATTTGCAGACCTAAGTGGGCGGACAGGTGGAGCAGGAAGTGCAGGTGGAGGTTGGCGATAGGGTATTCAGTTTGGTCGAGCCAGTACAGGTTTTCTTCTAAGAAAGTAAATAAGGCTGGATTTTCCTCGCTTTCGTGGATGATTTTGCGGCACACTTCGGCCATGAAGAGGGCTACGGCGCCGCGGCGTACGTCGAAAGGGATGCGCTGGAACACGACGGCGGCGCGCATTTCTTTGAGTCGGTTGAGGTGGTGGGCGCTATCGCGGAAATAGCACACCAATTCCACGATGGTCATTGGCTGGAAGAGGCTGTACGGCATGCGCGCCTTGGGAGTGCGTACGCCACCGGCGATAAAACCGCGCAGCCCATGCGTTTCGGTGAAAATATCCGATATGACGCTGGTTTCGCCATATTTGCGTGTGTGAAAGACGATGCCTCGGGTATGCAACAGCATGGTGATCAGCGCAGTGATGGGCCGGCAAAAACGACGTCTAAAGCCGCGGCAGCCTCTGGCAGGACGGCTCGAAACGCCTGCGGAAACAGGAAATAATGGTGTATAGCCACAGGAAGTGGCTCGAGGCCGGCAAGGCCCACTACCGACTCCACATGGGCGCGCGACATACGGCTACAAGCCTCTAAGCGCTCCCAGATATCCGGAGCATTAAGGGTAGGGTAGGGCTTGTCGGGATATGTCAAGACGAACGCCTTAGCGTATTCGTGCATTCCGATGTTGTACATCGAGCCGGGGTGCAGGAAGCTGGCCATGAGCTGTTCGGCTGAGAAGAGCAGGCAGCCATCGGGAGCGTAGAGTTCGGAAGCGTGCGGGTAGTCGTGCTGGGGTGAAGGGAAAGGATAGGGATAGACGACCACTTTTTCTAATTTATAGAATAAAAACTCCTGCTCGTTCCACGTGAGTGTTACGGCCGGAGTGGCCAGCGCTAATTGAATGTCCAACGGCAGCGGTCGCTCTTCGGGCCAGCCGATGGGCATCCAGTCCGTGCCCATCATAAAGAGGGCTACCCGGTGGCGAAAGCGCTGTTGCCCAGCAGGAGGCAAAGCGCGGTAAAAGACACTCCCGCGCTCCAACAGAACACGCAGAGCGTCTGGCAATTCGGGCGGTCGGCGAGAGTACCACCACCAGTTGATCTGAGGGCTGAATATCCAGATAACTGCTCCGACCAGCACAAAAGGAATGATGCCCGGCGCATAGTCGCTATCGTTCCAGGCCAGATACAGAAATAAAAGCGCGCCGGCTGCAAACGGCAGCAGAAGCAAATGAGCAAACGTCTGACGCATAGGCAGGCAAAATTACGCGACTCCCTCGGACTTGTCGAGACGTACGCTCTTGCGATAAGTTTGCTTGCCGCCCAGTCAGGTAGCTGTTTATCAGGGCTTTATTCCTTCAAGCATGGCGTGGTATCCTCCGTTGAGGCGATTTCTTTGCAAAAAAATGAGCAAAAAGGTTGTTTGTGTAAAACCGACGCCCATATCTTTGCACCCGCATTTGCGAAAATGGTGCCTTAGCTCAGCTGGTAGAGCAACGGACTGAAAATCCGTGTGTCCCCAGTTCGATTCTGGGAGGTACCACCACATCGTCAAGTATCGGCCCGAAGGAATTTATCTTCCTTCGGGCCTATTTTTATCGGTCGAGTTATGGAAGAGGACGTCGTCATTCGGATATTGTTAGCGCCTTTTTCGCTGTTGTATGGCCTGGCGGTTAGTGTGCGCAATGCCCTGTACCGCATAGGTGTGCTCAAGAGTGCGCGTTTCGATATTCCAGTGATTTCGGTAGGTAATCTGACGGTAGGTGGAGCGGGCAAAAGCCCGCACATTGAATACTTGGTGCGCTGGCTCAGTCAATACATCGAGGTGGCGGTGCTCAGCAGAGGGTACGGGCGCAAGACGCGCGGCTACCGGCCAGTTAGTGTGATAGATACGGCGGAGGACGTGGGCGACGAGCCGCTGCAGATTAAGCGCAAGTTTCCAGAGGTGCCTGTGTGCGTCAGCGAGAGTCGCGTGTTGGGCATACCTGAGTTGGTGCGTCGCAATCCGGAGACCCAGTGTGTCCTGCTCGACGACGCCTTCCAGCACTTAGCCGTCACGCCGGGGCTGAACATCCTGCTCACGGAGTACAGTCGTCCGTTCACACGGGATTGGCTTTTACCCTCAGGGCGGCTGCGCGAGGGCCGAAGCGGCTATCGGCGCGCTGATCTGATTTTGGTTACTAAGTGTCCGCCTGAGCTGACGGAGGCGCAACGCACTGCGTTGGTTCAGGAGATAAGGCCTCTGCTGCGTCAGCGCGTTTTTTTCTCGCGTTACCAATACGAAGACCCTTACGACTTGCTGCGCCCAGATGTGCGTCGCCCGTTGGACGACCATACCGATGCGCTGTTGGTCAGCGCTATTGCGCACACGGATTATCTGCTGAGCTATCTGGGCCGGCATCTGCGCTCGGTGTATGCTTTCGAGTTCGCCGATCACCACTACTTTACTGACAGCGACTTAGAGGATATTCGCCGACGTTTTGAGGCCTTGCCCGGGTCAAGTAAACTGTTGCTCACTACCGAGAAAGACGCTACTCGTTTAGAGCGCTATCACGAATATTTTTGGCTGCATCAGCTGCCCGTGTACGTATTGCCGGTGCGTGTGGTCTTTGACCGCGACGACGAAGCCGCTTTCCAGGCCGAGGTGAAGCGATTCTTGCTGGAGTTCAAGGTTTGAAGGCGGCTATGGCCTCTCGCACGCTGCCGTGCTCCAACAGCAATTGCCGGGCGCGTACTTCGTCCAGGCCGGTGGCGTGCGCTACCATGCGGGTGCCGCGGGCGATAAGCTTGTTGTTGCTCAGTTGCATGTCCACCATTTTATTGTCCTGTACGCGGCCCAACCGGATCATGGCGGTGGTGGAGATCATGTTCAGCACCAATTTTTGCGCGGTGCCAGCTTTCATGCGGGTGCTCCCTGTAACAAACTCTGGGCCAGTAACCACCAATATCGGATAATCTGCTTCGGCGAGCACGGGCGCGCCCGGGTTGCAGGTAATGCAGCCCGTTGGGATGCCGTGCTGCCGGCATGTGCGCAAGCCATGAACGACATAAGGGGTAGTTCCCGAGGCGGCGATGCCGACGACAAAGTCCTGCTCGTCAATCTGATGCGCCCGAAGGTCCTCCCAGGCTTGCGTTTCGCTGTCCTCGGCGCCTTCGACGGCTTTTCGGATGGCGCCGTCGCCGCCAGCAATGAGGCCGATTACCCAGCCAGGAGGCGCTCCGTAGGTAGGCGGTATTTCGGAAGCGTCTACAATGCCCAGCCGGCCGCTTGTGCCGGCGCCGATGTAAAACAGTCGCCCGCCCGCAGCCATACGCGGCACTAGCGCCTCCACCAATGCTTCTATTTGCGCCAAAGCGCGCTCAACAGCATAGGGGACGGTTTTGTCTTCTGAGTTGATGCGCTCCAGCAGCTCCCGTGTACTAAGCGTCTCTAAATGCCGATGCGGCGATGATTGTTCTGTAACAAGTTCCATAAGCGGTGTATCGCGCGCTGAGATGGTCGCACTCCAAGGACACAAAGTTCCGATACTTTTCAGGTAAAGCCGTTAAATGCAACAAGACAGCAGCCAGGTGCGGCTTAAAAAATGCGGAGACTTGAGGGGTCTCTGCGTTGACTAAAACCTTATTGGCAGACTCTGCGGGTCGCACCGTTTCCCTCCCACAGCGCTGCTGCGGTCTCTGCAGTTCTACTGGCCTCCACCTGTTGGGCGATCCAGGCGTAGGTTTTGCGCATACCCAATTCTAAGGGGTATTTGGGCGCCCAATGCAGCACCTGCCGGATGAGGGTGTTGTCGGAGTTGCGCCCGCGAACACCTTCCGGCCCAGGGACATTTCGGATGCTCAGGCGTTTGCCCGAGATGCGGATAACTAACCGTGCCAGGTCGTTGATGGTGATCATTTCATCGGAGCCAATGTTGAGTGGCCCCGAAAAACGCGACGCCATCATGCGGCGCACGCCCTCAATACACTCATCAATGTACAGGAAGGAGCGCGTCTGTCGGCCATCGCCCCAGATTTCGATTTCGCCCCCGTCGGAGGCTTCGGCTACCTTGCGGCACAGGGCGGCCGGCGCCTTTTCTTTTCCACCGCGCCACACGCCCTCTGGCCCATAAATGTTGTGAAAACGGGCAATATAGACGTTCAGCCCGTAGTTGCGCTGAAAAGACAGGTAAAGGCGCTCGCTGAAGAGCTTCTCCCAGCCGTACTCGCTGTCGGGCTGCGCTGGATAAGCCGAGTCTTCGCAACAGCGCGGGTTGTCAGGGTCTTGCTGGTTGTAAGCCGGGTACATGCAGGCGGAAGAGGAGTAGAATACTTTTCCCACGCGCTGCTGTACGCACAAGGGTATGATATTCAGGTTGATCAACGCTGAATTGTGCATGACGTCGGCGTCGTTATCGCCTGTGAAAATGTATCCAGCTCCACCCATATCAGCGGCAAACTGATACACCTCGTCAAACGGACGGTCGAGCACATTCTGGCAGACATGAGGGTCTCGAAGGTCGCCCAGGATAAAATCGTCGGCAGCAGTAGGAGAAAATTCCGGATATTTCAAGTCTACTCCACGTACATAGTAGCCCTCTACCTTGAGCCGCCGTGCCATATGGCTGCCAATAAAACCGCCTGCACCGAAGATGAGCGCTGTCTTCTTCATATAAGATTATTTCCGTATGAGTTTAGAGGATTAAAACACGAAAGGCGTTCGCTGACTCATAAAAAATAGAGAAAGATGCAGGCAAGTGTTATTGTAATGGCGGCAAAAATAGGCATCGCATATGAAGCATGCGTTAAAGCTTTTTAGCATTTCATGGCTTTTTTACTTAAGTAGCATGTGCAAGTGCCTCCAGTTGTGTGAAAATCCACAGCTGTTTTCACCCTTACCTATCTTTTCTTTTAGCGGGCTTAAAACGGTATTCGGGCAATGCTCTGTTTTGCTTATTTTTTTATTTCAGCCTGGAAAGCCTCCAAGAGTTGTTCTGCTACATGAATGTGGTCGAACTGCGCCTCGCAAAATGCGCGTGCTCGGCGCCCTATATGAACCAATTGGTTGGCCTGTTCTAAGCAAAAGCGCACTGCTTCGGCAAAGGCCAGCGCGTCGTCAGCGACCAACACTTCAGCACCGTGTCGAGCGGGAATGCCCTCCAAACCAACGGAAGTGCTGATCACCACACGCCCCAGCGCCATCGCTTCCACAATTTTGGCGCGCATGCCGCCGCCCGAGAGCAATGGAACGACGAGCACAGGATGTGCATTGAGAAAAACGGCTGCGTCGGGCACCTCCCCGTGCACGTGTACGCGCGGCAGGTGGAGCTGGCGCATCCACGCCGGCGTGTTTCGCCCGGCGATGTGAAGCGTCAACTCCGGGAAGGCGGGCGCCAGCAGCGGCGCCCAGACCTCGTCCAGAAACCACTGCAAACCTTCGAGGTTGGGTTGCCAATCTAAAGAGCCGATAAAACACAGACTCAACGGCTGCTCGAAGCTGTTTTCATCCGGCACATAGGCCGCCATATCCACACCAATAGGCACAACTACAGCCGGCTTTTGCAGGCCCCAGGCGCGAAAGGTGGCCACGTCGCGTTCACTGATGCCCACTACGATGTCGCCGTCGTGTAGGTGTGCTTGCTCGAAGCGCTTGAGGCGTTGGGCCTGGAGACGCAAATACTGGCGCTTCGCAAAACCGCTGTGTGCTGCTATGCGCTCCCAGATTTCGCTCTCCACGTTGTGCGTCCGCAGCGCTACGCACGCTCGACTGTGCTCCCGAATAAGCGGTACATAGGGCGTCAGGTAGATGGTTTCCAACAGCACGACGTCGAAAGTCTCCTGCTGCAGGATTTCCGCTAACCGACGCGCAAAAGCCTCGCTAACAAAGCGTTCAACATGGTATGAACGTCCGGAAAACAGATTGCGAACGGCCGACCATAGGCGAATACGGTTGTCCACCGCCACGGCATGTACACGCTCGTAATGCTCCAAAGCCTCAGGAGGGCCTCCGCCTCCATACCAGTGCCGGCGGGTGTTCATGGCCAACAGCGACACCGTGCAACCGCATTGTTGCAAGGCCCGCGACAGATAGACAATCGCTACGCTCTCGCCGTCTTTTATCGGATAAGGGTACTTCTTACACAATTGCAGGACTCTCACGCGCAAGGGAGTGTTTTAGGAGTAAGCCGGGACGCCATTTCCTGCTCCAGACAGCAGCAATAAGAACGCGAACGATAGCAGGTGCTATCTTTGCCCGCATTCTTCATCGGAAAGCGACAGATCTTCTTTCTAAATATGGTACTGGAAGCCAGGAACATCCATAAATCTTTTGACCAGCTGCACATCCTGAAGGGCATAGACCTGACAGTAGAACGCGGCGAAATTGTGAGTATCGTAGGCAAATCTGGTTCGGGCAAAAGTACGCTCCTGCACATTCTCGGCACGCTTGACCGCGCTGACCGAGGGGAAATTCGCATCCGTCAAACAGACGTCCAGCGGCTGCCCGGGCGTCAACTGGCCGCCTTTCGCAATCGGCACATCGGATTTGTGTTCCAGTTCCACCACTTGCTTCCCGAATTTACGGCCTTAGAAAACGTGTGCCTGCCGGGCTTCATCCAGAAAAAACCAGCAGCACAAGTACGCCGACGCGCCACCGAGTTGCTCGAATACTTAGGCCTGAGCCAGCGCCTGCATCACAAACCCACCGAACTGAGCGGTGGCGAACAGCAGCGCGTGGCCGTCGCCCGTGCCTTAGTGAATCAGCCCGACATTGTCTTTGCAGACGAACCCACCGGCAACTTAGACAGCGCCGCCTCCGCCGACCTGCATCGCCTCATCCAACAGCTGCGCCGCGACTACGGCCAGACCTTCGTCATCGTTACGCACAACTACGAACTGGCCGAGCTCTCCGACCGCCGCTTGGAAATGCGCGATGGCGTCCTCATTCAGGCCTGAATGCCATGATCCAACTTTTGCGTCCGCCTTTTCCCTCCATACTCTTGCTCTTGCTCGCTGCCTGTGCAGACTCGCCAAAGCAAGCTACTGGAGCCTTCGTGCCACAGGCCGAACGCCCCAGAAATATCATCCTGCTCATCGGCGACGGCATGGCCACCCCTCAAATCAGCGCATCCCTTTATTGGCGCGGCGTCGGGCGTTCGGTATGGGAGCAGTTCCCCGTCGTAGGCTTTCATCAAACCCACGCCCACGATGAGCGCGTAACCGACTCTGCCGCCGGTGCCACGGCCTTCGCCTGCGGACGCAAAACAAAAAACGGCGCCATCGGCCTTGTGCCGCCCGATTACACACCCTGCCGGACCATCCTGGAAGAACTCTCCGACCGCGGCTGGGCCACCGGCATGGCAGTTACCTGCTCGGCTACGCACGCCACGCCCGCCTGCTTCGTCGCTCATCAAGACCTGCGCGCCTTCTCCGAGTATATTGCTGAGGACTACCTGAAAGTCAAACTCGATTGCTTCATCGGCGGCGGCAGCGGATACTTCAACGACCGCCCTGACCGGCGCAACCTGCTCGACTCGCTCCGACGGCGCGGATACATCATCCGACTGGGAACCGCGTTCAACCATCTGCCCTTAGACGGTTCGGCGCCCTTCTACCTCTTCACCTCCGACCGCGAACCACCCAGCGCCCACGAAGGCCGCCGATACCTGCCCAGCGCCACCGCCAAAGCTTGCGAATACCTCCAAAAACGCAGCCCAAAAGGCTTCTTCCTCATGGTGGAAGGCAGCCAGATTGACTGGGCCCTCCACGCCAACGACGTCAACTGGCTCAAAGCCGAAATGCGCGACTTCGAAGCCGCGGTAATCGAAGCCCTCCGATTCGCCCAGCAAAACGGCGAAACCTTAGTCATCGTTACCGGCGACCATGAATGCGGCGGCATGAGCCTCAATACCGCCAAAAATCCCAAACAATTCGAACCCGCCTTCACCGCACGCCTGCACTCCGCCGCTATGGTCCCTGTCTTCGCCTACGGCCCGCAAGCCCGCCTCTTCTCCGGGGTGTACGACAACACCGACATCTACTTCAAAATGTGGAAGGCCTTGGGAATGGAAAATGGAAAGTGAAAAGTGAAAAGTGAAAAGTGAAAAGTGAAAAGTGAAAAGTGAAAAGTGAAAAGTGGAAAAATCGCCGAAAGTCTTCTGATATTATTTTTTGCGAATCATTTCAATTTTTTTAGGATAAAAATTCTGTTTTAAGGGCCATTACTTTTAATTTTTCATTCTTCATTTTTAAATTCCAAACATGTTTGATTTCAGCAATGCCCATCTGCGCCGCGTCGCTGTTGCCTGGGTTGGCGCCAAGACCCGAAACGAGGGCGTTTATCTGCCCAAGCAAATTCTCGTCCCGCCCCACGACGTTGTGCATGAATGGCTGCTGGGCGCCTTCCTCAAACCCTTTGAGAAAATGGCTGAGTTCTTCTATTTCTTTCATGAAGAGGACGTCAGCCATCACCCGGTATTCCAATCCTGTCATACGCTTTTCCATGACCCGGACGCCCTGCCCGAAGAGGCTACCCGCTTAGCCCAGCGCCTCTACGAACATTCCGAAAACAGCCGCATGCAGGGCGGCGAGTTTTTACTCATGTACTTCGAAGGCATCGTCCTGGGTGGCGAAACCACCTCTGCCCTCGGCCTGTGGAAAGTGCAAAACCCTCAGCAGTTCCTCCATGTCGAGCGCTTGCCCGAACAGTACGCTCTCAGTGTGCGCAGCGGCATCTCGCCCGAAAAACCCGAAACGGCCGCCCTTATCTTTAACCTCGACGAAGTGGACGGCTACCGCCTCTGCGCCATAGATACCGTGTCCAAACGCGACGAACGCTCATTCTGGAAAGACGACTTCCTCCGCCTCCGACCTGTAGAAGACCACTACTTCCAGACCCGACACTACATCGCCCTATCCAGCGAATTTATCCAGCACAAATTGCCCCATCAATTCGGCCTCGACCGCACCGACCAACTCGATGCGCTTTATCGCTCAGGCCTTTACTTCAAAGAAAACGAACACTTCGACGCCGACCAGTATGCCAAAACGCTTTTCCCAGATGAAGAACAACAGCAAGCCTTCCAGACCTATCGCGAGGAATACGCTCAGGCCTACGCCGTTCCTCTTGAAGATCGCTTCGACATCAGCAAACCCGCCGTCAAAAAAGAATTCAAAATCCTCAAAAGCGTCATCAAATTAGACAAAAACTTCCACATCTACGTCCACGGCCGCCGCGACCTCATCGAGCGCGGATACGACGAAGTGCGAGGAAAAAAGTACTACAAGGTTTATTTTGACGAAGAGGAGTAAGCCAGAATAGAAAGACAGGCATTTTGGCACAAAATTGGCAGCAGTTGGCTAACGAACATACGGCCAAACGCCAAAACGTGTGTGCTATGAGAAAACATTGGGAAAATGTAAGGGCAGAGCATGTCCTCGAAGCCATAAATTTGTTTGAACGCTCAAGGAAAAAAAAGCCTTTGGCCGCGCGAAATACCTTTTTGCTTTATGAAGGTAAAATGTATTTAGCGCAGCACGCTCGAGGCATGGCTTACGAGAAATAATCGCTGCCAAACCATAGGAACTTTCCCAGACATGGCTTCCTGTTCAGAGCCAATCTTGATATGACTAAAAATACCCATGAGTCAAACCTATCACCAAACTTATCCAACTATGAAC
This sequence comes from Saprospiraceae bacterium, assembly GCA_025056735.1. GTDB lineage: Bacteria > Bacteroidota > Bacteroidia > Chitinophagales > Saprospiraceae > M3007. The sequence goes on from JANWVR010000075.1 coordinate 43,404, forward strand.
GAGACAATCTTCCTGAATGAGTCCAATGTAACCGTAACAAACTCGCGGTTTATCGTCAGCGGACAAACTTATGCCCTTGCAGGCGTTACTTCAGTGAAAACGAACCGAA